>NZ_LWUJ01000018.1 GCF_001645765.1 Candidatus Mycoplasma haematobovis | reverse complement strand
ATTATTTCTTTGTTATTCATATATATATATTATATCACAAATCCTACCAACTTTAAACTTTTTTTTACATCTTTTTATATTATAATATTATGGTATGACAAAGTTAAATTTTGCACAATATTTATTGAAGAAATTAAAAAGATATGGTTACAATGCTGATAATGAGACTTTATTAAAAATAGTTAAAATTATAAAAAGCAGTGATTATATTAGAGATTTCTGGGATTTCATAGCTTTTGATAAAGATGAAGTATTTGATATTCTTGGTTTGTCTACTAGACAAAGAACTTTATTCTTTTTAAGAAACTTTGAATTTTATGATGAAACTGCTTTAAGTAAAAAAAATTTCAGAGACCGTTATTATATAGTTAATCATATTCTTAATTATGCTAAGAAGAAAGGTGATTGAACACCAATTTAATTAAAATCCCTGTCACTTCTTTTTCTTAGTAGGTCAAAAAGATACAGTTATTCCTAAATTATACTTATCTTGTCATTTAGTCATCTGTACTTTAAATAGCTCTCTAGATACGTCACTTGAATAATATAGTGACCTCTGTAGACATATTTCATAAAGCTCATGTATATATAGTCTTTCTTCTTGCTCTGTAATAATATGAATTCCATAATTACTATATTCATTGTAAAGTCCAATATCAGATGTCATTACATCATGCACAAATGCATTATCAGTTGGAAATTTTTCCATATGTATCATTCAGTTTAGTTCCATATGTATCTCATCTTTCTTATTCTGATATCTGCTTAACAATAATATGTAAGTATCTATTCCTTCATTAAATATTAGTCCTCATTCAGGTATATGACTGTAGAATAGGTTTAAGCCTCCTACCATGCTTGAATAGCTCTTTGGCATATTAAAGTACAAATCATCTTGAATTTGCTCTCCAAATAAAGATATCTTTGCATTATTATCTACACCGCTATATAGGGAACCTGTATTTACATATAAGAATGTTGATTTATTCTTCTTATTCTTAGAATAGACAGTTCTCTTCTTTAAGGTACAACCATATGGTATTCTCAGAGTATCTAATAGAACATCACTTACTTTACCACTAGTAGTTCTGTGGAAGTTTCCAAAGATATATATCTTCACATTTGTCTTATTCCTTATTATGGAATCAAAGAATGTAATAAATCTTGCTATGTCTCCTGCATCATAAGAAGTACTGCTACCTACATTGGTACATTCATCTCATATTATTAATCTGATATTAGGGTATTCAGCTCCTTTAGCGGCCTCAAGGGCAAATCCGTTTAGGGCCGCACAGAAACCCATATATCTGGGTTTGTCACCCCTTAATAAAGTCTTATGAAATAAAGATGGATTATTAGTTGTTCTTCCTTTAAGGGTAATAGGAGAATAAGATACTGTTAATTGTTTTTCAAGAGCACTAAATTCAGATATAGTATTTCTTATTAATATTACTTCTGCATTCTCATCTCTCTCAGATAAATCTGAAATTATCTTTGATATCTGATATGTCTTTCCAATTCCTTTCTTACCATAAATAATAACTACATCTGCATTAACTCCTAGTTGATGAATATGGTCGAATTTAAATTTCTGGTCTGGGTCTTTATTAGCTATCTCACAGAACTTACTATATAGTTCTTTCTCCTCCTCTGTCTGAATATAGTCTACACTCTTTAATTGCTCTATTCTTTTTAAATCCTCTTCTTTATTAATTACTTCTTCAGATTTGTCCTTGTAAAAATCAATGAGAATATTATCTTTAGTTTCCATTATTGTTTAGGTCATTTTATTTCTTCTTCTCAAGGGTCAAATCCTAATAATGCTGTTGCATAATCTCTAAATGTTTTAATTTCTTTATTTGGAGTGCCATCATCTTTATGAGATTTTCAAGTAAAATCCCCAATTGTTTTTTCTTCTGACGAATCTCAATATATTACATGAGATACTTTTCATTCAGGGTCTGCTCGAACAGAACCCGCTGTACCATAAATTCTTGAAAAATCTTTATTAACAAATTCTGGTAAAGGTTCGTCTGTAAAATTATATGTATATCTAGTACATACACTATATGCTCTTTCTTTTTTATAATAACCTAATATATGTGTCTTAATTTCTTCTCAAGTATTTAATCTTTTTGTTAAATATTGTCTATATGTACCACCTCAATAAGTTCTAGTCATAGTATTCTTATTAAGCGCAAAGAAACCATAGTATTCTGATTTAACTAAACCATTATGTTCACCAGTATAAAGTAAAACTGGAAGATACCCTCAATAAAGTGTTGGTGCTTTTTTTAATACAACATAAACTAATTGAACTTCAGATATACAAACAGCTCCTGTACTTAATGGATGAACAATTGCTATTGTATCTGTTATTTGATTAAATGTTCTTGAATAAAATAATCTTCTACCCATAACATCTTGAAGATTGTATGTTAATCCTTCAAGATATCCTGCCATATCTGTTCCTTTACCCTCTTCAAATTTCTCTAACTGTCTTAAGCCTTCAATAGTCTTATCTTTTTCTTGAACTTCTATTAACTTAGCATCATATTGCTTAGTAAGGGCATCTTTCTCTTCTTTAACCTTAGTTAATTCAGCTTCTATTTCTGCAACTTTATCTGACTTCTCCTTTAACTCTATCTTCTCTAATTCACATTGAGTTACTTTAAGTTCTTCTGCTGTCTTAGCTAACTTAAGTATTTCATGTTCTTCTTGAAGCTCAGTTAATTCTTTCTTAACCCTCTCTAACTCTTTCTTAGATGCACCATGTTCTGTATCACAGGTAGCACTTTTTTGTTTCTCAGAATCTAATTGTTTATTTAAAGAGCTAATTTGGCCCTCTAATCTAACATTAGTATCTTTTGTATTACTTAACTCTTCTTTCTTCTGATTTAGCTCAATTTGAATAGCATTTTTTTCTGAACTTAATTTATTCTTCTCATCTAAATATAAATTCTTCAGTCTCTCTTCAACAGCTTTCTCTTCCTCTAATTTTCTATAACCTGTACTTAATCTGTCATATTTATCTACCTCAAATTCAAGTTGTTGTGATACTACCTTTAAATCCTCTTTAGCCTTCTTTAACTCTTTCTTCTTACTATCTAATTCTCCTGTTAATCTTTCTTCTTCATCTTTAGAATTCTGAATCTCAACTGTTAATTCTTGAATCCTAGTATCTAATAATGCCTTCTCATTCTCAAGTTCCTGTCTACGTCTTTCAGAAGCTTCAATTTGCTGTTGTAATTTAGCTATCCTAGGGTCCTCTGGAATAAGCTCTCTAACTTTCTCATGCTCTATTCATTCAACAATCTGTATTCCTCTTTCTAATAAAGCCTTTATTAATACTAAGTCTGTCCTATCATTTAAATTAATTAATTCACAACTCTCTAATTTGTATACACCTGTCTTAACTCCATTTCCAAATGGAATTAAAGTATTTGCTACTCTACAATCAACACCATATTCTTTATGATATTCTGTTGCATATTCTTTCTGTTTATCAGAGATAGTTCATATTTCTAAGTAAATCTCTTTATCCTCTTTTCTAGGTAACCCTATTAAATCTTGCTCTTTATCATCTAAAGCTAAATTACGCTCTCTAGAAGAAGTTTGATGAATACTTTCTTGATTAAACATTCTTCTTAAGTTAAATGCATAATCTTGTCTTTGCCTTTGGTAAGTCAAGTCAATGGTATATGAATTAACTAATTGTTTTTGAATAGCTAGTGCTATACCTTTATTCATATTCTCAGTAGCCTCATTAAATCTTTGTCATCTATATCCACTTGAGAATCCTGACTTCATAATAGATAATCCTTTTCCAATACCAGTTAAAGCTAAACCAGCACTTAAACCTCCTGTTGCTCCTGCTAAAGCTACACTACCTACACTAAGTAATGCTCCTCCAATTGTTCCAAGAACAGTATCTGTTATTAATTCATTCTGCTTTACAGCATTTTCAAATCTCATCTTCTCATGCTCAATTTGCATTGCCTCATTACCAATTTCATATTCTCTTCTTCTTAGTAAGTAATCTTCAGATGCTCTTGAATTATTAATATCTAATCTTTCAATATCAAATACATTAAATTGTGAAGTCCCTTGAACATTTAATTTTGAAGTATCAAATCTTAAATAAGTCTTCCCTAAAGCATGTGTAACTTCTACTTTATGTGAGTCTAATGCCTCTTGCTTTCTTCCTTCTAAATGAGCAGTATCTAATTCAATAGTTGCTACTATAGTTTGTGCAAAGGCCTTAATAGGTAATTCAACTTTATGTCCATAAATACTTAAATTAACTTTCTGATTAACTCACTGTGTCTTATCTAGCTTAGCAAGAGCTTCATTTGCTGATATAGCATAAATTTGTTTTCTGCTTTCTTGAACATCCTTATCACTATTCTTAAATATTAAATTGACTCTCCCTTGGGGGTCTAAATAGCAGTAAAAATCAGTTCCCTTTAAATCAAATAAATATGAATTTCCCTTTAAATCATCTAATGTAAAGTCTATGCATGCTTGCTTAAAGAATGAAGATGGAGTATTTCTTAATGTATGTATTACTTCATCAAATGTAGAAAAACTTCTCTCAGTTAATTTTGTTATCTTAGTTACTCTACTTCTTACTTTATTATTGCTACTAGAATCACTGCTAATTGCACTGCCCTCTGCAATAAACTGTCCATCAGGAAGAGTAGTATCTGTTTCTCAAACATTTGCTTTACCAATAGCAATTCCACCTTCTTGAATATCATGGTAAACTACTATCTCTTCATCCTGTAAATCAGCTTTACTATCTTTTCATGATGTATATCAATTGGAATTTATTTGAGTAAGGTCATTACCTTCACTGTGGTCATAAAAGTATCAATCTAGGTCCGAAAAGAATATATCACCTTTCTTAACCTCTTTAATAGGGGTCTTAGTAAAGTCTATATCCTCACTAATGAAGAATGCATTTGTATTTCTCTTTATATGTCCCTTTAACTCTCTATATTTACTTGGACTTGAATAATATTTATCAAAATGTAATTCATTGAAATTTGAATATCCCATCTTCATTCAGCCCTTTGCCCATTCAGTAATGTAATCATCTTCACCATATATTGAATAACCGTAATATCAACTACCTCCTGTAAGCCACTTACTAATTAAAGTATGACTATCTTCAAGACTACTTAGTGTATAGCTATATCCATCAGACATTACTGGCTGGAATAAAGAATAAGCACCTAAACCTCAAGTAGTAAATAATAATTTCTCTCCTATTAGAAAATCTGCTTCTTTAGTAGCCTGTCTTGCTCTTGCACTTAGCTTTCCAAATATATCTAAAGTGAATGTGTAATTAGCATCAGAACTAACTAATGGTGGCTCATATGCATCTGCATTCTGAGTTAATCTTGATACTTGATTTGTAAGTCCCCTAATTCTCTTAAGTGATAAGAATGGACTCTTTACTATGAAAGGTTTATCTGATTCAAAGTGATTCTCATTATTCCCTAAGAATAATGAAAATTGTCCAATAAGCCATCCTACTGTAAATGGCTCTCCAATTTTCTTTCAAGGAAAGTAATCTTCATATTGTGGTTTAACAACTAAGAATCCATCATTAGATGTTCAAGTCTTTGTAGATAAAGCTAAATTAGAACTGTCATTATCAAAATATGTAGTAGGGTCAATAAAGTTATTTTCTTTGTAATAATAGTTTCCTATATCTGCATCATCCTTAAATCTATATACATAGTCTATATTTCAACAATAATATAAATAAACACTCCTATATGATTCAAGTTTTCTTGATAAAGGGAAATTCCTATCATACTTTGATTTAGCTAATAAAGAAGGCTTAATTTTGAAGAATACTTTCTGTGGTAATAAATGCTCTCTATTATTATTTGAATTAAATCAAGTTCCTAATTTCCCCTTTCTATAAATAGCTCTTGTTGAATAAGGATTAAGAAATGAAACTCTATTTCTTCTTGAAAGCTTCTTAATAAAGGTATCTGTAATTCCTTCTCTACTTTCAATAATTGGTACCTCCTTTAAATTAATTTTGAAATAAGTATTTGAGTCAGCTTTACCTGTGGTTAAACTTATTAGTTCTATATCTTCAAGTCCAGCTAGGTCTAAATTAAATACTTGTTTGAACTCTTCTTTATGAACCCCTAATGAATAAGAATTATGTGTAAGAACATATTTATTTCTTAAAAATTGTGCTCCACCAAAGTCACTTCCAAATCTAGCTAAAATAACATCATCATTATCTAATCCACTTAATAATTCCTTTATCTTAGCAACTAACTCATTCTTTCAATTATGTTCTTTCTTAGTAAGTTTTGCTCTACCCAGTAAAGTAAAGAATTTTGATTTCTCAAATTTAGCTCCATTTAATACTGTCTTATTATTTTCAAGTTGTCTTAAGAATACTGAATAATCATGATTATCAATTGCATATCTAGCTCCAAATGTTTTAATAGGGGCATTAGGAATAATATGTTTCTTTCAGTTGTAAATCTGCTTACTAAGAGGAAGTAATATTCTGTGATTAAAGTTATTGAATACTGGTAATGTAAATTGAAAATCTATATCTTGTAATTTATCTAAGCTTGAATTAACTAAAGTTCCCTTTGCTAATACATTTGCTTTATTCTTAAATAAAGTACATATATGGTCTTTAATAAGTATGTATCTTCACTTATTCTTACTTTCAGAAATTAATGCATCTTTCTTTAAGAAAAATAATTCACCCTTGTATTCACAGTAATTAAAGTCTCCAGTAAGAACTACTCATCCTGTGACAGGAGTAGTCATAACAGGAGTAACTTTTTCAAGTCATTCTCCATCTATTAAATGTGGATATGTATTTGGAAATCTATATCCTCCATTATCTCAAAATAGATTACTAAGATTATCTACTTTGATTGACATATATTATCCAAGAACCTCTGATGGTTCTATTGGCCTAGGGGGAGTTCAACCTCCATTCTTCCTTCTCCTTACAGAGGCTGTTGCCCTAGCCCCAGAAGGGGCTATTGCTTTTTTTCTACCTCTTGTCCTATAATTCCATACTTATCATAAAAGTTTGAAGAGGCAGTAAAGTGTGGACTAGGTATAAATAAGCATCCTGCAAAGTTCTTAAACATAGTAATGGCGAATTGATAGAACATTTTATATCTTCAAGTTAATTTCTCCATAGGACTTTGGATATCAGTCATTTGGAAATAAGAACGAATCTTAAATGCTTTCTTATCAATTAATCTAGCAAATCCAGGTTTCATACTTCTCATAGGATAAACTGTTATTCCTAACATATCTAAGTTAACTGCTCTTACATCCATTTGACCCCTTCTTGCAATACCTGTCTTTAAATCAGCATAGTCTTCTGGATTTAATAATAACACTAAACTATCTTTATTTGCAGTTACTTCAAATGCATCATCAGAAGAAGCTGAAGTTGTATATGCTTTATCAGGTTGTGCTCCATCTGGACCTATAACTTGACCATCTACTTCACTTGCAACTGCCATTTCAGCTCTAGCTCTTTCAGCTTCAGCTTTAATTTGTTGAACTCTACTTGCAGTATCATTACCTAGTCAGAACTCTGGTGATTCTTCATTAGTTAATATTATTAAAGCTTTATTAATAGCATCAAATAATGCAAATAAAGCATCATTTCTATGTAGATGATGAACTTTATATGTCTTCTGATTATCTCCTCTTAAAGCTTCTGAAGAGCTATGAGCATCAGAATATAATTGTTGCATCTGTCTCTTAGATTTATCTTTACCAACATTAGCTTGTTCAAATATAGTATCTCTACTCATTTCTTCATAATAGTCATCAAAGCTAAAGTAGTAGGGATTGTACCATTGAATGTTCTTTCATATCAATGCCGCTTTACCATAATATTTCTGTATTAATTTCTGCATCATCTTATTGTATTTAGTTCCTAAAGTAGATGATTCAATAGTTCCTTCAGCCGGACCTGCAGGAACAGCTGATTTAGGATTATCTCTTGTTCTTCCAAATATTCTTGCAAAATCTTTATCATCAAATACTACTTGAGATGGGTCTGAAGTCATTACTGCTTTAACAATTAATCCTAGTGCCTTCTTAATACCTTTAGTCATATGTCCTTTAAGAAGGTCAACAAATTCTTTAAAGCTAGAGTAGTCTTTGAAATAACTAGCATATGTATCTCTATTGTGAGAAATTCTTATATGTCATTTCTCAATAGTCTTATCTGTCTCAGTAATAATATTTAAGTGGTGTCCAGATACAGGTGCTAAAGATTCATCTGGTCTATCTATATCTGTATATTCTTCAGGAAATATTTCACCAACTTCAATATGTCTAAATGCATCACCTAAAAATGCTTCAGGGTCTTCTTCAATAAATTCTTTCAATCAAGGCTCAGTAATAGATGCTTTAAGATTAGTTACTGTTCCCATATATACATCTCTGAATATCCCCTTTAGGAATACAGGTATTGTATAGTTATTAGGGTTGTATCCACATCATTCTTTAGTTACATCAGGATGTATAGCAACTCTTAATTTAACTGCAGTAGGTAAAGATGTATATTTCATTGTTGTGGCCATATCTTAATTATAAACTCTCATGGGCTTGAATGCCAGTTTTTAATCCTTCAAACATTCTATTAAGTCTACTATATACTTCTTCATTAGTAAATCCTTGGTCCTTTAAATATTTCATATATCAAGAACCTAATTGTTCACTACCTTTAAATGAATCTTGATTATCATTAACATTAAATTTTGCTTGATATTCAAAATTCTTACCAATAGCATCTTCCATTCATCCATAAGGGTCTTTACTCTTCTCTTCATCTTGCTTCAATCTTTGATTCAAAGTTTCATTTAACTGGTCATTAACTTTCTTAGAAAGCTCTTGTTGCTTAGTCAACTGGTCTATTAATTGCTGTTGTTGTTCAATAATATTCTTTAATGCTTCATCATTATTAGATTTCTCTACAGAAGCTTCAGTAACTTTATTTTCTATTACTTCTTGATTTTCCATATATCGAATGTATAAATAGCGACTATAGGTTAGTTGAATGTACCACTACTTATACTTTATATATTATATATAATATATACATAGGAAGAGACATTTTTATGGCATTTAGTTCTATATCTGACCCTGAAGTTATTACAGCAATATGTATAGGAGTAGCAACTGTTCTTGGTGCTATAGCTACATGCCTTAAAAAAATTAGAGGGAAAAGTTGAAAGGAATTACTAACTAATATTAATAAAGAAGAATTGAAGATTATTTCAGATACTGTTAAAGAGCAAACTCAATTAATTAAAGAAGTTATTAGTGAAAAAGAAAAAACAAGCAAATCTAAGTCTAAGAAAGTATAATAATAGAGTTGTAATATACAATAGGGGGTATACCATCCTTACACTGCACAAGACCTTGTCTTAGTCAGGTTAGGAATCCTTCTTGCCCTATAGGGGGTAAGGGGGTTCCCAAGCCTTTCCTGACTAAGACAAAGAAGGACTGTGAGCTGGAGCGAACAGGACTTATTTGGATTAGTCAGGAAAGTATATTATTTATTATTATTAATTTATGGAAAAGGAAAAATTTGCATCTTGTGTTGAAGAACATAAACTTTACATACTTATTCAAAAATTTAAGGTTGGTGAAGTAGATAAAGCTGAAGTACAAACTGAATTTGGAAATTTACTTAAACATATTCTTGGTATTCAGGCTTGGTTCTGAAATAAATGTCCACATATTTGTTCTAAGCCACATACCATTGATGATTATACTAGCTCTTGAAGAGAGGGTGCTAGGATACTTAAATTAGGTAATGAATTAGTAAAGTTATATATGGATGAATTTAGAGTAGGTAGAAATGCTGTTGCAGAGCAATGTGAAAGATATTTCTGAAGTAGGTTTAAATTAGAGGAGCCTAAGAAAGAGTCTGTTGATAAACCTAAGAAGGCAAGGAAGAAGAAGAAAGAAGAGTAATGGATATTCAGAAATTCTTTAATGAACTATGGTTATCACATTTCTGTAAGGAACCAGAAGTAATAGAGGCTAAAGCAAAAAGGAAAGAGAAAGTATATGAAGATTGTCTAAGTATATTAAGAGGTGAGTGACCAATCAGACCATCTTTAAATGATAAAATTAAAGAATTTAATTTTATAAAGATGTGAAAGTATTCAAAGATAGATTCAGTATAATTATGTATTATCACTAAGTTATGAAAGATGATATTGAAATATTAATTGAAAAATTTTTAAATCAAGAAGACTTAGGAGATTCACATTTTACTGCAAGAACCGCTGTTAAATATGCGTGTATGATGTGATATGCATTTGAATCAAGAAAATTATTTCCAGAAAGATTTAATCGATTAGGGGGTGCTGTATGTGCTTGTATGAATGGAAGAATTAATATACTTACATCTGTTAAAGGCTGTTTGCCACAAGAATTTCAAGATTGTTTAGAGTATTTTGAAAGATTGGTAAGTAAATTTGGTATTTATTTCAATGGAAAATACTTTAGATTTGAAGGATATACTCCAAAAACATTTGATACTTTTGAATGATAATTCTCAGAGTGATGTTGGAAAAGCATCTTATTGAATTGGTTTCAAAAATTAATACTGTGAATGTTATTGATACTGGAAATGAAATATTTAAAGTTCTATGCTTATTAAATAAATTATCTTATGATAATTAATACTGCTGGTTTAGCTAGCCTTGCTGATATGTATAGGCAAACATACTTGACTCCCTATAACAAGGAGGGACAAGAACTTATTACCAAAGAGATGTGAAATAAGTTTTGAACTATTTGAGGAGGAACTACTAATTACTTATCTGGAAGTAAAGAAGGTGAAAGTTTTTGAAAGAATATTACTTTAAGTTGCTTAGATTTAATGGAACATGTAGGTGCATATATAGTTGGAGAATTTGATTGTCATAATGATGAACAATTAAGTGAAGTGTGAGCAACTTTAATTAAGTCTTGATACTTTAGTAAGGTATGAATAATAAAGAGTGAAGAAGTAATGAATCAAGAAATAGTTCTTGCTGAAAGCGACCTACATAAGAATAATATATCTGAAGAAAGATTATTAAGAGGAAATCCTTTTAGGCTATTTGAAAGATATCAGAATTCTGATGGTAAATATTTCTTCAAATCATTATTAACTGGAATTGATTACTTTAAGTTAGACCCCAAAGAAATGATTTGTTTATCTTTAAATGATGGTGCTAATTTTAGAAAATGATGGAAAGTTAATATGGAGTATGTTGCAGGTAAATCAAGAGTTGTTGATGCAACTAAAGCTTTATCAAAGACAGTACAAGTTATAGTAAGAAATAAAGAATCATTTGATAGTGAAAGGTCTCAAATAGAGAATCCTAGTGTATTCTATGAATTAAAGAGACAAGCAGGTACTGTTGGTGCTAAGGAACAAAATTTATATCAAGCAATGCCTATTATAGAAGGACAGAGAATAAAGGATATGCAAGAAATAATTCAGACTATGTATGATAAGGAATGTGAGTTGCTTGGATTTACAACTAACTCTAATGATAAGAAAGAAAGATTAACTGTTGCTGAGAATTATAAAGATTTAAGACAGATAACTAATTTACAGGATTATCAATTAAAGAATTTAAAGATATTTGAAAAGAAGTTAAAGGAAAGAGGATGAGTTAAAGAAAACTTTAAAATAGAGATATCTGGATTAACTTATGCACAGGGACTACCAGATACTGTTCAAGCAGGTTCTAACCCTGAAGAACTTAATATTCAAAAGCCTATAGAAGATTCTCAAGAATAATATTATGAGTGTTATGAGAACTCCAAAATGATTAATAGAATTTGTTAATTCTTCAAAACAAAAATATTTAAAGTTATTAGAGGGTTTAGAGGAAGAACAAATTCCTTTGGAAAAGAAAGTATTAGCAAGAGAAATTGGTA
>NZ_LWUJ01000017.1 GCF_001645765.1 Candidatus Mycoplasma haematobovis | reverse complement strand
GTTTCTTTATCATTTAATTTAATTGTCTCAACTTCCATTATTGTACTTCCTTCTTTAGATTTAACTGTGTAATCTTTTTTATTATTCTGTTGTTCTTTAGCTTCAGTTGTTATTCTCTTGTATTCATCCCTTAATAAATCTTGTAATCGAATAGTTTCCATACATAGTTCTGAATATCCAATTGGCAATCCATAATTAAAATCAAGCATCTTTGCAATATCATCAGTTGTTGTTGCTGGTTTAGGAATTCCAATTCTTCTTGGTTCAATTCTAATATCATTTACCTTTTCTTTCAGTAATGCTAACGTATTATTAACTGACTCTACAAAACTCTGTAATTTTCTTCTAGCTTCATCACATTTATTTATTTGTCTTAAGACTTTATCTTTAAGAATTAACATTATCTTATATATATATTCCTCAACCTCTTTCTTCTTCAATTAATTGTGTTAATTTAAATCAGCAAATTCCATTATCTGTACACTTATTTTCTCATCTTATGTTCTTCTCACTTCAGGTTCTTAAAAGATAGTAATTATTGTTGTTAATATTTTCTCTTGAAATTTTTATTTGTCTTCTTAATCTAGGTGCAAACCTTTTCTTAACAGCAGGTGACATTCTATTAATATCATCTGTTAATCTTCGAATTTGAAGATTTAATCTTCTATTAGTTTCTTTAATATTATGTCTTTGTAAATCAAGAGCATTTCTTTCTTCTTTAAGAAGATTGATTATTTCTTTGTTATTCATATATATATATTATATCACAAATCCTACCAACTTTAAACTTTTTTTTACATCTTTTTATATTATAATATTATGGTATGACAAAGTTAAATTTTGCACAATATTTATTGAAGAAATTAAAAAGATATGGTTACAATGCTGATAATGAGACTTTATTAAAAATAGTTAAAATTATAAAAAGCAGTGATTATATTAGAACTTTCTGGGATTTCATAGTTCCTAATAAAGATGAAGTATTTGATACTCTTGGTTTGTCTACTAGACAAAGAACTTTATTTTTTTTAAGAACCTCATATTTTTTTGATGAAACTGCTTTAAGTAATAAAAATTTCAGAGACCGTTATTATATAGTTAATCATATTCTTAATTATGCTAAGAAGAAAGGTATTTGGACACCACTTAATGATTAAAATCCCTTTCACTGTTTATTTTTAGTAGGAAAAAAAGATACTGTTATTCCCAAATTATATTTCTCTTGTCAATAATTCATTTGACATTTAAATAGCTCTAATGCTATATCACATGAATAATATAATGACCTCTGTAAGCAAATTTCATATAGCTCATGTATATATAATCTTTCTTCTTCACTACTAATTAATTCAACTCCATAATCTTTACTATATGCATTGTAAAGTGCCATACTTGAAGTTAATATATCATGCACAAAAACATTATCTGTTGGAAATTTTTCCATATGTATCATTCAATTTAATTCTTTATGATTCTTATCTTTCTTAGCAGAAAAACTACTTAATAATAATATGTAAGTATCAATTCCATTATTAAATATTAGTCCCCATTCAGGAATATGGCTATAAAAAATATTAAGTGCTCCAACCATGCTTGAATAGCTCTTTGGCATATTCCCATATAAGTCTTCTTGTATTTGCTCACTAAATAATGATACTTTTGCATTAGTATCAACTCCGCTATATAAAGAACCTGTGTTTATGTAAAGAAATGAAGATTTATTCTTCTTATTATGAGATTCAACTATCTTATGTTTAAGTGTACATCCATATGGTATTCTCAGAGTATCTAATAGAACATCACTTACTTTTCCTGATGTCTGTCTGTGGAAGTTTCCAAATATATATATCTTCACATTTGTCTTATTCCTTATTATGGAATCAAAGAATGTAATAAATCTTGCTATGTCTCCTGAATCATAAGTAGTACTGGTACCCACATTTGTACATTCATCTCAAATAATTAATCTAATATTAGGGTATTCAGCACTTTTTGCTGACTCTAATGAAAACCCGTTTAAAGCCGCACAAAAACCCATATATCTGGGTTTCTTTCCTCTTAATAAATGTTTATGAAATAATGATGGATTATTAGTTGTCCTGCCCTTTAAATAAATTGGAGAATAATCTACTAATAATTGTTTTTGTAATGCTTGAAATTCAGATACTGTATTTCTTAATAATATTACTTCTGCATTCTCATCTTTATCAGATAATTCTGAAATTATCTTTGATATCTGATATGTCTTTCCAATTCCCTTCTTACCATATATTATTACAAAATCTGCTTTAACCCCTAATTTATCAATGTGTTCAAATTTAAATTTCTGGTCTGGGTCCTCATTAGCTATTTGACAAAATTTTTCATATAATTGTTTTTCTTCCTCTGTTTGAATATAGTCTACACTCTTTAATTGCTCTATCCTTTTTAAATCCTCTTCTTTATTATTAGTAGTCTCAGATTTGTCTTTATAAAAGTCTATTAATATATTATCTTGACTTTCCACTAAAATATAATTATGCTTCCTACTATAGGATATATATTTATTGTTAGTTTATTAATAATCTGAATTTTATTATCTATTGGCTTTATTTATACATTGGCTTTTTAATTTTTGGGTATTACCTTTTCATTAATTGGGTCTCAGGTACATCCGAGGAATTTTAAATAATCTCCATATGTTTCAAGAATAGTTCATTGTTTTTCATTTTCTTTATTAATTACTCAACTATCAGTGAAAATTCCTCATCCCTTTTCTGGATTAAAATAAATTTTGGATACTAATTCCACTTTTAATAGTTCTTCAGCGTTTTTAATATTGACATTAGTTAAAGAATATATTCTAGGTTGTCGTAACATATATTGTGACATAATTACTTTGGCTCTACCTACATATACTGCTTTATCATATGATTGTGGTGAAGAATCTGAACCATATAATGAACTACCTGTATCTGTAGGTGAATTACTATTTACAATTTCAATAAGTTTTTGATTTCTAAAAGAATCATTGGTAAATTTCCAATAAAAACCCAAATCCCATCTACCTCATCATAATTTAAATTTATATACCTCAGTATTTACTCCAGAACCATCTGGGGCTATAAAAATTCTGTATTTTTCATCTCATTTATAAACTGTTATAAATCGAGCGCTTTTGTGACTTTCATCAAAAATTCAAGGATAATCAGGAATTGTATAATCCTTAAATGCTCTTGTCAGATGATTCATTAATGAGTAGACATATTTATTAGGAAGGTTACTTACTTCAAATTTCTCAACTTGTCTTAAACCTTCAATAGTCTTATCTCTCTCTTGAAGCTCTATTAATTTTGCATCATATTGTTTAGTAAGAGTATCTTTCTCTTCTTTAACCTTAGTTAATTCAGCTTCTATTTCTTCCAGTTTACTTATTTTTTCTTCTAATTGTGCACATTCTTTAACTTTATTTTCTAAATCTAAATTTTCTTTCTTTAAGTTCTCAATCTCTTCATTAGATTTACTTTTTTCTGTAAATAAAACTCTCTCTCTTTGTTTACATTCTTCTAATTGCTTTTTTAAATCTTCAGTTAATTCAGTGTTTTTTTGCTTCTCAGAATTTAATTGTATATTTAAAGCGGCTAGAGACTTCTGTAATTCTTCTTTACTTGTATTTGCCTCTTCAAGTTCTTTTTCTTTTTGTTTTAAGCTATTTTCAATATCTTTTTTTTGAGACTGAAGATTTTTTAGTGATTGTTTTTCTACTCTTAATTCTTCAGTTAACTTATTCTTCTCTTCTAAATAAAGATTCTTTAATCTTTCTTCAACTGCTTTATCTTGCTCTAATTTTCTATATCCAACACTTAATTTATCATACTTATCTACTTCATATTCAAGTTGCTGTGAAGCTACATTTAAATCTTCTTTAATTTTCTCTATCTTCTTTTCCCTATCCTTTATTTCTCCTTGAAGTCTAAATTCTTCATCTTTAGAATTAGAAATCTCTACTGTTAATTGTTGTATCCTTACATTTAATGATTCTTTTTCTTGTTCAAGTTGTCTTCTTAATGCTTCTAAATCTTCAATTTGTTTTTGTAATTTAGCTATTCTTGGGTCTTCCGGAATTAATTCTTTAACTTGTTCATGCTCAATTCACTCTACAATTTGAATTCCATTTTCTAATAAAGCTTTAATTAATAATAAGTCAATTCTGTCATTTAGATTTGTTAATTCAACACTCTCCATTTTGTAAACACCAGTTTTCATTCCATTGCCAACTGGAATTAAACTATTGGCCACTCTACAATCAACTCCAAATTCTTTATGATATTCACTTACATATTCTTTTTGCTTATCAGAGATAGTTCATATCTCTAAATAAATTTCTTTATCTTCCTTTCTTCCAACTCCCTCTAAATCTTTCTCTTTATCATCTAAAGCTAAATTTCTTTCTCTTGAACTAGTTTGATTATAGGTTTGTTGCGCAAATGCCCTTCTTAAATTAAATGCATAATCTTCTTTTTGTCTTGCATAAGATAAATCAATAGTGTATGAATTCAATACATGTTTCTCAATTTGCTGTCCAATTCTTTCATTCATCATTGCAGTATTCTCTGAATGTCTTCTGAGTTGTAAATAAGAAGATACTCCACTTGATATAGTTCCCATTCCCTGATTAACTGCCGATATAGTCATTCCAGTTCCTAATCTATTCACTGCCGTTCCAGCTAATTTAGCCATCTTTGAAAGCCCAGTTGCAATTCCAAGTCCTATTCCGGCAATAGAAGTTATTCCCCCTATAGCCCCCATAATGGTATTAGTTATTAATGAAACTTTCTGCATTTCATTTTCAAATCTCATTCTCCTGTGCTCTAAATTCATTGATTGAGTATTCAAATCAAACTCTCTTCTCTTTACTAAGTAATCTTCTGATGCACGCATATTTGCAATATCTAATCTTTCAATATCAAATACATTAAATTGTGCAGTTCCTCTAGTCTCTAATTTGGAAGTGTCGAATCTCAAATAAGTTTTCCCAAGAGCATGTGAAATTTCTATTTTGTGTGAGTCTAGTGCCTGTTGCCCAACCCTTTCTAAATTTGCTGTATCTAATTCAATTGTTATTAGTATCTTCTGTGCAAAGGCCTTTACAGGTAATTCAACTTTCTGTCCATAAATACTTAAGTTAACTTTCTGATTTACTCATTGAGTTTTATCCAGCTTGGCTATAGCCTCATTTGCCGCTATAGCATATATTTGTTTCTGACTTACTTTAACATCCTTTTCACTTTCTTTAAAAATTAAATTTACTCTTCCTTGTGCGTCTAATAGGCAATAAAAGTCAGTTCCCTTTAAATCAAATAAATATGGATTCCCCTTTAAATCATCTAATGTAAAATCAATTATTCCTCCTTGAAAAAATTCTGTTGGCCTATTCCTAACAACATTAATTACTTCATCAAAATTTTCATATTTTGATATCTTACTAATCTTTGTTAATTTAGTTCTTACTTTATTTACATTACTTGAATCACCGCTAATTGCACTGTCCTCTGCAATAAACTGTCCATCAGGTAAAGTAGTTTCAGTTTCAAATACATTTACTTTTCCTATAGCTAAGCCACCCTCCTGAATATCGTGATAAACAACTATCTCTTTATCTTGTAAATCACTATCCCTATCTTTAATGTGCGTAAATCAATCAAAATTTGTTTGAGTAAGGTCATTGCCTTCATCATGGCTAAAAAAGAAGTAATCTAAGTCAGAAAAGAATATGTCTCCAACATTACATTCTCTAATGGGTGTTTTTTTAAAAGATACAGATTCACTAATGAAATATGCATTTGTATTTCTCTTAATGTGCGTCTTTAATTGTTGATACTTACTTGGACTTGAATAATATCTGTCATAACTTAGTTCATCAAAATTTGAATATCCCATTTTCATTCATGCTTTTGCTCATTCTGAAACGTATCTACCTTCATCAAATACTGAATATCCATAAAATCATGATGCCCCAGTTAATCATCTTCCAATTAAAGTACTTGATTTATCAATAGCATCTATTGTATAGTCATACCCATTATCCTTAATTGGCTGGAATAATAAATAAGTTGGTAATCCTCAAGTAGTAAATAAAAGTTTCTCTCCTATTAGGAAATCCGCTTCTTGAGTAGCCTGTCTGGCACGCGCACTTAATTTTCCAAATATATCTAAAGTGAAGTGAAAATTCTTTTCTTCTCTAATTGCTGTTGGTTCATAGGCATCTTCATTTTGTACTAATCTTGAAATTAATTTGTTTAGACCTTTAATTCTTCTTAAAGAATCAAATTTCCTTTTGACTATGAATGGTTTATCAACTTCAAAATAAGTATCTTGATTATTTAATCAAAGTGAAAATTGTCCAATTAATCATCCTATATTTAATGGCTCTCCAATAACATTTCATGCATATAAATTATCGTATGGTGGCTTAACAACATTAAATCCATTTGTGCTTTTCAAAAGATTTTTTGAAATAGCTTTATTTGATTCATCTGCTGAAAAATATGTATCAGGGTTAATAAAATTAATTTCTCTGTATGTATCGTGAACTGGCTCTACACTAGATTTAAATTGGTATACAAAATTTAAATTTCTTACAGAATATAAATAAACACTCCTAAATGATTCAATTTTTCTTTTTAAGGGGAAATGCCTTTGATATTGTGATTTAGCTAATAAAGATGGGGTAGTTTTAAAAAAAACTTTTTGAGGAAAATAAAATTCACCACCATCCTTAACATTAAATCATGTATTTAATTTTCCATCTCTTTCATAAATAGCTCTTGTTGAATAAGGGTTTAAAAAAGATACTCTATTTCTTCTTGCAAGTTTCTTAATATATGTTTCAACAATATTTTCTCTGTCCTCTAAGAAAGCTTCTTCAGTTAATTCAACTCTAAAATATGTTGTCTTATCATTTGGTTTTCCCGTAGTTAAACTAATTAATTCAATATCCTCTAATCCAGATAAATCAAGATTCAATACTTGCTTAAATTCTTCTTTCCTAGCTCCTAAAGAATATGAATCATGTGTTATTACATATTTATTTCTTAAAAAATTTCCACTTCCATAATCCGTTCCAAATTGGGCTAATATAACATCATCATTATCTAAATTGCTTAATAATTCTCTTATCTTTACAACCAGCTCATTTTTTCAATTATGATTTTTTTTACTTAATTTAGCTCTTCCGAGTAAGGTAAAGTCCTTAGCCTTTTCAAATTTCTTTCCATTTAAAAGTGCTTTATTATTTTCAAGTTGTCTTAGGAATCTTGCATAATCTTTATTGTCTATTGCGTAACGCCCATCAAAAACTTTAAATGGTGCGTTGGGTACAATATGCTTTTTCCAATTATAGATTTGTTTATTTAAAGGAAGAAGAATTCTATGATTGAAATTTGTAAATATAGGTAAAGTAAATTCAAAATCTGAATCTTGTAATTTATCTAAGCTTGCATTAATTAAAGTTCCTTTTGCAATTACATTTGCTTTATTTTTAAATAAGGTGCATAAATGGTCTTTGATTAATATATATCTTCATTTATTCTTCTTGTAGGATATTTGCTTATCCTTCTTTAAGAAGAATAACTCTCCATTGTATTCAGCATAGTTATATTCTCCAGTTAAAACTACCCATCCTGTAACAGGAGTTGTCATAACCGGAGTAACTTTTTCAAGTCATTCTCCTCCAATTAAATGTGGATATGTATTTGGAAATCTATATCCCCCGTTATCTCAAAATAGGTTATTAAGATTATCAACTCTTATTCCCATTTAATTATCTTGAGGCCCTTAAACCTCTTCTGGTCCTTACCTGCGCTTGCGCAACAGGCTCACTAGACCTTATTTTTTTTTTTCTAATTCTTGACCAATTAAAGAATACTTATCATAAAGTCTAGGTGCCGCAATAAAGTGTGTACTTGGTAATCCTAAGCATCCTGCAAAGTTTTTAAATATAGCAATTGCAAATTGGAAGAATGCTTTGTATCTTCAGTGTATTTTTTCCATAGGTGTTTGAACATCAGTAAATTCAAAGAATGGTTTAATAACTAATGCACGTTTATCAACTATTCTTACAAATCCCGGTGGCATACTTCTTTCTGGGAATATATTTAAATCTTCTCCCAACATACTTAAATTAGCGGCCCTAACATCAATTGGTCCTCTTCTTGCAATTCCATTTTTTAAATCAATGTAGTCTTCTGGATTTAAATATACTCCAAGAAATTCTCTTTCAGTTTTAACTTCAAAAGAATCATCTGCAGATGAAGTTGCCTGTGTATCTATAATGTTTGCTTCAGCTCCTTGACCTGCCAATGGTCTTCCATCAAGTCCAAGTCCTTGTTGTCTTGCTCTATCTTTAGCGGCTTTGGTATCATAAATTGTTATTGCTGTATCATTACCAAGTCAATATTCACTACTCTTCTCAGTAGTCATAACATTAACTGCTTTACTAATGAAATCATATAAAGCAAATAGACAATCATTTCTGTGAAGATTATCTATGAAATGTGTCTTATTAGTTTCATCTTCTGTTTCTGCATGTGCATTAGTATATATTTCTTGAGTAACTTTTCTTGCTCTATCTTCTTCAGGTTTGTGATGTTCGTAATATAAGTCTTTCTTAGGCTCCTCAAAAGCAAAATTAGTTGTAAATAGATATGGATTATAGAATTGAATATTTTTTCAAAGCTCTACTGACTTACCATAATATTTTTTGATTTTACTTTGCATCAAAATATTGTATGCCCTTCCAGCTTTAGAAGTTGTTGTTTGTGTTGCATGTGGGTCAATCTTAGTTTTTCCAAATATTCTTGCAAAATCTTTATCACCAAAAATAATTTTTGCTGGGTTAGCACAAATAATTGATTTAATAATTATTGATAGTGCATTTTCAATTGCTTGTCTTAAATTACCTTCAAGCAATTTAACTAACTCTAAATAATCTGCATAGCTCTTAAAAAATTGTCCAAAAGTATCTCTGTTGTGTGAACATGCTACTTCCCATTTTTCAATAAGTCTATCTGTTTCACTAATAATATTTAAATGTGGAGCAGATTTTGGTCCAAGGTCCTCTCCTTCACCTTCTACTTCTACATAATCTTTAATAAATGATTCACCAACTTCAATATGTCTAAATGCATCACCAATAAATGCATCTTGGTCAAGAGAACTTAATAAGAATGCATGTCCAGCTGGCATTGTTTTTTTCATTCTAGTAATAACACCCATATAAATATCGGTGTAGATACCTCTGAAAAAAGCATTAATAGAATATGTATTTGGGTTGTAACCACATCATTCTGCAGTAATATCTGGACTGCTTCCAACATTAACTTCTGCAACGTAATTAATTTGTGAGTAAGCCATTATTTATTATTCATTACTTTAAAAATTCCTTCAACCCGTTTTGCCGCTCCTTCATCACTTTCTTTATAGTAATCTTTCAAAACTTTTAAATGATTTTGCATTAATCTTTCTATTCTATTCTCTTTATTATTTCTAAATTCTTCAAAAGTTTCATATCCCTTTGGATTAAAATTTTTTATTTTCTTTTCTACTCATTCAAATGGATTCTTAACTTCATTTGATTCAGATACTTTTTTCTCAAGAGTATCAACTACTTGTTTATGAACTTTTTTTTGTAATTCACTTTGCTTAACTAATATTTCAATTTGCTCATCTTTTTCTTTAATAAGCTGTTTGTATTTATCTTCTAAATTTTCTACTGGAGCTTCAACAACTTTATTTTCTACTACTTCTTCTTGATTTTCCATATATCAAATGTATAAATAGCGACTATAGGTTAGTTAGTTGACTGAACACTACTTATACTTTATATATTATATATAATATATACATAGAATGAGACATTTTTATGGCATTTAGTTCTGTATCTGACCCCGAAGTTATTACGGCAATATGTATAGGAGTAGCAACTGTTCTTGGTGCTATAGCTACATGCCTTAAAAAAATTAGGGGAAAAAGCTGAAAGGAATTACTAACTAATATTAATAAAGAAGAATTAAAGATTATTTCAGATACTGTTAAAGAGCAAACTAAATTAATTAAAGAAGTTATTAATGAAAAAGAAAAAACAAATAAATCTAAGCAGAAGAAAGTATAATATTTTTAAATAGGGGCGGCGACACTATACCTTACAGGGCAACCTAAAGGGAAGTAAGTCTTCCTACTCCTTATTAACATATGCAAATTTATGTTATGGGGGGTAGGGGGGCTCAACTTCCCTTTAGGGCAAAACCATCAAACGAAGTTTGAGTTAGTTTATTTAATATAATAAAGTTATTTACTATAGTTAAATGTTAGTTCCTTTATTTAATGCAAGACCACATCCAATTGTTAATTTAGTATTTAAATATCTTGAAACAATTAACTCACCTAATACTAAAGAGAAAATAAGTTTCAATAAAGTAAAGAACAAAATATGTAGAGAGCTTATTGCACCTTTACTTGGTATAGATGCGTGGTTTAATAAGAATCCTAATAAACAATGATTAGATGGAGTTATGAAGAAGAAATTTCTGATGGATACTCTTGAATGATGTAGAGTTAAACTTAATTTAAATAAGTCAGCTATAAATGGTTGAATAAGAATGGTAATGGAAGGTATTGAAATTAGAAATGAAAAAATAAAGAAACATGGAATAAGGCATGCGCCATATAGAAACTAATTTACTTACCAAGAGAAGTCAATATTCTTCTATGGAAGAGGCTATTGAAAAAATTAAAGAAGCAACATTAAATTTAAAATCTTCTGTTGATATGACTGTTGATTATTTAGAGTCCTGTGAAAAATTAGTAAAGTTAAATAAAGAATTAGGTATGGACAAATTTATGGAACACTTAACCATCACCACTAGATTAAAGAACGTAACTTATTATTTACAATTAGCTATAGTTGACATGCTCAGATATGAGCATGATAAATTAAAGAATGATAATTAGCACTTCAGGCATTTCAAGCTTTGCTGATTTATATAGACAGAAATTTATCTCTCCTTATACAGAAGAAGGTCAATCAATAGTAACTAAAGAAATGTTGGATAAAGCATGACATATTTACAAGAGCACTACAAATTATTTAACAGATGTTGATGAACCTTATTGAAAGAATATTACTTTAAATTGCTTAGACCAAATGGACCACATTGGTTCATACTGGGTTGGAGAATTTGATTGTCATAATGAAGATTTATTAAATGAAATTTGAGAACCTTTAATAAAGGAATGGTACTTTGGAAAAGTATGGATAATAAAGAGTGAAGAAATAATGAATCAAGAAATTCAAATGGCTGAAAGCGATGTTTACAAAGATAATATCCCAGAAGAAAAATTATTTAGGAACAATCCATTTAGGCTTTTTTATATGCGTCAAAAAGATGATGGGAAATATTATTTCAAATCATTATTAACTGGAATTGATTACTTTGATTTAGACCCCAAAGAAATGATTTATTTAAGTTTAAGTGGGGGTGCTAATTTTAGAAAATGATGGAAAATAAATATGGAATATGTTGCAGGTAAATCAAGAGTTGTAGATGCTACTAAAGCTTTATCAAAGACAGTTCAAGTTGTAGTAAGAAATCAAGAAACATTTGATACTGAGAAATCTCAAATTCAAAATCCAAGTGTCTTTTATGAGCTAATTAGGCAATCTGGTACTGTAGGAGCTAAAGAACAAAATCTGTATCAAGCAATGCCAATTATAGATGGTCAAAGAGTAAAGGATATGAAAGAGATAATTCAATCTATGTATGAAAAGGAATGTGAAATGCTTGGAGTAACTATAAACTCAAATGATAAGAAAGAAAGATTAACTGTTGCTGAAAATTATAAAGATTTGAGACAAGTAACTAATTTACAAGACTATCAATTAAAGAGCCTAAAAATATTTGAAAAAAGATTAAAGGATAAAGGGTGAGTCAAAGAAAACTTTAAAATAGAAATATCTGGATTAACTTATGCACAAGGGCTACCAGATACAGTTCAATCTAATTCAAACCCACAACAACAATTTAATATTCAAAAGCCTATAGAGAATTCTGAAGAATAATATTATGAGCACAATGAGAACTCCAAAATGATTAATAGAATTTGTTAATTCTTCAAAACAAAAATATTTAAAGTTATTAGAGGGTTTAGAGGAAGAACAAATTCCTTTGGAAAAGAAAGTATTAGCAAGAGAAATTGGTA
>NZ_LWUJ01000016.1 GCF_001645765.1 Candidatus Mycoplasma haematobovis | reverse complement strand
AATATCAGTTGCTATTTCTCCTAAAGTTAACCATTCAATCTTGTTATCTTGTTTGAATGACAGTAACTCATCCCTATAGTACTCATATTGTTTTTTTCTTAAATTTAGCTCCCCACAGAGCTCCCCACAGAGCTCCCCAGATAGTTTTCAGAATTGATTTAGTTTGTTAGCTATTTTTGCTTGAGTAGCTAAATCAGGTAGAGATATTTTGATTTTCTTTAATCTATCAATATCTAATGCAGGAAGTATTACACCTAATTTCAAGTTCTCTATTTCTTTGGATTTTGAAATTAGGAAATGATAAAGATAATCTCTATTGACTTTGTCAGATATAGGCTCTATTTTTAATATATGGCTGTTAAATAGGAATTCTCTATCTATATTAATCTTTCCCAATTTCCCAATGGATGCATCCTTTGCAATAATTAAGTCGTTTTTCTTAAGTAAGTATTTATTTAAATCTTGAGAGTAGTCGTTACTATCTATGTAAACTAAATTCTTTTCATTTATTTCAAAATTATCTATATTTGCTACTCTAAGAATGGGAATTCCTGCTTCTTTGTATGTGGAGGCCTTAAAGCCTCCAAATCCTTTTGAAAATTTACATATATCTCCTAAAGTCAAAGATTGAGTATTCAATTTAGTAATCAAAAATAAAAATTTTAAGAAATTATTAGAAAAAAAGAAAGACAGTGTATCAATCTGTAAATACAGTCCTGTTATCAATGGTTTTCCCTTTTTCTATGAGATCATAACAATAGTCTCTTTGTTCTTCATATGAAGAAAACGGTCTATGTCAACCGTCTTCACTTGATATTTTATGAATTCTTTTTCACTTTTTTCGCCTTCTCAATTTGGCAAAGATGATTTGCTGAGTTTTGAATGAATATTTTTTTGAAAATGATTGTTTAGTTCTATTATTTCAAGAAATATTTTCGTTTGATTTAATACCACTAACAATAACTATTTCAGATACTTCCCTCTAGTAAACCCGTAACTCTTTTTTATCCATAAATCAAAAGCAAAAATTTTCAATTTTAATTATGAATGCGAAAGCTGTTTCATCGGCAACTATAGGAGTTTATTTTCACAGAATTTTGGTTAATAATCTAATATTTTGTTAGGCAAAAATAGACTTAGAATTCTGAATAAATAAAATTAATAAGCAAATTTAGCGCTTAGTTTTAAAGCTTTAATCATTGGGTCCGTTGTTATTGATTTAGGGGCTGGAGTTACTTATTTATCTTATAGAGCGTAATAAGAAGATTTTAAAGAAGAGCTTGAGTTAAATAAGTTTAATGAAGAATGAAATAAACGTAATGATTCACAAAGATTACAGTTCTTGGAAGAGGAGTTAGAAAAGTTATGTAAGGAAAACCCAGAGGATTGCAAAACTGAACGAGGAGTAAAGGATATAGTAAATAAAGAATCCAATTTGATAGATATATTTAAAGATAGATTAAATGGTATTTGCGGAATAAGTTCAAATATTAATGAAACATGTAGAAATATAGTAGCGTAAATGGAGTATATTAAAGCTTTTTGTCCACCTTAAATTTAACAAAATTTGTTAACTAAATTAGTCCCAATTATTTCTTCCTTGTTAGGCTTCTCACAAAATTGTGAAAGTAGGTCTCTTTGTTGTGTTTCCATTTCATCATGAAAACCATCTTTGTTATCATTTAGTTCAAACAATACTGATCCACTTCCAAACATCTTTGTAGCCAACTCTTTTTCGCTATTGGCCTTTTTCCTATACAGATTTATTAGCTCTTTCTCTAAATTTTCCAATTTTCCATCCCAAAAATCATTGTACTTTATTTCAGTTCCTTTATTAAGCAATAAATAAGATGTCAGTCCGCCAATAGCAGAAGTCAAAGCCCCAGCACTAATTAAGCACTTTGTTAGTATTTTCATCCACTATCATTTTATTTTTTCCATTTAATAATACTCTTGTATATTGTTAATTTTTTTGAAAAAAATTCAACAGGAACTACTAAAATACTCAAAAATTATTTAGGATAATGACTTTATTGGGAAAGGTTTTGGAAATGGGGGCTTCTTTCTTTATTGCTAGTGCTGTTTCTGGTGTAGTTAGTGCTTTTATTGGCAATAGCAAAAAAGATAATTCGATTTCACAAACCGCGAGCGAAACAGGGAATGCAGGCAAAGGTAGTAGTGGCAATGTTAACGATGATATTGATCCTGGGGCTGTTTTTGCTTAATTCCTAGGCAATTTTGATTTTTTATTGCTGATTTCTAGCGGTTTTTTAAATTTAACTTAGTTTATTTTTGATATTGTTTTTTGTTGATGTTTCTTCCAGATAAAGATTTTTTCATCAGGAGAAAAACAGTTTTATTAACCGGAGAAGGAAGAGAGAAGGTTCACACTTTAAAGATAACAGGGACAAAGGTACCTGAACTTTTTAGTTCAGAAAATACTATTTTTGAAAGCTGAACAAAGATTAATGGTTTTTATGGAAAAATTGAAAACCCTAAAAATAAAGAGGAATATTGGAAAAATATTGAGTCTAAATTAATATCTTTTGTTAACGAAAAAACTAATATTAATTTTGAAGGATATTCACCTGACCGACGCGATGTATTTGATTGTGAAATGTTTGGAGGAGTACCAGATGGAGAATCCTTTAATGAAAAGGGACGAGTAGATTCAATATTAGAAATTAAGACGCCAAATAGTGAAAAATTTGAAGTCATAAAAGAAAAAACCTTTAATGCTTATTTACTACAATTAGGCCTTTATTTGTATTTAAGGAATTTAGATACTGGTTATTTATGTATTATTGGACTTGGCAAAAAATGAAAGATAAGAGGCGAGAGGCTTGCGTCATTTCTAGAAAATAATAAAGAGGACGCACCAATTGATGTTTTTTGCGAAGGGCCAAGAAGGACTTTTCTTTTTTCTAAATTTGAAGAGTTAAATAATTCTCCTTTTGATTTTGATATTTTAGAGTCAAGAAGGTATGTTAGTTATGGGCATGAATTACATTTATTGAAAGTAAAGATAGACATGAGTAAGTATTCAAAAATAATTGAAAAATGTAGTAAGTGGTATCAGAAATATCAATATGTCAGTCCTAAAGTAGATCCTTTTATAGATGATAATTTTTTAGATCTTTTATGGAAAGCTCGTTAAATAAGACACAAAAAGAGGCAGTATATTCGCTATTAAATAAACATACATTAGTAATAGCGCCAGCCGGAACGGGAAAGACGGAAGTATTGGTATCTAGAATTTGTTATTTATTGGAGAATGGAATAAAGCCTGAAGAAATATGTGCCGTTACTTTTACTAATTTTGCAGCTAGTGAGATGAGTAAGCGAATTAAAGAAAGATTTAATGATGTAAGAAAAACACCTTCAGCTATAGGAACGATACATTCTTTGTATGGGACAATACTTAGGCATCATATTGACATTTTGGATATAGGATTAAATCATATGTTCAAAATAGCAGACGAAGATCAAAAAAACTCTATATTAAGAATTGTTAATAGTAAGTATTACAAAAAAGAACGTAAATTGAAAGATTTAATTTCAAAACATAAGATTAGTAAACATTTAAATCCAAATGAAGCCACTAATTTAGAAGACCAAGGATTGTTAGAAACTTATGAAAAATATCTTGAAATTCTTAAAAAAAGATGGATGTTGGACTATGATGATTTACTTATTCTTGTAGATAGGATTTTTGATCTTAGACTTGATATATTAGAACATTGAAGAAATAAATACAAAGTTATATTAGTTGATGAGTGTCAAGATTTAAATCCTCTCCAATTTAAATTAATTACTAGATTAATAGGAGAAAACTCTATTTTCTTTGGAGTGGGAGATCCACACCAATGTATTTATGCTTTTGCTGGAGCACAGAAAGATATATTTAACAAATTTAAAGAATTTTTTAAGGACAATTATTTACAGATTAGTCTTTTGGAAAATTATAGATCTACAAAAAAAATAGTTGATTATTCAAACCAAATTAAATTATTTGAGCCTTATGCAAAGGTTGTAAGTGAAGAAGAGGGGACAATAGAAACTATCAAGACTTTTGATTTAATTAATAAATTAAAGGATGCAGATTTGTCGCGGTGGGCAATTTTATTTAGGCAAAATAAACACGCAAAAGACTTAATAAAGCAGGCTATTGAAAATAAAATTCCTTTTAAAACTTCTAAATTTGAGCTTCTTGAAAAAGATGAAATACAAAAAATTATTAGTTATTTAAGACTTATTTATTTTGACAACTTTAATCCCTTTAAAAAATTATTACAACTTAAGTATCTTGAATTAAGTCAAGAGTCAAAATCTAAGATATTTGAAAAGCCCAATCCGCCCTATTTGACACTATATGAAAAATGGATGAGCACGGATAGAGATGATTGATTTGAAAATGAAGAAGATAATGAAAAATTAAGTGATTTTTTAAAAAAATTGAAGAGGCTGAGAGAGGCAAAGGTTAATAATTTATCTGTGTTCGTTGAAAGTTTAATACCTTCTTTGTTTGAGGGAGAACTAAAGCAAAGCCAAAAGGATAATATTTCTTTATTTGTTAAATGATTGGATAATATTCAACCAGAAAAAACATCAGAATCTGCTGTGCAGGTAGTTTTAGATATAGAGGATAAAGCAAAGTTTTTTAAGGAACAAAAAGATAGCGGGGATTTTAACTATTTGTCTCTTATTACTATTCATAAATCTAAGGGCCTAGGTTGAGATAATGTAGCCATTTTAGAATATGATTTATTGCAAGAATCTGCCAAAAATAGGGACGAAGAGAGTGAGTTTCTAGAATATGTTTCTGTTACTAGGGCAAAGAAAAATTTATTTTTAATTAAGTAAGAAAATAATCAAATTAACTAATACTTTTTTCATAATAAATTTAAAATATGTCTGCCCCATCTGACATTGGTAATATTATTTGAAGTAGCCTTAACACAATTAGGGATGTGGCAATATTTACTAAATGCAAAAACATAGCATTTAATTTTTATTATTAAAAATTGTTAGTGATAAATATGATGAAAGAAGGTAACAACTTATAGATTCAGATAGAGAGGATGAAATAGATGATAAAGACGCTTATTTTGAAGAAGAAGTTTTTGAAGTTAATTTTGTCAACATTGCATTTAGTATAACTTAACTTAATACTTCCAAGAGAAGTTACAGAATAGCTTGCCCCACCGATTAGTTTTTTATTGGTCTTCCAATTTAAAATTGGCAAATTACTATTTTAAATTAATTACTTTGATCATTTGAGTCGCTTTCTATTTCTTTAATAATTTGATCTATTTCACTTCTTAAGTAATTAATTTTTTCAACTGTACTGGCTATTTTTGCATTCAATTCTTTAATATCTATTTTTTCTCTAGTATCTTCTTTTTCTACATAAGTATCTACAGATAAATTTCATTTTTGTTCAGTAACTTCTGCATGTGTAACTAATCTACAGAAATATTGTTTATCTGTTCTTTCTTTGTAGGCGTTAAGTATATTTTGAATGTTTTGTTCTGTTAATTTATTACTATTCTTAACTTTAATAAACTCCTTAGTTGCATCAATAAATAATATATTGCTATCTTTTTTATTTTTCTTAAGTACCATAATGCATGTAGGTGTTTGAGTTCCATAAAATAAGTTTGAAGCTAAGCTAATTACGCAATCAACATGGTTGTTATCAATTAAGTATTTTCTTATTTTTTGTTCTTTACCTGTACGGTACATAATTCCTGGAAAACATACAATAGCAGCAGTACCATTATTAGATAAATAGTGTAGGCAGTGCATTACAAAAGCCATATCAGCTTTTGATTTAGGAGCTAATACACCTGCAGGAGAAAATCTTTCATCACTTAATAAACTTTGTCTATCATCACCAACTCATTTGGTAGAGTAAGGAGGATTAGATACTATGGCATCAAACTCACCATTTTCCGCTTCCATTCAATGATCATAATCAGGATCTAAAAGCGTATCTCCGTGTTTAATGTCAAATTCATTGTAATTGATGTTGTGCAGAAACATATTCATTCTGCATAAGTTACAAGTAGTTAAATTAATTTCTTGTCCGCAATATTTATTAACTTTATCTTTGCCTAGAATTTTCTTAAATTTAAGTAATAAAGAACCTGAACCACAAGCAGGATCATAAACTTTATTTATTTTTTCTTTACCATTAATAGCTAAATGTGTCAATAATTCTGATACTTCTGGTGGAGTATAGAATTCACCCCCACTTTTTCCAGCATTAGAGGCATACATACCCATTAAGAATTCGTATGCATCCCCAAAGGCATCAAATTTATTTTCTTCGTGATAAAGGGGCATAGCGCTAATACCAATAAGTAAATCTCTAATTCTTTTATTTTTCTCCTCTACTTTGGAGCCTAATTTATTATTATTTAAATCAACATCTATGAATAGTTCAGAAAAATTATTTTCATTATTAGTACCCCTTGCAGAGCCCATGATATTTTGAAAAATATTATTTAATTTTTCATTTAAATTTTGATTATCAACTTTGCTTTCTTTAAGTACATTTTCAAATAATTCACTTGGCTTAATAAAAAAGCCCTTGGCGTTAATTCTGTCCTGCTCTCATCCTTGTACCTCTTGATCAGTACTATCTGCATAGTTGTAATCTTTTCTCCCAGAATCCCATTCATTTTTATTAATGCTGTTAGCAAAATTTTCAGATATGTATCTGTAGAACATCATTCCAAGCACGTATTGCTTGAAATCTCACCCATCTACGCTATTTCTTAAATTATCTGCAATAGATCAAATCTTTTTCCTAACTTCTTCTCTTTCGTTTTGCATGTTTCCAAATTTAAAATAATTAGGCGCTTAAAATCTATGAGTAACGACTAATCTAAAAAGATGAGTCGAAAAAGCCCAAAACAACCAAGATTTTAACAAATTAAGAAGCACTAAAATTATTAATTTTATTGATATTTCATCTTGGTACAATTGTTGCATCATCCATTTCTGCCATCACAATCTTCAAATGATTTTTGAACACTTATTTCGGCTTCTGAATAACAATAATCTCTAAAACTTTCTGAAGTTTTTGCAATATCAACTAAATCTTTTTGATACTCTAATTTTTGTCTGTAAAAATTTTCTCAACCTTCTTTGTCTTCTCAATCTATTAATACCTCTTTTGGTCACCTTTTTGAAAATTGTTGACTAATTTGTTTGAAGTATTTTGTTTTTCAAGTGAAATTTATGATGTCACTTACTTTAATTAAGAGAAGAGCAACAACAGCAATTGTCAACCCCCCCACTAAAGAGTTTTTTCAAAATCTATTACTAATTTTTAAAAACAAGATATTAGAAAAATTAATCAAATTTTTTATTTAAAGGCTTTTGGTGTTAAAGTATGATTCGACCCAATTTTAGGCTTCCTTTAAGTTAAAAATTATTTCGTACTTTTAATTGATCATAGGATAATCTAGCATACCTCCACATTCAGAAAAATTTTATTTAGTAAGTTAATAATTTTGAAGATAGGCCATTTAATTTAATATTTCCGAAAGATGTAGCCACTACTTTTCTCTTTATTTAGATAATTTTTTGTAAATAAAGATTTTCTGAAAAACTTAGCAGATTAATCGCAAAGTTCTACTGTGATAACCCTATCAACATTGTCTCTTCGTGCCTTATCTTCACAAAACTGTTCAAGTATCTGTCTTTGTTGTGTTTCATGATCAGAATAAAAAGATTTTTTTGATTTATTGGAATCTAATGCAAAAACAACCTTTTGCCCATTAGGGGCTATTTTTTCAACCAATTCATTGTAATGATGATCGCCTCTTTCATTTAAAGCTACTAGTTTTTTTTCTAAAACTTTAATTTTTGCATCCCAAAAAGCATTATCCTTAACTCTTGCCTTCCTAATTGTTTCAACGTCTTTTTTAAGAGCATCATAAATAGCTCACCCCCCTCCACCTCCTGTTGCTAAAACGCTAGAAGCTATTAAGACTTTCTTAAGACTTCAAAACATAAAAAATTAATCTTATTTTTTATTAAATTAAATAGGTCGTACCTTTTATCACTAAAAAAATCAAAACTTATTAATTATTTTTACAAAATCTTATTTGCAATTTCTGGTATTCTTAATTTTAATCCTTAAATAAATAATAAAATTACTCAAATAAACTATCTATTATTTTGTTTGTTTAAAAAATTTACTTTTCATTTTTATTGCTCATTACATTTTTCTTATTCAGTTCTTTTACAATGTCGTTCTAAATGATTTAATAGCTAGATTTTTCTAAAATACTCTATTTATTGTGAATTCTTTATTAAATATTGAAAAAATTAACTAATATGTTTTCAGCCTCTCTCTCTTAAGAAAGTTTTTTTGTTATATTTTTCAACTTGTTGTTTGTAAGAAGTTAATTGTTTATCGCCTCCCAATATTAAATCATATTTTGGTGTCTTAATTCCCCCCTTAGTAAATCCCTTTGATCTTATTGGATCAACTCAAGAATGCATAGCATGTTTTCCTATTTCCACCACCGCTTTAAGTCCTAAAAGATTGCCATCTTTATCCACATACATAGCACCGGAAGAACCCATTCCTAGTGGGAAATTTTTAAGAAAATAAAGATGTCCTATCCTATTAAATGTTTCATTTCCTCATTCTTGCAACCCTCTTCCAATTCTTTTACCAGCTATAAAACCTGGTATTTTTTCTTCACCTGCATTGTGATATCAGTTGTATTTATCATTAGACAATCTATCTGCCTCTAAAGTCTCTTCATTTCATGTTTTGGAAGCTTTAAATTTATCTCCAGTTTTGGGATACGCAAAGCTATAAAAATTCTGATCTAATTTTGAAAGTTCATCTCAACTATATCTATCCTCTAACGCATCGCTAAATACATTTATTGCCTCTTTAGTATTTACTGGATATTTAGTTGCAAAATTATTTGTTATTTTTCTTGCTATTTCTTCGTCTTTAAATTTAATCTCAAGTACAGCAAAATCTTTTCAATTATTTTTATTTACTTCATTTTCTGTATCTTCTTCAAGGAAATTTAATGCAGCATAGAATAACTTAGGCTCTTCAATTTGTTTCTTCGCAACCAACCCCATATCTGAATTCAATTCCTCTCCAGTTTCTTCTTTTGCTAAATTGAAATCAAAATAACCATATCATTCAAATTCCTTGCAATGATCGTAATATAGAGAAAGTTTAGAATAGTCTATGCCTCTATATCTGTATCTTTTGCGATTTATTTCCTCTTTTGATGTGGGCAATTTTTGTCCATAAGGATTTTCAGAAAATCCATATCGACTTATTACGTGAAGATTAGTTGCAATATATCAAGTTTTGGGATAGCTACCATTTTCCGGAATTTCATAATCTAATATTCAACCAGTCCCCATATTGCAAGGTGAGAAAATTCTAAAGGTATAATCATTCATTTTTTTGAATGCTCTTCTTGACTCTTCTCTAGTTATTTCTTTTGGATCTTTAACTTCTTGATTAACAGGAGTGATGGAGGGTAATTCTAAATTTGGGGTTTCTTTGGAATTTAAGGAAGTTATTAATCCAATACTTAATCCAAAAACCGATATTAAGCTTGTTAATGAGAGCTTGCGATTCATAAACTTAATTTTTTATTTAAATTTTTTGAAAATTCTTCATCATTACAAAATTTGTTTCTCTTGAAAATAATAAATAACTTATTACAGGTTTTTGTAGCAAGGATTTTAAAAGTTTAAATGCCTCTCTAAATCTGATGTTCATATATCATTTTTCTTTTGAAAGTGGGTATTAATTTTGGCAAAGATAATTAATTTAAAGATTTAGAGAAATTTAATTAAGATTCAAAATTAGAGTTAACAAACTCAGAAATTCTTTAGCATTAAGAGTTTTCTTTCTACTTTAGTTTTTGTTGGAATTGCAGGCTTAGTTGTTTTTGAAGCTTACTCTAATTTATTAAATAAACCTTTTCTTAAGGTAGTTGTAGAGACACAAGGATTTAAAGCTCTCTTTGAAATTAAGAAAGATCCCTTTAATAAGTGAAAGCGTACCTTTGTTACTAATAAGAAAGACATAATTAAAGAAAACTTTGTACCTTATTTAACTAGTAAAGCTTCCAACGACGAGGGCGCTTATTATTTAAATAGATGATGCAAAGAAGTATTTAATAGTTCTAGTTGAGATAGTATAACTTTATGAAGAGCAAGGAGATATTGTACAGCTACATTAGGTGTTGAATTTCTTGAAGAGGATAATGTTAGCTTAGTAGAGGAGTTAGATCCTAGTGTTAGGGATGGAGAGTGAAATAGAGTATTTACAGAACTTAAGAGTAGTATTGCACGAACAGGAATAATTAAAGAATTTAATGTTAGAGAAGAATTTTCGAATAGGAATATAGAGTTACTTAAAGATTGGTGTAGTAGTAAATTAAATCAGAGCCTTGTTAATGTAAAGCCTAAAGAGAGAAGATATGCAAGGTCTTGGTGTGTAACTTTGGATACTCCAAAGCTACATGCGGTATAAAAAAATTATCTTAGCCATGGGAATAGCAGCATTAGCAATACTTTATGGGATTTACAAATTTTCTCCAATTATTTCACAGTCTCTTGAAAGCGAAGGATTTAAATTGATTCAAAATGCCCAAAATAAAGAGGAGATTTACAAAAGAATGCTAGTTAGATACAAAGATGATATTAATAAAGATATTAAGTTAGATGAGTTTTTGACTTCTAAAGAGCAAAAGTGGGTTGCTTTGAGCTTTTGGTGTGATGTAGAGACTAGTGGTAAGAAGTTTTTTGTTAGTTTAGATAATCATAAAAAATATTGTGCAATAGGGGTTGTTGATTATTTAGTTGATGGAAAAAAATTAGAAGGAATAGATGAAGGGGAGGATGGAATGTATGTCAACTCGGATGATATGTTTAAAGATAGAGAAATTTTTTTGAAATATCAGGAATTATTTAAAAAACACAGAATTAAATGAAAGGATCTTTCTGAACAAGAGATTAATAAAGCTTGAATAAATTGATGTAAAGTTCAAAAATATTTGGAAAAAAAAGAGTTAAGTAAAAAAGTAATTTTAAATTTTTGTTTAAATCAGAGAATGCGTGAAATGATTTCCTTGTAAATTATTTAATTAGGCCCTCTCTGATTTCTTTATCTTTATGCTTTTCAAGGTAAACTTGCAAATTTAATAGCTTAAATATTAGATATGCGTAGAAACTTTAATTATCAAGTATATTTACCATTGACAAACTTCCTGCAATAAGAAGTAAGCCACCTATTTCTACAGCTATTGTATGCATCAAATTCATTCACTGTTTTTGAGAGGCTCTATCTGGAGCTACAAAAGTTTAACTGGAATTATTTCAACTTTTTTTCGTGAACTGCAATTGAAATAACAAAAACCGAAATGTATACAGAAGCATAAGCAACGCTTCTTCAATTTATTATTTTGATATCAAGAAAAAAATTAGCAGTTTGTGCAATTAATTTAAAATTTATTTATTTGCTTTTCTAGCTTTATCTCAATCTCATCCATCATTTCTAGCACATTCCATGCATCAACCTTTTGAATCACTACATTCTTCATATCCTGATTCCGCTTTAGCATAACAATAATTTCTAAATGATTCTCAATTTGGATATTCTTTTAGAAAATTTTTTCTTTTTTCGCCTTCGCCTTCGCCTGAATCTTTAACTTCATGTCAATGTTTTCAAGCAACATCATCTAAGTAATTTGGTAAATATCAATTTCCTTCATCTGAAGATTTCGTTAATCCAGATCTTCAAAAACCACTGGGTATTTTTGAATAACGAGCTATCTTTTTATTTCAAGCTACTCTGTCATTTATTTTAAGTCCTCCAAAAGACGCAACTGTGATTGCTACCCCCCCCCCTAATAAACCACCGATTAACTTTTTGTTGATAGCCAAATTAATAAATTAAATTGTTAGGTTTTTATAATTTTAATAATTCATCCCTATAGTACTCATACTGTTGCTTCCTCATTAATATCTCTGTAGGCAATCCTTCTTTAATATTGTTAGATAATTCTCAAAATTTATCTAATAAATCAACAATTTCTTGTTGTTTTTCTAAAGAAGGTACAGGAATTTTGAGCTCTTTGAATTTATTTAAATTTAAGTGTAGTATTGCTGATTTACCTGTTGTCATTTGTTCAATTTCTTTAGTTTTGAAAATAAGAAAATGAAATAGATATCTAGTATGCATTATTTTTTTAGGTATTATTTTCATTAATTGAGAACTTAAATAAAATCTTCTATCTTTATTGTTAAAGGCTACTTTACCAATAGTACCGTCTTTTGAAATAACTATCTCGTTGGGATAAAGTTTATGCTTTTGTAAGTCTTTAGAGTAATCTAAAGGGGAAAAATATTTAAGTTGCGACTCATCTATTTGGTTATTTTTTAAACTTGTAACCCGCAAAATAGGCTCCCCATTTTCTTTATATTTATCACTTTCAAATCCATATCCGGCTTGAAGATTACATATATCTTTTAAAGCTAATCATTCGATCTTGTTATCTTGTTTGAATGAAAGCAACTCATCCCTATAATATTCATATTGTTGTTTTCTTAAATTAAGCTCTTTTTCAAGCTCTTTT
>NZ_LWUJ01000015.1 GCF_001645765.1 Candidatus Mycoplasma haematobovis | reverse complement strand
TACAAATGCTTAATATCGAAAAGCTAAAAGAAATAACAATTCCTTTACCATCTTTAGAAAAACAAAAAGAAATTGCTAATTTATTAGATAAGTTTTGAAAATTATCAGAAGAGCTTGAAGAAGAGCTAAGTTTAAGAAAACAACAATATGAGTACTATAGGGATGAGTTGCTTTCATTCAAACAAGATAACAAGATCGAATGGTTAACTTTAGGAGAAATATTTAAATTTATTGGTGGATTTCCGTTTGAAATAAGCAAATATAAAAGTAAGGGTTTTCCAATATTAAGAATTAATAATATTTGCGAATGTTTAATAGACAATAAAAATTTAGTTTTTTTCTCCAAAGGAGATTATGAACAAAATTTAGATTCATACATTTTGAGACCGAATGATTTATTTATCAGTAATGCTGGTACTTTAAAAATCGGGTTCAATAATCAGAATTTTGATTATTGAATAAATCAAAGAATATACAAATTAGATATTGATAAAGAAAAATACAATTGAAAATATTTATTTCACTGATTAGTTAACAATATTTACTATATATCTAACTTTTCCTCTTCATCAAATATGGTTCCCAATTGGAGCACCACAAAGATGAAAAAAATCAAAATTCCAATCCCTTCTTTAGAAAAACAACAAGAAATTGTTGATTTATTAGATAAATTTTGAGAACTATCAAACAGTATTAAAGAAGGATTGCCTTCTGAAATATTAATGAGGAAGCAGCAGTATGAGTACTACAGAGATAAATTATTAAATTAAAAGGATAATTTTGTCATTTTAAATAATTAAATATTGGAAATTAATAAACGACTTATTGGTAGTTTGTTAGGGGGGGGGTAGCTATATTAAGTTCTTTTGGTGGACTTAAGTTAAATGACAAGATTGCTTATGATGGACAGGTTAGAAAATTTGGGGTCGCAAGATCATCTTTCAATGAAGTACTTCCCACTTTACATAATACTGAAGGATATCGTGTACCAAGATGAGAAGATGATAGGGTTTGAAAGGAACTTTACAATCGTGATAATGGTGGTAAAAAAATTAGTATTGGCAATGGAAGTACGGAAACTATTAAATTTTTAGGTAGTCCTAGAGAATTAAGAGATATTTGTTACAAAATGATTTTGAAAGAAGCCACAAATAAATACGAAAGTTGTAATGCTTCCTCAGGATGATGTGAAGCTTGTTTAATTGGAAAAGGTTGATACGGCACTCCTGATGATTATTAATTTTCGAAAAAATTAATAAAATTAAAATTTTCAAATTCAAAAATATGAACAAAAAAATAGTGAGTAGTTTAGTAGGGAGGGAGTTACGGCTGTAGTTGCTTCTTTTGGGGGAGTCAAAGTTAAAAGTTCTATAGATTACAAGCAAAAGGTTGTTCGTTACGAAAAAGTAAATAAGAATGTTCAAGCTAAAAAAGGAAGTTATTGAAGTGATTATCAATTTCCAAAAAGAGAGGATAATAACATTTGACAAAAATTGCACGCTACAAAAATGAATGATTTATCAATAGTGAGGCAAAAGAAGCATTTTTAAAAAACTTTCCAAATGCTTTGGCCCTTAAAGATCACTGTTACAAAAAAGCAGAAGAAGATAAAGAATTAAAAGAATGTGAAATTTATGATTGCCGATGTGAAAAATGCATGATTAAAGTTAAATAATTCGTAACTAAATCTTCCTATCAAAAATTAACTAAGTATTTACGAAAGAACAAATCTTTTCTTTATTCAAATCTTCAGCAAATTTTGAAGGTATAACTTCAGATTCGCCTGTTCCTTCACATCAATATAAAAAGGAAGATTCAGCATCGGAAGAATCTAAAAAATGGCCATCACTTCCAATTGTAAAGAAAATATGAGATCCAAGCCTTTTATCGATAATATTTGCTAATTCTTTATTATTTCCTTCAGAATCCTTTCATTTAGAAAATACTGATTCTAATAACTTTAAGCCCTCTTTTCTTTTAACACCCCTAGCAACTAATTTTTGCTTTTCAATATCAATCTGTTCCTTCTTTTGAGAGGACAAAGTTAAAAAAGTTGCACCCGTAACAGTTACGCCAGTTGAAGCCAGTCCTATTATAGATTTAACGATAGTAGTGTTTTTCATTTAAAGACTAATATTCACATTGTTTTTAATAAAAAAATATTAATTCTTCTCTAAAGTTTTTTAACTTCCAAAAAATGAAGTATTGATATCTATAAGATAATTCATTTAAAGCAAATTTAATTAGTTTAAGAGGATAATTTTTTATAAAAGTCGCATATTAATTAAGTTTAAGAATAATCTCTTTAATTTGAAATAAAAGATGTTTTTTTAAAAAATATGAGTAGGAAATTAATTTTTAGCCTGTTAGGGGGGGGGTGATTTTGATTGCTTCTTTAGGTGGAGTTAAGTTAAACGATACTATAAATTTCAAAAGAAAAATTCTCTCTTATTCTCGAATACCAAATCAATTTAAACTGTCTGCCGGATTGGTTGGAAAGGATCTTTATTTTCCTGACTATACGGATGACGATGCTTGGAAAAGGACATATGAAACAAAATATACTGGCGATATTGACTTACCAAAAAGGAGAACTGATTTTTTAAAAGATTTTTCAAGTTGAGATAAATTTCGAGATTATTGTTATCAAGAAGCAGAAAAGGGGTATGAAACATGCAATGAAACGCAAGGCTTCTGTATGGAATGTGCTAGAGATAGTTCTTGAGACTGGGATAAAAATCGTCGCGGCACTTAGATTGGTGGTAGTAGTTTACCAAATTACGATGATGCGAACAAAAAAATGGTAATGATTACAACGGAGTTAAAAAATAATGTGATGCTTGTTTAAGAAACAAAAGTTAGAGATAAATAGCTAAGATTTAAAGAGGATAACACTTTTATTAGACGCAAACAAATTCATTAACAAAAAGCTCCTTTACTGCCAAACCTACATTACATCATTCACTAAATTTAAAATCTAATCTTTTATTTATTTAATATTATCGTCTTAATCTTCAAGAAGTTAAACTACCCCAGCTAAAACTATTAAATACTTCTTTGCATGAGCCCTCATCATTAATAACTTTACTGGTTAATAAAGTACAAATTTTCTCTAATTAAATTTTTTTATTAGCAATAAAAAATATTTTTTTAATTTCAAAAAGAACTTTAAAATTCTGTGTTTCCACAATCTTTACAAAAAACGACTTTTTGCATAAATTAAAGCAAGTTTCGAAAAATAATTAATAACGAAATTTCAACAAAAACTAAATTAAAAAATTCCTAATGCTTAAAAATTTTTGAAATTGTTAATCTCCCCTCTGCAAGTTAGAGTTCAAATTTATTTAAAACTTTGAATTAATTATTACTTTTATTATCATAAATAGATACCTAAAATTTTTTCATTAATAGAAGCTAAAATACTATCAAAAAATGCTGTTTTCCTCAATTAAAGCTTAATAACAGAAATTGACTACTTAAAAATTTTACAAGTTATCACATTCTGACTTAACTTTTAAAAAATCACTTCCAACCGCAGGGGCGGGATTTTTAGAAGAGCATCATTCCTTCAATTTTTGTCCTAATTGATAATCGGAAAGCCCTTTCCCTTCTGAAAACTTTTGTTGAAGTTTCAACCACTCTCTCCACAACGATTCATTACTGTCTTTGTCAGCTTTTTTCTTAAAATCATTATACTTCGTATTAAATCATTCAGAATTTGCTTTTCCTCATCCTTTTTGAGTTGATAAATCTGCAAAATTTGAATTTTGTCATCCATAATAACCTCCTACTGCAGTAATGCCAGTTATTGCCAGTCCTATTAAAGATTTTGCTATATTATCCATAAAAATTCTTCACCATCCAAGTTAATACAAAAGACGATGTGTCTATTTTATCTAATATAGTTAAAGTTATAACTTCCTTAACGAAACTTCAAAAAGCAGGTTAATTTTAATAATTTCTTTTTTTCAAATTTATCTAAAAATTAATATAGCTAAATTAAAATGCATGCTTGTATCTAGAAATAGTTCGTAAAGTTAAGTGAATTTATACTGACCAAGACAAAAATAAACTGGTTGATTTTAATTTAAATTAAGATTTTTAAGGAATGAATAGAAAGTTAGTATTTAGCCTATTAGGGGGGGGATATCGATTACAATAGCAACTTTAGGAAGTTTTAAAGTAAACGACTCTGTAAAGAGCAGAAAACTAAGGTATTGGAAGCAAGTGAATAAGACGTTTTCTGAAAATCTTTCTGAAGATTTCAAAAAAGAAAATTATTATTTACCTCTTTGAGAAGATAATGTTTCATGAAAAAAACAACATGATGGGTTGCCAAGTAAATACTCAAAATCTTTCAACCCTTATGAAAGGTGACCAACTCCTGAATCATTTAGAAATTATTGTTATGACGAAGCAGAAAAAGACAAAGAGGTAAAAGATTGCAATACTTCTTGAGGATGATGCGAACATTGCGTTAGATCAAAGAACTGAGATTAAAAAATTTAACAAAATTCTTTCAATGTCGGATTACATAGGGCGAAATATCTTGATTTCCACTAATGAAAATACAGTAGTATCAGAATACAAAGCCGATCCACAAGAAAAATACTTCGCATCAGAAAGGGAAGCAGAAGAAAGCTTAATTAATAACCTTCAAGAACAAGGTTATGAATGAGTAAAGATTGATAACAAAAAAGCACTAGAAAATAACCTAAGAAAACAAATTGAAAAACTAAATAATTTAAGAAAAAAAGAAGCTACAGAATTCAAATTTACAGATAACGAATGAGATTGGTTCTTTAGAGAATATATAGCTGGAGAGCATATATCTATTGAACAAAAGATTGAATCTATTCAAGAAGATAACGTAAAGATACTTAATAGAGATGATGGCAGTCAAAAAAATATTTATTTAATTGATAAAGATCATGTACACAACAACTATTTACAAGTTATTAATCAATATAGAGAAAAAGAAGGTAATCATAATTGTAGATACGATGTAACCATATTAGTAAATGGTTTCCCTCTAGTACATATTGAACTTAAGAAAAAAGATGTAGATATTAAATCAGCTTTTGACCAAATTAAAAGATACCAAGAAAATAGCTTCTTTGCAGGAAATGGTTTATTTGAATATATTCAAATATTCATTATTTCCAATACTCAAGATACCAAATACTACTCTAGCTCTACTAGATTAGAGAGCATCAACAGAAGTAATAAAACAGAATTCAAAAAAAACAAATCGGGTTTTGTATTTACTAATTACTGAACTAGCAAAAAACATGAAAAAATAAAGAATTTAGAAGACTTTGCTAAACATTTCTTAAATAAGAAAAACTTATTAAACATACTCACAAAATACTGTGTCTTTACTACTTACAAAAAATTAGTAGTAATGAGACCTTATCAAATTGATGCTGTTGAATCTATTATTAATCGTATTAATTTAGCTATCAATAATAAATGAGAGGGGAAAACAAAAGGTGGTGGCTTTATTTGACATGCTACAGGTAGTGGTAAGACCTTAACTTCTTTCAAAGCTGCTCAATTAATTTCAAAAATTGGTGATATAGAAAAAGTTCTATTTGTAGTAGACAGAAAAGCTCTTGACCATCAGACTGTTGCAGAATATCAAAAATATGGGGGCGATTTAACTACTGATGCAGCAAGCACTGCCATATTGCTTTCAAAACTTAAAGATTCAAAAAGCAAAATAATAGTTACTTCAATTAATAAATTAAGCAGAATATGTAAACAAAATAAAGATTTAGAGATCTTTAATAAGAGGGTAGTGCTTATTTTTGATGAGTGTCACAGAAGTCAATTTGGAGAAATGCACAATTACATTACTAAGGCATTCAAAAAATATCATATATTCGGCTTTACGGGCACTCCAATATTTACAGCAAACTCTATAGATCCAGACCGAAAAACTACAGAACACTACTTTGGTGATCAATTAAATGCCTACACCCTAGTAAATGCTATTTCAGACAAAAATGTTCTTAAATTTAGACTATCTTACTTAGAGAGGGAAGGAAAAATGATTCTAGATCAAAAAGTAGATTATGTCTTGGAGCATTTCAATGATATGACAAAGAATAGTAAATTTAATTCAATACTAGCTGCTGACTCCATTGAAGAAGCTATTAAATATTACGATAATTTCAAAAAGAAATTAGGTAAAAGAGATCTGAAAATAGCCTCTATTTTCAGTCCTGAGGAAAAACATAATGAACAACTGATAAGAATAATTAATAACTACAATGAAGCTTTTGGAACTAACTTTAATATAGAGAATTTCGATAATTACAGAACATCCATATCTAAGAAAGTTAAAGATAGAGAAATAGATTTATTAATAGTTGCAGACATGTTCTTAACTGGTTTTGATGCCCCTACTCTTAATACGTTATGACTAGACAAGCCTAAAATAAGAGATCATAACTTAATTCAAGCCTTTTCAAGAACTAACAGAATTTATGACCAAATTAAAGATACTGGAAATATTATTAGCTTTAACAACATTAAACAAGCTATGGATGAAGCTCTTGAATTATTTGGATATGAAGAAAATGATAAGCGCATAATAATTGAAAATAACTTTAACGAACAATATGAAATTTACAAAAGAGAAGTAGAAAAATTAAAGAAAGAATTTCCTTTAAATAAAGATTGTGCTACTACTGAAGAAAAGAAAAAGTTCATTATGGCCTGAAATAGTATTGAACCACAAATAAATAAACTTTCTTCTTATGATGAATTTAAAGATCAAGAATTAATTAATAATGAAGAGAGGGATAATTACAGAGGGAGATATTTAAAATATGCAGAAGAATTTAAGAAACCAAAAAAAGATAATAAAGCTAAAGAAATAGAGGAAGAAATAACAATTTCCCTATCTGCCTTAGATTTTATTAAACATGTAGAGGTAAATGTTGACTATATTCTTTGATTAATCAGCAAAAAAGAAAGTAAAGAAGTAATTCAGAGATTAGTGAATGCCAGTCCTGATTATAGAGATAAGTGAGATTTAATTGAAGAATTTATAGATGGAAATAAAGATTCTGAAGATGTTCATGAAGCTTGAAGAAAGTTTATTGAAAATAAAATGACAATGGAAGTTAAAGAAATAATAGATGAATACAAATTAACTAAGCCAGAAGAAGTACAAAGAGTAGTTAAAGAAAGAAATTTAGAAAAAATAAACAAGGGCCCATGAATGGAAGAAAATATGGAAAAAATTTCTTTATTTGATGATGGTAAATATGAGAAAATCAAAAAATTAAGGGATAAACTAACATTAATAATCTTTAAATATAGAAAAATTTCTTAATCCTCTAAAATCCTACTCCCATTTGGATTTTATTTTAAACAATATTGTTGAACTATCCCTTTAGTTAATGCATCATATTTCGAATATTTTTGAAATTTACATCAACTTATTCAAGCTTCTCTATTTTTGACAAAAGAATCAGTTATTTTGACTCCTTTTTCTTTAAATAAAGGCAAATAATCTATTTTTCAATTTTCTCTGAAAAAATTTAAATCAACATACATTCCATCCTCCCCTTCACCTATTCCTTCTAATTTTTTTCCATCCACTAAATAATCAACAACCCCCATTGCACAATATTTTTTATGATTATCTAAACTAACAAAAAACTTCTTACCACTAGTCTCTACATCACACCAAAAGCTCAAAGCAACCCACTTTTGATCTTTAGAAGTCAAAAACTCATCTAACTTAATATCTTTATTAATAACATCTTTGTATCTAACTAGCATTCTTTTGTAAATCTCCTCTTTATTTTGGGCATTTTGAATCAATTTAAATCCTTCACTTTCAAGAGACTGTGAAATAATTGGAGAAAATTTGTAAATTCCATAAAGTATTGCTAATGCTGCTATTCCCATGGCTAAGATAATTTTTTTATACCGCATGTAGCTTTGGAGTATCCAAAGTTACACACCAAGATCTTGCATATCTTCTCTCTTTAGGCTTTACATTAACAGGGCTCTGATTTAATTTACTACTACATCAATCTTTAAGTAACTCTATATTACTGCTTGCAAATATATCTTTAGTACTAAATTCCCCAATTATTCCTGATTGTGCGATGCTACTCTTAAGTTCTTTAAATACTCTATTTCACTCTCTATCCCTAACACTAGGATCTAACTCCTCTACTAAGCTAACATTATCCTCTTCAAGAAATTCAACACCTAATGTAGCTGTACAATATCTCCTAGCTCTTCATAAAGTTACACTATCTCAACTAGAACTATTAAATACTTCTCTGCATCATCGATTTAAATAATAAGCACCCTCATCGTTGGAAGCTTTACTAGTTAAATAAGGTACAAAGTTTTCTTTAATTATGTCTTTCTTATTAGTAACAAAGGTACGCTTTCACTTATTAAAGGGATCTTTCTTAATTTCAAAGAGCGCTTTGAATCCTTGTGTTTCTAAAACTACTTTAAGAAATGGTTTTTTGAATAAATTAGTGTATGCCTCAAGAGCAATTAAACCTGCAACTCCAACAAAAATTAAAGCAGAAAGAAAGTTCTTAATACTCAAGAACTCCTGAGTTTGTTAACTTCAATGATGAATCATAATTTAAATTTTTCTAGAGCTTGAATAAATTATTATTTTCTTTATTAAGGTTGAGTTTTCAAAACGAAAAATTTTAAAATTGTTTTCTCAATGAGAAGCCTTAATAGGAATTGTTGTATTATCTACAAAAAATAGAGCATTTATACTTTACGAACTTTTTTCCCTACAAAACCTGTCTTAAATTACAATCAAATACGAGACCAAAAATTGAAACTAAATTGGTATGATTATATGAAAAAAGTAAGTTTTTTCATGCACTGCTAGCGATAACTTAATTAGAATTTGAAATAATTTTTTTATTAGGATAACAAGCCATCGTCTTAGTTACTTTTAAATTGTGTTCAGTAGACATGTCATGCTCATGCAGTAAATTAATATTTACTCAAAAACAATCTCTAACCAAAGTCTCTCTCAATATTCTATGAAAATAAATTCCAGTAAATATCAATGTCAATCTATTTCTCGCTCCTTCTTTAGAAAAACAAAAGGAAATTACAGATTTATTAGATAAATTTTGAGAACTATCAAACAGTATTAAAGGAGGATTGCCGGCTGAAATATTATTAAGAAAACATCAATATGAATATTACAGAGATAAATTACTAATTTAAATTTAAAAGCTATTTTCTTAAAAAAATGAAAAAAAAATTAATATCTAGTTTATTAGGGGGGGTAACGGTTGCAGTTGCTACTTTTGGAGGAGTTGAAGCTAAAAAAGCTATAGATTACAACGGAAAGTTTGTTCATTACAAAAAAATAGCAGAAAATTTTAAGAAAGTTGATTTTGCACAAAGTGAAGGAGAAGAATGATATTTTCCAAATTTTTTTGATGATGAAATTTGACAATACGTGTATAAAAATAAATATGCAGTAGGAAATTCAGAAGATGATAGAAGAAGAGAAAGAGAAAATTTTCTAAAAAGGTATCCTAATTGGGAGTCATTCAGAAATTACTGTTACGATATGGCGCAAAGGACGAATTATAATGGTTGTGATGCTTCGAATGGATGATGTATAGAATGCGCTAGAAAAAGTTCTTGAGAATTTGAAAGAAATAGAGGGCGTTAATTAGTAATTAAGATTTGTTCAATTATTTTCCCAAAAATTATATTTTTGACCTCTTTTTATTTATTATTTTCTTTAATATTTCTTCATTCAACTTAAATTCATAATCCTTAATTAACTTTATACTTAACAAAGAAGTGATGCTTTTTTTAAATAAAAAATTATTAATAAAATTAAATTACTAAAACAAAAAACTTTAGACAACAATTTAAGGTTAAAAAATCGTCTACATAGTAATATCTTTAAAAGATTGTTGTTATCAAAAGAATTTAAAACTTGAATACCGATTGAACAAATTTTTGACAAGAAAATTTAAGAAGATAAATAATCCCTGCTTCTTCTCTAGAAAAAATAGTTAATCAATTAATAAATTTTGAAAACTATCTAAAGGGGGAGTTGCCAAGAGAAACATTGTAAAGAAAACAACAGTGCGAATTTTACAAATATAGATCATTAACTTAACTTAAAAGCAAGCAACTTGTATTAAAAATATTTTATATTTAACAAACATTAATTAAAATTTTCCTTCCTACTTAACTACACAAAAGTAAACAAATTCTTAATAAACAACTAAATTTTCTTATTTAAAAAATCAATTAATGTCTTACAAAATCACAAATTAATTCTTTATTTAAATCTCTAGCAAATTTTTCAGGCACAGATTGAGACCCACCACATCAAGATAACATCGATGATTCGGCAGTAGAAGGATCTACAAAACCGCCATTTTCGCCGATTGTAAAAAAGTTATAAGATCCATTTCTTTCATCAATAACCTTAGCTAATTCTTCGTTATTACCATTAGAATCCTTCAACTTTAAAAATACTGCTTCTAACAACTTTAAACCCTCTTTCCTTTTAGTGCCTCTAGCAACTAATTTTTGCTTTTCAATATCAATCTGTTCCTTCTTTTGCGAAGGAAAAGCAACCAAGGTCACACCTGCTACAGTTGCGCCAGTTAAAGCCAGTCCTATTAAAGATCTAGCAATATTATTCATATAAAGTTCCCAATTTTAATTCATTCAATTTCATAATTTACAACAAACTAAAAATTATTTAGAAAGATAAAATTTAATTTGTCTTTTAGGAAAAATGTCTATTTAAACCTATCTTTGTTATTTGATTGATCTTGAAAATGCAAATAATATTAAATTTATTTCTTATGAAAAAGGACAAACAATAAATTTTAAGACAAACCACCAACGCTCAAATATAATCTTTCCAAAAACTCATTTTCAGGTGAACCATTCATAAGATATTTACAAATAAAGTAGATTGAAAAAGAGCAGAAATATGGACACTATAGAATCAATCTAATTAGTTTAAAGTAATCAAATAATTAAAGTTGTCTGTCTTTGCGCAAATAAATTAAAAAATGTTAATGGTTTGCTAGTAAGGAGTAGTTATTGTAGCTTCATTTGGTGAAATTAAATCAAATGATACTCTAGAATACAACAGAAAAGTCAATTACTACGTAAAAATAAGTAAACAAAAGCAGTAAATTCTTGATAGAAAAAATGTGATATTTGGCAACTTAAGACGATAATAAATCCCGAAGGGAACAGTACAATAATATGTTAAATGATGTTTATTTAAAGGGGTGGGCAAGACAATAATGACCAAATTTAGAAGCCTTTAGATTCTATTGTTTTGGGGAGGCTGAAAAATCTTCCAGAGAGAATTTAAAAAAGAAAGGCCTGATATGCATGGTGCTTTACAATAAATAAAAAAATTAGGATTGGCTGATTGTGCGATATTGTAACTTTTCAATTTAGTTCAAAAATAAATTTTCATATTCTTTATTTTCGAAGTTTAAATTTTCAATATTAAAGATACAATAATTTTTGCAAGAAAAACTAATGAATAATATTGAAAAAATCTCAAAAGATTAATTAATAGTCAAAGAAGAAAGAATTTAAAATTTTAAAAAAATATGACTGAAAGACAAGAAGCACTATTAAAGTTGGGCAAACAAATGAAAGAGATTATTAAATTGTCTGAAACTTTGACCTTTAAAGGTCATCCTGTTATTGATAAGTGGGTGTCTCAAGTGAAAAAACTTATTGACGAAGATTTTGATCTATGTTTATTTAACAGTTTTTCATCTTATGAATTTGCTCCACATAAGAGTGAGGTTTTTGATATCTTGACTTATTTGAGAAGGATGCTTAAAAAAGAAGGTATTTTTTCAGAAGACTTGGTTAAATAATGGTTATCGATAAAGTTCAAAAGAAAAAGGATTTTTTTGAAATGAGAGAGCGTCTTAAGGAATTAGAAAAATATATAGAAGAAGTGGATGTTGATAATCGCTTTTTGGAACTAGACTTTTGAATGGATGATTTATTTATTTTAGCTAAGAAACATTGCGAGGGATGATTAGGGCAGATGGCAAATTATTATAGAAAATGTAGGAAAAGTTATAGAGCTATAGCAGCTTGTTATGCTCTCCGAGGTGTATTTGAAAATGAGGGCTGAGAGTTAGGAATTTTGAAAAGATATTGAGACGACGGAATATATGAAAAAACCGAAAAATAAATGTTGAGGAGAAAGTATTGTCAAAATCTTTGAAGACATTAGGGCGGTAGCAGAAAATTTTTCTCAATTTGGAATAACAGATTTAACAAATTTTTGAATAAAAAAAGTTAAATTCTGAGCAGAAGAAAACGACGATTTAGAACTGTTAAGCGTCGTTTACATATTTGAAATATGAAAAGATAAAGAATCATTAAAAAAAATAACTTTGATAGTATCTGAAAGACAACAATATTTTTTAAGAAGAAAAGAAATAAAGAATAACATATTTATCGCTCACAATCACAACGATCCTCTTGCCAAAGAATTGCAAATGTTTTTATTTAAAGAAAAATTTAATCCAATAATTATGCAAGAACAACCAAATACAGGAACAACAATTTTTGATAAATTTACAAACCTTGAATTCAATATAGCCATTATTCTCTTAACTGAAGACCCTAATTTCAAAAAAACTACAAAAATAAGTCAATTTAAAGCAAATGTAATTTTTGAAGCCGGATATTGCTACAGTCATTTAGATGACAGAGCCAATGTAATTATTATGTACGATGGAAAAGTAGAAATACCTTCAAATATTGGGGCAATTGAATATATCAAGATAGATAAAGATTGAAAATACAATTTAACAAATTCATTAAAGGCTAGAGGATTAATGAAATCCTAGAATCAATCTTACTACTCATTTTTCTTTAATAGACTTTGTTGTCAAAGCATCTTATTAATTTAAATTTCAAAATTTATCTCTAGTTTTTATAGGCCATTAATGAATCAATGGTTTCGCTTATTTTTCAAAAATAACTAAACTCTTAATTACTTAAAATTTAAAGCGTCACCTTAATCTTATGCCCATCCAATTTTTAACTATTGAAAAAGTATGCGATTTACAAATTGTCTACAACTTTGAAAGTCATAAAGCTTCATTAAGAAGATGATACGCATTCAGGTAATTTACACAAAAATCTATCAAAAATAAGAGAAAATAACTCGAAAAAAATATTCAAAAAGAAACATCCCGATTCAAAAAAATTTAGAAATTATTGTTACAAGCAAATAAAGGAGGGGGTGAAAGATTTGGAAATTATAATAACTCAGATGTCGATTTCCAGAATGCTTAAAAAACTTGAGATTTTTCTTAATAAATCTTGCAAAAATAAATTACTTCCACAGATATATTAATCAGAATTATTAAAAAAATAAAAGTTAATCAAATATAATTTAAAGTTTCTATATGTGAAGTCTTACTGAAGTCTTAATATTTTCTGGAGCTGCAATAGCTGGTGGAGGGGGTGGAGGTTGAGCTATTTATAGAGCAATCCAAGAAAGTGTTGAAGCTGAAAAAAGAAAAAATGATGCATTTTGAAATAGTAAATTAATTGAGTTAGAAAAAGAATTGGTTAAGTTGCGCAAGAAAAGTGACGGTAGCTACAATGATTTGGCTTCAAAAATTGTTCCCAAAAATTTTGATGCAGTTTTTGATTTAAATAACAGCGGCACTGCTTTTGAACATGGCAAAAGAGAAAAACAAAGAAATGCTCTCTCTGTTTTTTGTAATAGTAGCAGAAAAAGAGAAATTGATCCTGAAGTAGCGAAAAGAATTTGCGAAAAATAAAACATTATCTATTTGAGTTTAAATAGCATTATTTATTGAAATCAAAGTTAAGATATCCATAAACAAAATTTAATAATTAAAAAGAAAAAGTCCAAAATGCAATACTTAACTTTAGGAAATATTGTCGAATTTAAAAAAGGCTTTTCATTTGAAAAAAACAAACATAAAACTCAAGGAGAACCAATACTTAAAGTTTTGAATGTACAAAATAACAAAATATCTGAATATGGAATGATTTATTTTGACAAAAAAGATTACTCTAAAGATCTAACTGAATATTTAGTAAATCCTGGCGATATTATCCTGACAATTCAAGGGGCAAGTTCGCTTGTAATAATTTAAATTATTCCCTATACCTAAGTTCAACTATTATTAAATTTGTATTTGGCCCGTCAATAATAAATTCAAGATATTTATTTTCACTTTTTACTATCTAAAGATTATGAAATACATCAATTTGTATATGGTGCCGATCCCAAAAGATTAGATTTAAAAAAATTAGCAAAAACTCTTGATAATTTTTGAAAATTATCAGAAGAGCTTAGTTTAAGAAAGAAACAATATGAGTATTATAGGGATGAGTTATTGTCATTCAAACAAGATAACAAGATAACAAGATCAAATGATTAACATTAGGAGAAATAGCAATTGAACTATATAGAGGAATTGGAATAAAAAAGATGAAGTTATTGAAGGAGAAATTGGGTATCCATGTGTTAGATATGGGTGAGTTCATACTTCAAATTTAATTTATTTTGATAAGTGTCAATTTGGAATAGATGAAACGCTAATAAAAAACAAAAAAGATGACTTATTATTCGTAATAACTAGCGAAAATATTCAAGATATAGAAAAAACATGCACCTACATAGGAAAAAAGCCAATATTAGTGGGTGGAGATATAGTGATCATGAAACACAATCAAAATCCTAAATATTTAGCTTATACGCTATCAACAGGGGATGCTTTATTACAAAAAACTAAAGGAAAAATAAAATCCAAAGTAGTTCACTCTAATATAGACCAAATAAAAAAATTAATAATTCCAATCCCTTCTCTAGAAAAACAACAAGAAATTGTTAATTTATTAGATAAATTTTGAGAACTATCAAACAGTATTAAAGGAGGATTGCCGGCTGAAATATTATTAAGAAAACATCAATATAAATATTACAGAGATAAATTATTAATTTAAATTTAAAAGCTATTTTCTTAAAAAAATGAACAAAAGATTAATATCTAGTTTATTAGGGGGGGGGTAACGGTTGCAGTTGCTACTTTTGGAGGAGTTAAAGCTAAAAAAGCTATAGATTACAACGGAAAGTTTGTTCATTACAAAAAAATAGCAGAAAATTTTAAGAAAGTTAATTTTGCACAAAGCGAAGGAGAAGAATGATATTTTCCAGATTTTTTTGATGATGAAATTTGACAATACGTGTATAAAAATAAATATGCAGTAGGAAATTCAGAAGATGATAGAAAAAGAGAAAGAGAAAATTTTCTAAAAGATTATCCTAATTGGGAGTCATTCAGAAATTACTGTTACGATATGGCGCAAAAGACGAATTATAGTGGTTGTGATACTTCGAATGGATGATGTATGGAATGCGTTAGAAATAATTCTTGAAGTTTTGAAAAACAACGAAAAAAATAAAAAAACTCAAATTATCTACCATTAATAATCGCAATCTGTTATCATTTCTTCTTAATATCAAAATAATAAATTGAAGAAGCGTAACTTGCGCTTCTGTATATATTGCAGTTTCCGCTACCGCAATTACTTTGTCAGCCTTAAACCAATCTCCTTCAATTGCTATTCACGAAAAAAAAGTTGAAATAATTCCAGTTAAACCTTTCGTAGCTCCAGATAAAGTTGCTCAAAAAACAGTGAATGAATTTGATGCATACAATAACTGTAGAAATAGATGGCTTCCTTCTTATTGCAGAAAGTTTGGTAATGGAAAATACACTTGATAATTAAATTTTTGCACTTGTCTGATATTCAATATTTAACTATAAAAGATATATGCGATTTACAAGCTGGTTATGGCTTTGAAAGCCATAAATATAAAGAAAACGGAGAACCTATTTTACGAGTTACGAGTTTAAAAAATAACAAAATAGATGATACTCAACTTAAATTTTTTTACCCTTCAGATTATTCCAAAAATTTAGAAAAACATATACTACGCCCCAATGAAATAGTTATTTCAAAAGATGGAACTATAGGAAAAGTTGCTTTCAACAATAAAAATTGCAATTTTTATTTAAGTTCTCAGTTAATTAAAGTAATACCCAAAACTAACATTCATACTAGGTACTTGTTTCACTTTCTTATTTCAAAAACTAAAGAAATCGAAAAAATGACTACAGGTAAATCCGCCATACTTCATTTAAATTTGACTAAATTTAAGAACTTAAAAATTCCCATTCCCACTTTAGAAAAACAAAAAGAAATAGCTAATAAACTAGATAAATTTTCAAAATTATCAGAAGAGCTTCAAGAAGAGCTAAGTTTAAGAAAGAAACAATATGAGTATTATAGGGATGAGCTATTGTCATTCAAACAAGATAACAAGATCGAATGATTAACATTAGGAGAAATAGAAACTGATATTTATAGGGGTAGTCCTATAACTAAAAGTCAGTTGGCTAATTCTGGTAAGCCTTGCTTAAAGTATGGGGAAATATATACTACACACAAAATTTGATTTAATAAATGTATTTCTTACTTAGGAGAAACCAATCTTAAAAGTTATAGATATTGCGAATATGGAGATTTGCTTTTTGCTATTGATGGAGAAACGCCAGAAGAAATCGGTACTTGTGTAACTTATTTAGGTAAAGAAAAATTAATTATTGATACTCATATAGTAGTTATTAAACATAAGCAAAATCCAAAATATTTGGCTTATGCTCTATCAACCTTCGATGCACAAAAACAAAAAATAAAATTATCCAACATTAATCAAATTGTCGGAATTAATAAAGAAAAGCTAAAGAAAATCAAAATTCCTATTCCTTCTTTAGAAAAACAACAAGAAATTTCAAATTTATTAGATAAGTTTTGAAAGTTGTCAAACAATATTAAAGAAGGATTGCCGGCTGAAATATTATTAAGAAAACATCAATATGAATATTACAGAGATAAATTATTAAAATAAGAGTCTATTTTTTTAAAAAAATGAACAAAAAATTAATATCTAGTTTGTTAGGGGGGGGGTAACCTTGGCGATGGCTTCTTTTTGTGGCCTTAAGTTAAATAATAATATAGATTTTAGAAAAAAAATTGAGCGTTATAGAAAAGTTAAAGAAAATCTTCAAAAAGCCCTAACAGATCAGTTTGAAAATTATTATTTACCTAGTTGAAGCAATGATGCGCTTTGAAAAAGAATTCACGATAACCTCCAATATAAATGAACAAGTAGAAATCCATACGACCTATATCCTACTCCACAATCATTTAGAGATTGATGTTATGAAAAAGCAGAAAAAGACAAAAATAACGATGATTGCAATGGAACATGGGGATGGTGTGGTGATTGTTTAAGAAATAGAGATTGAGATAAGGGCTTAAGTTTAGGGGAATAATATTTCTTGTTAAATCTGCTAAATATAATAAAAAATTACTAAACAAACATCACTTTATTTAAATTGAACTATTAAATACTTCTTTAAATAATTCCTTATTAGCAATAAAAAATTTTCTGCTTTTTAAGGTCCTTTTTGAATTGAAAAAAATTTACATCTTTACAACGTATTTTAAAAAGTGGCTTTTTGTATAAACCAAAGAAAAGTTCCTAATATTTAAAAATTTTTAAAATCGCTAATCTCCCTCTAAGGGATCATAATTTAAATTAATTTTAAAATTTTAAGTTAATTATTATTTTTCATACTACAATCTAAAGGTTTAAATTTATCTTTTCTAATTAGAAGCTTAATAAAAGACAATTGTTTATTTAAATTTTTACAAATTCACACATTCTGCTTTAACTTTTGCAAAAGCATTGTCAACCGCAGGATTAGGATTTTCGGAACCACACCACTCCTTCAGTTTTTGTCCTAATTGGTGTTCAGAAAGACTTTTTCCATTCATAAACTTTTGCTGAAGTTTAAGTCATTCATCCCACAATGGTCTATTTTCAGACGCATTAACCTTTTCCTTAAAATCTTTATACTTAGTATCGAATCATTCAGAGTTTGCTTCCCCTCATCCTTTTTGTGTTGATAAATCTGAAGAATTTAAACTCTGCCACCCATAATAACCTCCTGTCGCTGTAATGCCAGTTATTGCCAGTCCTATTAAAGATTTCGCAATATTATCCATATAAGCTGCTACCCAATTTAAAATTTATCTGAATTAACATACAAAAACGATACATTTCTTTAATGAAGTTTTAAAAAAATAAAATATATTTCATATTTTTAATTTACTCAATAGTTAATCAACGACTTTTAAGTAAATTAAAGCCTTATGAATTAGTATCAAATAGATCAAAATCAAAAGTACAAACTTACCCTTATGGAAGAAAAGGAAATAGAAGATTTTAAAATGGCAAATTGCAAAAAGGATTTTTTAAAAATAACGTCAAAAGAACGGGAGTTAAATTAATCTGGTAAATCATACAAATAAATTCTTTAAACAAAATAATATATTTTCAAGTTAATAAAAAATTAATTTCTTAAGAATTAAACGAATTTTTTAACTTGCTTATTTAATATTCATTTAAAATTAATTAGCTTCTTTAAATATGTGAAGTCTTACTAAAGTCTTAGTATTTTCTAGCGTAGCAATTGCTGGTAGCGGCGGAGGGGGATGAGCTATTTATAGAGCGCTTAAAGAAGATGTTGAGGCAGTCAAAAAAGAAAGAGTGAAGTGAGATAGCAAACTAGATATATTGAAACAAGAATTAATTAAATTGCGCACAGGCAATAATGATGAATATTCAACGTTAACTAAAAAAATTGCGCCCAATGAAAGAAGTACAATTTTTGATTTAAATAACGAAAATAACGCTTTTCAAAGCGATAAAAAAGATTTACAAAGAAAAGCTCTCTCTGATTTTTGTAAAAATGATGAAAAAAAACAAGGAATCAGAGAAGGGCTATTAAAGATTATTTGTGAATAAAAAATTAATACTTAGCTTGTTAGGGGGGGGGGTTACGTCTCTAATAGCCTCATTTACTGGGCTTACGTTAAATGATAATATAAGTTACAAAAAAAAGACAAGTAGGTTTAAAAAAGTTAACGAAACATTTTCAAAAAGCTTAACAGGACAATTTGAAAATTATTATTTACCTAGTTGAGATAATGATGCTATATGAAAAAGAATGCATGATTTTTTAAGAGACAGATGAACACATAGTAATCCCTATGAAAAATACCCCACTTTTCAATCTCTTAGAGATTATTGCTATGAAATGGCAGAAAAAGACAAAAATAATGGTGATTGCAATGGAACATGGGGGTGGTGTGATGACTGTATAAGAGATAGAAGTTGAGATAACAGAGTTACACAATAATTATTGAAAAACTATTAATAAATTATCAAAGTAAAGTTTCGAAAATATTATTGATGATTAAATTGTAAAACTTAAAAATATTTTACAAAATTTAGCTTTAATTGAAACAAAAATCCACTCTATCTTAAAACTAGAAGAGATGTCTTAATTATTAATCAAAATTTGCAAAATAAAGATATATTTTTTATTAACTACTAAAAATCTTTAATTCGAAATAACTAATTTTGCAATAAATCAAAGTAATGCTACATAGTTATTTAGATATTAAACATAAAAGCAAAAATAAAAATTTATTACTAATAGTCGTGGCGATCTTTTTTCCAGAAAACTTAAAATTTATTTAAATATTTTTCATAAATTTGAATTAATTTTAAAAGTGAAAAAAGTAACACTAGGAGAAGTATGCAAATTTCAAACTGGTTTTTGATTCAAACCCACTAAATACAAAAAATCTGGTTTTCCTATATTAAGAATCAAAAATATACAACAAGGAAAAATTTATTTTAAAAATATAGTATTCTTCGATCCTTTAGATTATGAAAAAAATTTAAACAAATACAAAATAAAGTCTAATGATATTGTTATCGCTTTATCTGGAGCAACAGCGGGAAAAATAGCTTTTAATAATAGCGATCAAATACTCTTTCTTAATACTGCTACTGGCAGAATCGATCCAGATGAAACGCGAATAAACAGAAGATATCTTTATCATTTCTTGTTATCAAAAAATAAAGAACTTTATGAAATGGCAATTTGCGGCACTCAACCAAATCTTTATTTTTCTTCCATCAAAAACATGGAAATTATATTGCCATCTTTATCAGAACAGAACAGAACAGAACAGCAAAGATATTAGATAAATTCCTAGAGTTATCTGAGGAGCTTTGTGAGGAGCTAAATTTAAGAAAAAAACAATATGAGTACTATAGGGATGAGTTACTTTCATTCAAACAAGATAACAAGATAACAAGATTGAATGATTAACTTTAGGAGAAATAGCAACTGATATTTATAGGGGTGGTCCTATAACTAAAAGTCAGTTGGCTAATTCTGGTAAGCCTTGCTTAAAGTATGGGGAAATATATACTACACACAAAATTTGATTTAATAAATGTATTTCTTACTTAGGAGAAACCAATCTTAAAAGTTATAGATATTGCGAATATGGAGATTTGCTTTTTGCTATTGATGGAGAAACGCCAGAAGAAATCGGTACTTGTGTAACTTATTTAGGTAAAGAAAAATTAATTATTGATACTCATATAGTAGTTATTAAACATAAGCAAAATCCAAAATATTTGGCTTATGCTCTATCAACCTTCGATGCACAAAAACAAAAAATAAAATTATCCAACATTAATCAAATTGTCGGAATTAATAAAGAAAAGCTAAAGAAAATCAAAATTCCTATTCCTTCTTTAGAAAAACAACAAAAAATTTCAGATTTATTAGATAAGTTTTGAAAATTATCTAACAATATTAGAGAAGGATTGCCTACTGAAATATTATTAAGAAAACAGCAATATGAATATTACAGAGATAAATTATTAAAATAAGGGTCTATTTTTTTAAAAAAATGAACAAGAAATTAATACTTAACTTGTTTTAGGGGAATAACAATTGCATTTTTTATTGGAATTATTGAAAATTACAATAGGAAAATAAATAAAACATTTTCAGAACATCTTCCTGATAATTTCAAATTAGAAAAATATTATTTACATTTTTGAGAAGACGGCGTTTCATTTAAAAAGCAACATGAATCCTTTCCGCTAAAATCGGATCTATTAATCCACATAAAAAATGACCAACGCCAGAATCATTTAGGAGTTGTTGTTATGATGAAGCAGAAAAAGACAAGGAAGTAAAAATTGTAATTCTACTAGAAGGTGATGTGTACAATACGTTTAGATCAAAAGATTGAGACTAAATAAATTGTTAATTTAATAGAAAATTTAAATTACCTTTAGAAAATAAGATATCATTCTGAATTTAACAATTTATCTTCAAGTCGCTTGAAAATCTCTGCTTCTAAATTAAAATAATGTCTAATTTAAAATTTCACAAATTCTAAAAATCTTTGCTTAAATTATTCTAATCTAATGGTTAAATAACAAGTAACAAAAATTGCTTCTAAAATTAAATTTTTGTAAAGGCACAAATTAAATCTTTATTCAAATCTGAAGCAAACTTTTCAGGTATTTCAGAAGAACCTATGTCTTCCGTGCATCAAGATAACAACCCTGTTTCAGCCGTTCCGTAATCACGAAATTTATCATCATCTCCAATTGCGAAAAAAACAAATGCTCCTCGTCTTTTATCGATCACTGCGGCTAATTCTTTATTATTACCATCCTCATCCTTGTGTTTAACAAATGCTTTTTCCAACAATTCTAGCCCTGCTCTTCTTTTGGAATTCCTAGCAACCAGTTTTTGTTGTTCAATATCAATTTCCGCTATTTTTTGCGAAGGAAAAGCAACAAAGACCGCTCCTGCAATAGTCGCGCCAGTCCTATTAAAGATTTTGCTATAGTAATTTTATTCATTTAAAAAATTTATTGCTAACAGCCTTCTTTCAATTGTGAAAACTCATCACCATTTAAAGAAGTGCTGTATCATTCTTTGAATCTTGCAGCTACTTCAAATTCCGTTTTCTCGTTCTGTTTCAAATATTTTTCTTTTCAACGAGTCCAAAGATCTAAACTATTACCTCTTTTAGCTTAAAATGGTTTTCATTTCTTATTAAATCAATTAGAATTCTGCCGTTTCTCAAAAAGTTCAAGAATCTGAACTTAAATACTGTCAACTATAATACAACAGCTGTATTGCCAGTCCCATTAAAGATTTTGCTATACTATCTTTATATAAATACAATTGTATGGGTCAACTAATTTAGTTAATGTGATTAATTAGATTTCCTAAACCTTCTCTTCTTATTAAGAGACTTAATCCTTTTAAACCTAGGTCGGTAGATTTAAATAAGTACCTTAAAGTTCCTAAAAAGTCCTTTTGATTTCCTAAAAGGAGTTTAGTTAAGTACTAGCTTGCTTAAATTAACTAAACTATCTAATTTACAATCTCTTAGTTTTTCAGTTTACAATGTCTCAATTATCCGCCCCTGCTTTTTAAACTAAATTAATTTTTTTTATGGGAGACATTAATAAGTATGACATTTTGCTCACTATGAACGAAAATACAGTTGCAACTGAATACAAAGAAAGAGAAAAAGAGAGCGGTTTTATGAGCGAGAAAGAAATAGAAGAAAGCTTAATTAAAATTCTCCGAGAACAAGGTTATGAATGAATAAAAATCAATGATGAAAGAGAGTTAAAGTCAAATTTAAGAAAACAAATAGAGAAGCTTAACAATTTACAAGAAAATCATAAAGATAAAGAATTTAAATTTACTGACAAAGAATGAGAAGTATTTTTCAATGAACATATCTCAAACAAAAATAAACAACTCGAAGACAAAACGGAAACTATTCAAAACGACCACAAAAAGCTCTTAAGAAGGGAAGACAGAACTGTTAAGAATATTTATTTAATCGATAAGAAGAATGTGCACAACAACTACCTACAAGTAATTAATCAATATAGCGAATCGAGAGGAAATCATAATTGTAGATACGATGTAACAATATTAGTAAATGGTTTTCCACTAGTACATATAGAACTGAAAAGAAATAATACAGATATTAGAGAAGCTTTTAGGCAAATAAATAGATATCAAGAAAATAGTTTTTGGGCGGGAAGTGGATTATTTGAATACGCTCAAATATTTATTATCTCTAATGGAAAAGATACTAAATACTACTCCAACAGCACCAGAGATGCAAGAGTTGAGGAAAACAATAAACGAGAAAAAAGAAAAAGTAATGCAAGTTTTGAATTTACTAATTATTGAGCGAGCAAAGATCATACAAAAATAAAAAGATTAGATGATTTTGCAAAGTACTTTCTTAATAAAAAAACCATACTAAATATTCTTACTAAGTATTGCGTATTTACTACCGACAAAAAATTAATAGTAATGCGTCCTTATCAAATAGATGCGGTTGAAGCTGTTATTAATACTATTTCCAAAGGAATTAACAATAAATTAAATAAAAAAGGAGGATTTATTTGGCATGCTACAGGAAGTGGTAAGACTTTAACTTCATTTAAAGCTGCACAATTAGCTTCGGAAATACCAGAAGTAGAAAAAGTTTTATTCGTAGTAGACAGAAAAGCTTTAGATCATCAAACTGTAAAGGAATATCAAAAATATGGGGGTGATTTAACTACCGATACGGCCAACTCTTCCATATTATTGGAAAAACTTGAAGATGCAAATAGCAAAATAATTGTTACTTCAATTAAGAAATTAAGTGGAATATGTGGGAAAGAGAAAAACTTAAATATCTTTAACAAACAAGTGGTACTTATTTTTGATGAGTGTCACAGAAGCCAATTTGGCCTAATGCATAAATATATTACTGAAGCATTTAAAAAATACTATATATTCGGCTTTACAGGAACCCCGATATTTAAAGAAAATTCTATCGAACCTAATAGAGAAACTACTGAAATTTACTTTGGCAAGCAGTTAAGTTCTTATACATTAGTACACGCTATTGGCGATGGTAACGTTCTTAAATTTCAAGTATCCTTCTTTAACGTAACAGGAACAGGAAGAATAAATGAAATAGTGGATTATGTTATTAAAGAATTTAATAAAAAAACACACAAAAACCAATTTCAAAGAGGATTTAATTCTATATTTGCTGCTAATTCTATTGAAGAAGCAATTCAATATTACAATACATTTAAGGAAAAAATAAATAAGCAAAGCGATCTTAAAATAGCCGCTATCTTTAGCCCTGAAGAAAAACATAATGAAAGTCTTGAAAAAATTATGCAGGACTACAATAAAGAATTTGAAACAGATTATGACTTAACTAAATTTGATAGTTATAGAAGCAATATATCTAAAGCAGTTAAAGAAAGAAAAATAGATTTATTAATAGTTGCGGATATGTTTTTGACTGGATTTGATGCACCCACCCTTAACACGCTATGGCTTGATAAACCATCAATTAGAGATCACAATTTGATTCAAGCCTTTTCAAGAACCAACAGAATTTACAACGAAATTAAAAGTGCGGGAATTATTATTAGCTTTAATGATATTAAAGAGCAAATGGATGATGCTCTTAAGTTGTTTGGTTATGAAGATAGCGATAGAGAATTTATTATTGACAGTAATTTTGAAAAACAATATGCAACTTATAAAAGAAGTATTGAAGACTTAGAAAAACGTTTTCCTTTAAAAAAAGAACTAAACGCAGAAGAAAAAAAAGAATTTATTGTGGCTTGAAATAATATTGAGCCGCAAATTAACAAATTAAATTCTTTTGATGAATTTGAAGGAAAAGAAATTCTTACTGAAGAAGATAAACAAGAATACAGGGCGAAATATTTAGATTTTAAAGAAGAATTTATAAAGCGCAGAAATAGTACTAATAATGAACAAGAAAAAAATAAATTAGTTGAAGAAGAAGAAATTCCTTTTACTGCTATTGAATTCATTAGACAAGTAGAGGTAGATATTAATTATTTATTGAAATTAATTGAGCAAGGAACAGAACTTTCAATAATACATAGGCTAGCGAAAGCAAGTCCTGAACACAGAGATAATTGACCTTTATTTGAAGAATTTATTAACATCAAAAGAAACACTTATAATAACGAAGCATGAAGAGAATTTATTGAAAAAAAGAGACTAGAGGAAATTAAGAATTTAATAATTCAATACAAGTTAAGAAATGAAGATGAAATACATAGAGTAATAAAAGAGAAAAACATTGAAAAAATAAATAAAGGAGAGTGAATTGAAAAAGTAATAGAAATCATGTCTTTTTCTGATCCAAACAGGTTTAAAAAGGTAGAAATTGTAAGATTTGAATTGACAAGAATAGTTCTTAAGTATTCAAAAATTTCTTAAGTTGTAAATAAAAGTATTGGGAATTACAATAAACAATAGCTTTATTTGGAAGAATTAAATTTGGGAATTTTGTTGACTAAAATCAAAAGTAAGTCAGTTCATTATTAAAGCGAAAAAACAATTTGAAAAGATCTTAATCTTCCCAAAACAGAATAATAACGCATAACAAAAATCCATACTAATGAAATAAAGGAAAACATTTAAAAAACAACAACAACAAAAGTCGAAAAATAAATTTAATGGTAGTCTTCATAAGCAAGAATCATTAATTAAAATGAAAGTTTCTTGCTTCAAACAAGTTTTTTTATTACAAATAAATAAAAATAATGGCTTTCAAACGAGGTAACGAGGTAACGAGGTGATTAACTATAGAAAAAATAGCCACTAAACTATATAGAGGTTTTGGAATAAAAAAAGATCAGGCAATTGAAGGCGTCGGTTACCCTTGCGTTAGATATGGATGAATTCATATTTCAAATTTAATTTATTTTGATAAGTGTCAATTTGGAATAGATGAAACACTAATCAAAAACAAAAGATATGCTAGCAAAGGAGATATATTATTTGCAATAATTAGCGAAAATACGAATGATATTGAAAAAGCTATCGCTTACATCGGTGAAAAAGATATTTTAGTAGGCGATGGGGTTGTGGTTATGAAACATAACCAAAATCCTAAATATTTAGCTTATGCATTATCAACTACTAATGCTCAAAAACAAAAATCTCAAGGAAAAATAAAACTTAGAGTGGTTAATTCTGGTGTTCCTCACATTAAAAAATTAACACTTCCAATTCCGTCCTTAGCAAAACAAGAAGAGATTGTCAATTTATTAGATAAGTTTTGAAAATTATCAAAAGAGCTTGAAAAAGAGCTTGAAAAAGAGCTTAATTTAAGAAAACAACAATATGAATATTATAGGGATGAGTTGCTTTCATTCAAACAAGATAACAAGATCGAATGATTAGCTTTAAAAGATATATGTAATCTTCAA
>NZ_LWUJ01000014.1 GCF_001645765.1 Candidatus Mycoplasma haematobovis | reverse complement strand
TTCTGCAGAAACTTTAATTAACTCTGTCGCAGTTGGGGCACCCTCTGTCAATAACTTAATAGTTATTGCTACAGAGGCGCCAACAACTATTACTGGAAATAATGATTTCAGCTTGCTTAAGCTTGCTAGTAACTTCATTAATTCTAAACCTTAATGTATTAATAACTTCTAAAGAATTATGCTTTTTTGTAACATCATTTAATTACTCTTTGTAAATCCTGATCTGATTCATATTTGTAAACTTCTTCTTTCTTAGTATCACATCATTTATTTAAATCTGATTCTTGAAGTGGTGCTTTTGCTGGAATAACAAACTTATTATCTGTATTTGTGTCAGCACTGTAATCTCTAAACATATTTGCTTTTTCTTGTGCATCTAAATCAGCAAATCCTCCTCTCTTTTTTAAAACTTCTTGAATTTTCTTAGTAACTGTACATCAACGTGAAAATCGTTTGTAATTAGCATCATTTTCGCCCAAAAAATTCTTTGTCTTATATTTATTACATCAATCCTCTAATTTGTTTACAAATCCATCAATTTTGCCTGCGCCATTTTTAGGAATAGAGGTTATTAGATCTTCACTTGCTTTTTGATATGCATCTTCCTTATCTCCCCAGTTTCCTTTAAGCACCTCAAGTCCTAATTGACTTAACTTACTTTCTAATGATGGAGGAGTAAATGCAATAACAGTAAAGTAACCTCCTACAGTTAAACCACCTAACAAAAAGATACCAGCAATATGATGAGGTAATATAGTCATACTACTTAGGATTTATCAGTGTCAAGAGCTGGAGGATCTAATGGAGGTAATTGTGGAGGAGTTTCTGGTGCAGATTCTGGATTATTAGTAGCTGTTAAATCTTCTTCAGTTCAATAACAATATGTTCTCATTCTATGTTCCGCCTCATCACCTGGATATTTGTATCTTCCGTCTTTATTAGATTCACATCAAGCTCTAATTTCGCTTTCATTTAAAGGGGTTATTTTTCCTCCTTTAGGAGCTTGTTTCATAAATGTCTGATTTGATTCATTGTATTTCTTAGCCTTCTTATCTCAATGATTATCGTCTCATTTAAAACCTAATCTCTTTAATTCCTTATCTAAACTAACTTCCGTTACACATCAAACAGCATAAGAACGATAAGTCTTATCTGTCGCATCTAAAAAATAAGTACTTCCTTTACTTTCGCATCATTTCTTTATTTTTTCATTAAATTTTTTAGAATTCTTTGGTATTTCGTCAATTATGTCTTGATTATCCTGTAAATTGTATTTTGCTTCAAGAACTGTTCAATCAGTAATTAATTGTCTGCCAGTTGCCAAATGCATCTTTGATAAGGTGCCTGTGCCGCCGCCAGTCAAAGCATAATATCCACCCCCCAGTCCCCCAGTGATTACTGTTATTGAAATTAGCTTTTGCACAAATTCAGGAGACATATTACTCACAAAAACAAGTTAGTAATCTTTAAGCAGTTTCAAAACATCAATTCGTTACATTTTCTTCTGTTTTATATGTCTTATCTATTTCATATATTTTTTGATCCAAAGCAGAAGTGCATCATCCATCTAATACTGTTCCTCCATTACTTGAATCTTTAGTCAAGGTTGGTTTTGTTGAAATGGCATTCAAGGCCGCCAAAAGCTTATTCTCTGTTTCGGAAGTGCCAACTAACTTAGTAAAATGAGTTTGCCATACTTTTGGTTTATTCAATGTTTCCTTTATTCTGTCTTTAAGAATCTTTACTTTTGGAATAATGCACCATGTTTTTGCGTTCTTTAATAACTTTCCATTTGAAGTTCATTGTTTAAGAGTCTCTTTACATCATTTTTCAATATCTGTAATTTTCGTATTAAAGTCTAAAGTCTCCTTCGAAGATAATGCTTTCTTTAATTCTTCATCATCTTTGTACGTAAACAACACAAATTTGTAATCTTTATTATCACTTATCAGAGTCAATCCCTCTGATACTAATTGTTGTTCAATAGTAGTTCTGGTAAAGAAATAAGTAGCAGTTCCAGATAATGCTGCTAAACCTCCTATAGCTACACTAACTTTAAAGCCTACTGGTGACATTTAATTTTGTGGATTTAATATTTTTCCCAACAAACCACCGATGCCGTGCGGAATAAGTCTCCTTTTAGCAGTAGTTTTTTGTTGTTCTTTCTTCTCTTGTTTTTGTTCAGATTGATCCTTTGATTCATCTTTTTTATCTTCACTTGAAGATTCTTTGTCTTCATCACTTTTTTCGTCCTCTTTTTCATCTTCAGGCTCTGATTGTTCTTCTTGCGGCGGAGTTTCTTCAGGTACAGGAGGCTTTTCTGGTTCGGGCTCTGTAGGAACCTCTAATTTATCTTCATAACTAGTCTCTAAGATATCTTCTGTTGCAGATACTTGAAATATATTTGAAGTTGTAGGACTAGATTCGGTAAGTAATTTGATAGTTATTGCTACAGAAGTACCAACAACAAATACTGGAAATAGCGCTTTTAGTTTACTTAAATATAGTTTCAAAGACATCTATTTATGCATCCAAAGAGGCCAATATATTCTCTAATTGTTCGCTAGATGCTTGCAGTTTTTCTCCTAATTCCTGTAGCTCTCTTAGCCCCTCTTCGTTAAGACTATCAACTCCACCTGAATTTGAACTAGGATCTATTCCACCTTTTCTTCCTACATTTTCATTTAGAGATAAATCGGATGAAGCAGCAGAATTTGATTCTGGGATTCCATCAGACTTATTGCTTTCTCTAATTTCTTCAGCTTGAGAAGAGGTGGGGCTATGAGGATTTGACTCTAATAATTGAACTTGTCCTTCTGATTCTTTAAGTTCCGATGAAGAATCGTCATCTCTTCCTTGTTGACCATCTTCAGAACTTAAATTATCGTCTTGATTCTCTTTGCCAACCTTTTGCCCAGATTGATCAACACTGTCATCACTATTTAGCTCGCCAGTATTTTTAAGTTTTGGATCAGACTCCTTTGTTTCTTCACTTTTTTCATTTACTAAAGATCCATCTTTAGTTAATAGAGATTGTGGTTCATCTTGTAAAGGTGTTGCATCCCTTTTAGGAATACTTTCATCATCACTATCGTGTGCCTGTTCTTGACTTAAAGCTCCCTCACCTTCTTGGTTAGGATTATCTAAATTTGGTTTAGATGTCTTTGAAGTTTGATTATGTTCTGTTTTTGAATCACTATTTTCTCTTGGAACTGATTCTCCTACTTCGTCAGGGACAAAACCACCTTTTTCTAAACCCTTATTAAGATCTTGTTTATTATTAATATGTTTCTTTAATTTTTCTGCATTTTCTTTATCTAAAGATACATCTCCTTGTCCTTTCCCGTCCTCTGAATAGAAAATAATCCTTTCTTCAAACTCCTTTACAGGATTTTCAAAATCAATTAATAAGATGTCGCTATTTTGTTTTTGGTTATTATCATTCTTTTTTCTGAAAGATACTAAAGAAGCAGTAATCAGTGTTGCTGATGTTACACTGGCAACTGGCAACAAAACCTTTAATAACTTAGCAAAAGTTAACACGAATTAAACAAGGCTTTTTAATTTATTCAAAAAGAATTACTATTGTTTCTTACCTTTACCAAATATTGCAAATAACATTTTTCCAAGATAATTCTCTTTAAATTTCATTGGTTTATTTTCTGGTTTTTTGTATCTTTTTCCTCTTCCTTAGATAGTTCATCTTCCTATTCTTTTGGTGTATCTAGTTTAAATTCTTCATCCGCTTGGTCTGGAGGGAGAGAAGGAACTTTTTTAGATTGTGATTCTACTTCTGGTTCAGGAATCTGTAACTCACCTTAATAATTAGTCTCGAGAATAACCTCTTTTGCCTCAAAAATAATTAATTCTGTAATTTGTTGGAGCGCCCTCTACAGAATCACCAACAACCATTACTGGAAATAAAGATTTCAACTTGCTAAAAAAGACATAAATAAACCTTAAAGAGATAGTATTTTCAAACTATTCGTTAAATCTTCTATCTCCTTTTTTAGATTCTCTAATTCTTGTATTTCTTCTAAAGATAATTGTTTCTTTCCTTCGGAAGAAGTGCCTTCATGAGTACTTTTTTCATCACCTTTAACTGAGCCGTCAACTCCTTGACTTTCCGATAATTGTTTAGCCCCTAGATTTAATGATGCTGAATCTTGTGTTTGTGAATCATTAGGAATAGCAATATCTCTGCCTTCTTTTTGTTCTTGAACTTCTCCAGATTTTGGTCCCAATTCTTCAGGTACTGTTTTTGAACCTTCTTCCTTGCCTGAATCCTTTTCTAGAATTGCATCTTTTGGCTCTTGTAATGATGGTTGTTGTAGTCCTCCGTCATCAATTTTGTCTTTATCAACTTCTTTCGTTGTTTCTTCATCTTTATCCTGCTCCTCTTGTGTTAGCTGAGAATCGCCTTGCATATTAGTTAGTTCTTTCGATTCAAGATCTTTCTTCTCTTTTTGTTCAAATGCGTCGCCACTTTCTTCTTTCTTATCTAATCCAAGATCTAAGTCTTGTCTACTAATACCTAGGTCATCTTGAGCACCCTGTTCAGACTGTATTCCTAATTCATTGACATCCTTATGCTCAGATTGAGGGGCCTGTGGAGAAAGTAATTGATTTGGAAGACCAGTATCTCCATTGTTTGTTTCCTGATCAACCGCAGAAGGTTTATTTAACGTTAAATCTTTATTACTTTTTTCTTGGTCAGATAAAGAAGGTGCATTAGCTAATGCATCCTTGTTTTCTGATAAGAATTTCTTAAGCTCTTCAATATTTGGAACTTTACCTTCCAGTTCTACTAAATCCTCGTTATTTTGAAACTTCTTAAGAATCTCTTCTATTAAAGAATCATCTTCTAAAGTTACTGAATCATTCTTTCCATTTTTTGAATAAAGCATCTTCTTCTCTTTGAAGTCTTTTGCTTTCAGTTCAAGATCATCCAATACTCTATCTTCATTGTCTTTATTCTTATCTAAGTCTATTTTCTTAAAGGATACTAAAGAAACAGTAGCTACAGTTGCCGTTGCTACTGTGGCAACAGGCAATACAATTTTTAAAAATTTAATTAAAGATATCACTACTTAATTACTAATTTAATCTGTTTAATAATTATTAACCAACATCTTCAGAAGTAATTATTCCAAAAAATTCTGAAAAAGCTGGAGCAAAATAAATTGTTTCGCCTCCTACGGAACCGCCATTTACTTCTCTTCTTTCAGAATCAGGACTAGGACTTCCTGAAATTACGCTACCTAAACTGCTATCAGAATTCTCTTGTCCGTCAGATGTTTGTGAATCTCCCATAGCATGATCATTTTGATCGCTTCCTTGCGGATCGCCATTCACTTGATTAGGTATTTGTTGGCCTTGTTCGTCAGATCCTACTTGTACACCACTCAATTTATTTAACTCTAAAGCAGGAGAACCACCATCTAGACCTTTTGCATCACCAAGACTATCGCCCTTAGAATCAGGATCTCCTGATCCGCCTTCTCCAGTACCTTGCCCTTTACCATCTGAGGATCCATCTTTTAAACCCTCTCCTAGTTTTCCACCTTTATCCTTACCATCACCTGTTTCGCCCTTGCCTTTTTGACCTTCTTTGCCAGCTTCATCGCCCTCTTTATCTCCTTTTTGTTTTGATGTCTTCTCTATACTACTATCTTCTTTCTTTTCTTCTCCAGAACTGGAAAGTAATGAAGTAATGGGATCGACTTTTTCAGAAAAAATAAGCATTCCTGTAGTTATTGCAGGAACAGCAATAGATAATTGAGGCAAGAAAGATCTAATTCCCTTGGCCATACCTTACAAAATCTCCCTCTTTTTCATATTTGTAACAAAAACAAAGCTTATTGCTTTGGTAAAAATGATTACTACTATATTATTTTTTTACTAATTACTTAGAAAGCACTATAGTTTTTAAGAAACTAACAAAATGTCTAAATTTATTCCAATAGTAGCGGGAATAACTGGTACATTAACTGTTAGTGCAGTTGGTGGTTATTTATTATCAACACAAAACACAACAATCGTAAGGAACAAATTTAAAGATGCAATTATTGATCTTGATAGAGAGAACGATTTAATTACAAAAAAATTGACAAAGTTAAAGGATGCGAGTACCAGACCAACCAATTTAAAACTTAAATCAGCACAAACTAAAGAAAAGGTAAGTTCTAATAGTGGATTAAATGAATTTAAAGAAGGATGTAAAGAAATATACGATAGCGTTTTTGAAAAGAAAGAATCTGAATTATTTAAAGATTTCCAAAACTATTGTGCAAAAACAAATAAAGATAAGATAGGTGAAGGGGAATGGGCAACGACTGGTGCCCAATGAAATAATAGATTCGCTAAATTAAATCAAGACAATACTAAACCAATCTCCCCTTCTTTAATAGCTGTTTCAAAAAAAGAAAGCAATAATGGAGACAGTTTGAAAAGATGGTGTGATGAAAAAGCAGATGCAGTATTTGAAGGTGATGAAAATAAAGAATTTAAAGATGTTAAAAGTTTTTGTGGAAAAACAGATTAATGAGCACTTTAGTTAAAGCTGGTTTAGGAATAGGAACTATTGCTGGAGTTAGTGGTCTAGGATACGGAATTTATAGTAGTGCTAATTCTAAACCAGAAGTATCTTCAGAAAAAATAGAAGCTATTTCTTATGCAACGGCATTAAACGGCACTTTATTAAGCACTAACGAGAACGAAAATCAAACAGAATGAACGGCAAGGCTGGGTACATTAACCTCTGCCGAACCAAATACATTAGTAGATAGTCTTAAACAAGTAAAAGCTAAGCAGGATCCTTCTGTTACTTGAAAAGACTTACAAAAGTGATGTAAAGATATTATTGGAAATACAAAACAAGAAGGAAATGAATTTCAAAATATACAACGTTACTGTACTTTTTCAATTAAAGAAAAACTAAAGAACATAATTACTGAAGAAAACAATAATAGTGACAATGAATGGGCTGTAGGTCATACAGCATTAAAGAATGTTCCAAACGAAGAGCTAGATTCAGAATTACAAACAGCTAAATCTCAAACAGACGCAACGGCTAATACAAGTATTAAGACTTGATGTAATAAAGCTTTTGCAAATCCTTACAAAGGAGAAAAAGACCAAGAATTTAAGAATGCGTCAAAAATTTGCGTTAAATCTTAATTAATTAACCCTTCAAGCATCAAGTTCTTGCATTTGCTTCTGATTTATGTGTTGTAACATCATAAGTGTTCAACTTCATGACTGCCTCACATCAAGCCTTTAATTTTTCACCTCCCTGGCTAGCATTTTGTGTAAAGTCAAAACCCTTAAATTCATCCTTTAACGCATTCATAAAATCATTACTGCCCCCATTTTGTGCGGAAAAACTTGTATATTTACCTTGTCATTCGTTTGGTCCATGTAAATTACTTCCAAGCTTATCTCCTAATGTTCTTATTGTAGGTACAACGCATCACTCTTTGACTTTCTTAAAAATACTTTCATCTTTATCGCTTGAAGCCCATCCCTTAACACTTTCATTGCATCATCGCTTTAAATCGCTTATGTTATCTGTATGATCTATAGTTTGTTTATTAAGTGCCTTCTTTAATTCTTTACTATCTTTGTGTTCAAAAAGATGATATTTGTAGTCATTGATATCGCTTATTAATGTCAATTTCTTTTCTGCTAATTTATCTCCTATAGTAGTGCCTGTATTGAAATATATTGCAGTCCCTACTCCTGAAGCGGTAGCTAATGTACCAACTGCTACGACCCCTTTAACTAAAGCTGTAGCCATATTTAGTTAGCTTTTAAAGATCTTCAGCATATCCATGTGATCTATTCTTATCAATAGTACAATATCTCTTGACTTGATCAAATGCCACATCTTCAACACTCTTAATAACAATTCTTCTTTTCTCGGTACAATTATCTCAAAAATTATCTGGAATTATTTCTGGTTGATCTTTTTTTAAATGTCATGATTCAACTTTCCACTCATCTTCTCCAGGTGCTCTATCTCTGTTCTTAGCAATATAGCTTTGCCATATCTCTTTAGCAATCGGATCAACAGAACCATCTGTTCCTCTTTCTTTAAGCTTACTTAAGCTAATCATTTTCCTTCCTGGATATACTTCCTTAACTAAATCTTCTGCATGAATATCATCAGCACAATAACTAATTGCTTTTTGATAGTTTGGATCTCCTGTACCTTCAACCTCTACTCTAGACAGCTCAGTACATTTCTTAATAAAATCATCCATTACTCCTGTATTATTTTCCAGAGAATTTTCTGGAGTTGGATTCTTAATTCATCCAGAAACTCCTAAAGCATCTGTATTGCTATTCTTATTAGCTTCAAGATATTTCTTCCATAAAGGTTTCCACCCAAAATTCTCATTCTTCTTAGAATCATAATTATTTAAAATTCTCTTACCTGAATCCCTTATTCGATCACGGATACTTATTTTGGAACTACCAGTACATCACTTTAATACTTCTTGATATAGTGGATCTGAATTACCTGATACTCTTACTTGTGAATTTGTTTCACAAGCATCTATGAAAGAAGTAGGCGCAGGAACATCATTTCTAATATTTATTTCTTTCTGCCAATCTCCAATCTCTCACTTATCTACAACATTACTTTCATTACCTTTCCTATAGTCATATCAGGCCTTCTTTCATCTATCACTATAAGCAGCAGAAAGCTTGGTTAATAATTGTCTTTCAGGATTATGTACTTTAAGTAAATCAACAATCCTATCGCCTATTAATCATGGCTTAGCAACATAACCAGCACCTAATAATACACTTGCTCCTGCTAAACCATAAGCAGTCTTAGCTAAATTAGTACTCGCCATCGATTTACTTTTTTATTACTTATTAATAAAAAACCAACCAAAAATAAAGACTTTTGAAATTAATTAATAAAAGTAATAAGCACTTTAAATGTCTAAGTTAATACCAATAGTTGCTGGTGTAACTGGTACAGCGGCTGTAGCGACTGGTGGTAGCTACTGATTATTAACACAAAACACAAAGGAAGAAACAAAAATAGAAATTAATAAAGTATTTGTAAGGAATAAGTTTCAACATGCTTTAATAGATTTAACAGGTGCAGGAGATACTTTATTAAAGGAAAAACTAAAAAAACTTAAAGGCGCTAGCGTAAATCCAAATAACGACAAATTACAAGTAGCAAAAACAAAGGGCGGTGGAGAAACAGATGGATTAGCAGAACTTAAAGATGGTTGCCGAATAATCTATAATAGTGAATTTTCTGATGAAAGCTCAAATGTTTTTGGAGATTTCAAAGATTATTGTTCAAAAAATATTAAAGATCAAATAACTGCTACTAAATGAGCCGTAGGCGATACAGGTTTTCAATGAAAAACTAAACATGATGCATTAAAGCAACCCAAAACAGGAATAACTTTAGTGGCAGAATTATCAACAATAGCCAGTGAAGAAAGTACCGATGGTGGTAAATTAAAGGCATGATGTACAGGCATAGAAAATTCGGTATTTAAAGGACCGGAAGACGATACTTACAAAAATGCAAATGAGTTTTGCACTAAATAATGAATTTAATAGCTAAAGTAGGAGCAGGAACTGGTGCTATAGTAGTGCCAGTGGAGTTGGTTATGGAATTTATCACAGAGTAACGTCTGAAAGTAAAGTTCTTACAACAAAAGAGGATGACTCTTCGCCATCAACACAAAACACAAAGACAATAAGGGATTCATTTAAACTGGCTCTTATTAATTTTGACAGCGAAAGAGATTTAGTTAATTCAAAATTAAAGAAATTAAGAGACTTAAATTCTATTCCGGCTCAATCTAAATTTAAAGCGGCATACGATAAAGAAAAGCAACAAGAAAATAGTGGTTTTGAAGAATTAAAGAAAGAATGTAATGAAATATATGGGGCTGACTTTACTGATAGAACATCAGAAATATTTAGGGATTTTCAGACTTATTGCGCGAGAACAATTAAAGATCAAATAAAAAGTGAAGCATGAGCGGGTGATGATGCAAATTGAAAAGATAGATTTGGAAAATTAAAGACAACTGGAAGAATACCTTTATCACAAGGATTAATAGCCATCGTAGCTATTAATAGCAACGACGGTTTAACGCTTAAAAAGTGATGTACAGATACAGAAGGATTAATTTTTGAAGGTGAAGATAATTTGACCTTCAGAGATGCTAAAGCATCTTGTGGAAAAACAGACTAATGCATATCCTTGCTAAAGCCGGTTTAGGAATTGGAGCGGTTGCAGGAATCAGTGGAGCTAGTTATGGAATTTACAATAGTATGCAATCTATTCTAAAAAGCCCTGAAAAAACAGAAGCCCCTTCTTATGCAAAAGAGTTAAGAGGAACCTTATTAAGCACTAAGAATAACGAAGATCAAGAAAAATGAACTTCTAGACTTACATCTTTAAAAAGCGCTGGAGAAGGCACGCTAATAGAGGGGTTAAGTACAATAAAGGCCAAAAACGATGTAGCGATTTGAACAGAATTAAGAGATTGATGTAGGGATAACATTAATAATTCAAGTAAAGGAGAATCAGATAAAGAGTTCAAAAATATACAAAGTTATTGTACTTTTTCAATTAAAGAAAAAATAGTGCACTCTATTAGTGAAACAGAACAAGATAATAGTGAAAAATGACAAAAAGCACACGAAGCTTTAAAGACAATTAGTGATGAAAGTCAATTGGATGATAAGTTAAAGGAGGCAAAGAATAAAGAAAACGAAGAAGCAAAAAAAGCTATTAAAGATTGATGTACTCAAGCATATAAAAAACCTTACAAAGGAACGGAAGATAAAGAGTTCAAAAATGCTTCAGTAATTTGTTTATCTAAGAATTAATGTCTAAACTTATTCCCATTGTAGCAGGGGTTACTGGAACAGCAATAATAGGGGCCGGCGGCGGTTACTTACTGTCAACACAAAACACAAAGACAATAAAGGATTCATTTAAACCTGCTTTAATAAAGCTAGACAATAGCGAAGAGGAATTATTGAAGATTAAATTAACAAAACTAAAAACAGGAACTATTTTTTCAGGAAACAAGAAACTTAAAGAAGCACAAGATAAAGAAAAAACAACTACTAATAGTGGGTTAGCCGATCTAAAGAAGGCTTGTCAAGAAATATATGACAGTGGCTTTACTAACAAAAACTCTGATACGTTTAAAGATTTTCAAGCTTATTGTGCAAAAACAAATAAAGATAAAGTTGCAAAAGGTAAATGGGCAATAGATGATTCTACAGCGCAGTGAAAGACTAAACATGAAAAGTTAAAGAATCCAAAATCGTCCTTAATAGCTGAACTAAATCAAATTGCAAATACGAAAAGTACAAATGGAGAAGAATTGAAAACTTGATGCAAAAATAATGGTGAATTAGTTTTTGAAGGAGACGAGGATAAAACTTTCAAAAATATAGAGGAGTTTTGTACCAAAGATAGTTAATGAATCCATTAATTAAAGCAGGAATAAGTATTGGTGCTATAGCTGGAGTTAGTGGGGCTGGTTATGGAATTTACAATGTTATGCAACCTGCTCCAAAAGCCCCAGAAAAAATTACTACTTATGCAAGCGTATTAGAGGGAACTTTATTGACTACAACAGATGATTCACATAAAGATAATTGAGTAGCAAGATTAAATTCTTTAAAGAAAGTCAAAATAAATATAGATTTAGTGAATGAGTTAAATTCATTAAAGATTAAAGATGACGCAGATTTATGAAAGGAATTAAGAGAATGATGCAAAAATAACATTAATAATCCAAGTAAAGGAGAATCAGATAAAGAGTTCAAAAATATACAAAGTTATTGTACTTTTTCAATTAAAGAAAAAATAAAGAATGCTATAGATCCAAGTACAGGAGATTCAGATGGAAAATGAGCTACTGCTCATGGCAAATTGAAAAACATAGATAATTTAAAGCTAAATCAAACATTAAGAACTGCTAGGGATAATTCAGATACTGCGGCAGGAAAGAAATCAGTTAAAGATTGATGTGTTGCTACATACTCCAATCCTTACAAAGGCGAAAGTGATCCCGATTTTGATAATGCAAAACAAATTTGTATTAACTAATGTCTAAGTTACTTCCTACTATTGCTGTTGGCGTAGGCGGAACTGCAGTTATTGGTGGAGTCGGAGGATATCTATTATCAACACAAAACACAAAGACAATAAAGGAAACATTTAATGAAGCTATCATTAATTTTGAAACAGAAGACAAATTAGTTAAAGAAAAACTAAAGAAATTAAAGGATGCAACAGATCTTTCAGAAAAATCTATATTCAAAGTAGCACAGGTTGCAGAAAAGAAAACAACAGATAGTGGGCTAGCTGAATTTAAGAAAGCATGTACAAAAATATACGATAGTAACTTTACAAAAAAAGACTCTGAAACATTTAATAACTTTAAAGATTATTGTGCAAGAACTATTAAAGATAAAGTAACTACGGAAAAATGAGCAAGTACTGATGCTAATTGAGAAAATAGATTAACTAAATTAAAGAACAACAATCCTAGACCATTATCAGAAACATTAACCAAGCTACCTAAAAAATCTAATGTAGATAAAGAGGCACTTCAAAGATGATGTACTAATGCAGAAAGCTTAGTTTTTGAGGGCGAAAGTAACTTGGACTTCAAAGATGCACAAGCATATTGCGGAAAAGCAGACTAATGCATATTTTTGCTAAAGCCGGATTAGGAGTTGGAGCGGTTGCAGGAATTGGTGGGGCTGGTTATGGAATTTACAATGTTATGCAACCTGCTCCAAAAGCCCCAGAAAAAATAAATATAGTAAAGATAAGAAATACATTTGGTGAAGCTATCATTAATTTTTCGACCGAAAATACATTAGTTAGTGAAAAATTAAAAAAACTAAAGGAAGACAGTTCAGATCCTAAACACACTAAACTTAAAGAAGCAAAAAGAAAAGAAATTGCGAAGCCTAATGATGGATTAGAGGATTTCAGGAATGCTTGTCAAGAGATATATTACAGTGGCTTTACTAACAAAAGCTCTGATACATTTAAAGATTTTCAATCCTTTTGCGCCAGAACTATTAAGGATAAGATAACAAAAGAAAGTTGAGCAACAGATAGAGCAAACTGAAAAGGTAGATTCGACAAATTAAACAAAAAAGAAATTAATCCTTCCTCACAAGAACTACAGCAAATAGCATCAAAAACAAGTCAAAATGGAAACGAATTAAGGGATTGATGTACTAAGGTAGCAGATCTAGTATTTGAAGGCAGTGAAAATGCAAGTTTTAGAGATGCTCAAGCATCCTGTGGAAAAAACGACTAATGCATATACTAGTTAAATCTGGTTTAGGAATAGGAACTATTGCTGGAGTTAGTGGTCTAGGATACGGAATTTATAGTAATGTGCAATCTAAACCAGAAGTGCATGAAGAAAAAACAGAAACCCCTTCTTATGCAGAAAAATTAAGTGGTACTCTACTAAGTGTTGAAGATGGTCAAAACTCAACAGAATGAGGGAAAAGACTTGAAAAACTTAAAGTAGCCCGAGAAGAAGATTTAGTAGAGAGCCTTAAATTAATTAAAGGTAAGAAATCTCCTTCTGAAGCAACTCAAAAGGATGTGCAAAATTGATGTAAAGATAATATTAAGAATCCAAGTAAAGATGAAAAAAATAAAGAATTTTTAAATATTCAAAGTTATTGTGTTTTCTCAATTAAAGAAAAAATAAGTAATGCCGTTAATGAAAGCGAAGATGAAGGTAGTGAAAAATGGAAAAAAGGGCATGATGTTCTATTAACAATTAATGATGAAAACCAATTAGACGAAAAATTAAAGGAAGCTAAGAAAAAGAAAGACGCAGAAGCAAAAAAAGCTATTAAAGAGTGATGTACTGCAGAATATCAAAAACCCTACAAAGGTGAAAAAGATCAAGGTTTTATTAATGCTAAGAAATTGTGTATAGATAATGTCTAAATTATTACCTGTTGTTGCAATTGGAGCGGGAGGAACAGCAGTTATTAGTGGAGTTGGAGGATATTTATTGTCAACACAAAACACAAAGACAATAAAGGAGTCATTTAAGGATGCTTTAATCGACTTAACTAGTAAAGAAGATACTTTATTAAAGGAAAAGCTTAAGAAACTTAAATCAGGTAAGGTTAATTCAAATAATACTAAGTTAAGTGATGCAAAATCTAAGATTACTGATGGAACAGATGGTGGCTTAGCTGAACTTAAACAAGCTTGTCAAGAAATATATGATAGTGGTTTTACTAATAAAGAATCAAAGATATTCCTAGACTTTCAAGCTTATTGTGCAAGAACAAATAAAGACAAAATAACAAACGGAAGGTGATTTGATACTGGGGCAAATTGAAAAACTAGATATGGAAAACTAAATGGTTCACTAGCTCCTAAATTAGCAGAAATTAAATCAAAAAATAGCTCTACAGGCGATGAATTGAAAGATTGATGTAATGAAGTAGCAGATTTAGTATTTGAAGGAGATACAGATTTAAACTACATTAATGCACAAACATATTGTGGAAAAACAGATTAATGAGTACATTAGCTAAAGTAGGAATAGGTTTAGGAGCTGTAAGTGGAATGGGAGGCGTGGGGTATGGAATATACAGTGTTTTTAGAACCTTAACTTATGCGGAAATACTAAGCGGAACCTTACTAAGTACCAAAGACAATGAGGACAAAGATAAATGAACCAAAAGATTGGAATCATTGAAACAAGCAAATAATGATACTTTAACTACAGAACTTAAAGCAATTAAGGATAAATCTCAACCATCTGCAACTACTTGAGATGAATTAAGAGATTGATGTAAGAAAAACATAAATAATCAAAGCAAAGGAGAGAAAGATAAAGAATTCCAAGGAATACAAAACTACTGTACTTTCTCAATTAAAGAAAAAATAACTAATTCTGTTGATGAAGGCACAGGGGGCAGTGATGATAGTAAATGAGCTGTAGGGCATGGTAAATTACAAAAAATAGATGATAGTGAATTAGATTCTGATTTAGTCGTTGCTAAAGGCAAAAAGAATGGCGCAGGAAATACAGCTGTTAAAGAGTGATGTGTTAAAGCATACAAAAAACCTTACAAAGGAAAAGACGATAAAGACTACAAAAACGCTTCCAGAGTTTGTGTAAGTAGTTAATTATTTAGAATAACACCATTCAATTACTTTCTTAAAATTTGCATCTGCTTCATGTTGATAATTAACTTTTTCCTTTTCTTCACATCATTTAGTTAAATCTGCTTCCACAATACCATTTGGTTTGTTTGCAATAAACTTATCAGTATTAGTAGTTGCATTATAGGCTGTAACTTTAATTGCTTTTTCTTCTAAACTTAATGCTTTCTTTCCTCTTTTTTCCAAAACAGCCTTAATATCTTGAGTAACTAAACATCAAACAGAAAATTTCTGATAAGTTTGATCTGTTTCTCCTAAGAAATTCTTACCTTTTTTCTTTTCACATCAAGTTTGCAGCTTCCCAGCAACATCATTATCTTTGGCTGGATCAGTAATTGTTGAAATAGGATATGAATTAGGTGTTTTCTTGTATTGTTCTGCCTTTCCAACTCAATCACTACTTCCCGCTAATTCAAGACCTAAAGACTTAAGATGCCCTTCTAAAGTTGGAGGTACTAATGCTTGATATGTAAAGTATCCTCCAGTTACTAAACCACCAGTCAATACTACACCTGCAACATGAACTGGAGATACTCCCATATTATTCTTCTTGTAGAGATTGTAAAGGATCTGTAATTTTTGGTTGAGGTGGTTGAGGTGGTTGAGGTTTATTAGCCTCTAATATTTCTTCATCTGTTCAATAACAAAAAGCTCTTACTCTGTATTCCGTTTGATCTCCTTGATATCTATATCTTTGAATACGATTATCTTCACATCATTTACTAATATTCTCAGGTCTTAAATTATCTAAAGGTATTGGTTTATTTTCTGGTAACTGAGTAATAAAGTTTTGTTGAAATTGCTTGTATTTATCTAATTTCTTATCTCATTTACTATCATCTCACTTAAATCCTTTCTTCTCTAATACTGCCTGTATATTTGCTTCTTTAAGACATCAAATAGAATAGGACTTGTAAGTTTGATCTGTCTCTCCTAAAAAATAAGTACTACCTTTACCCAAACATCATTTTTGAATATCACTTGCCAGCTTAGAAGATGTTTGTTTAATTCCTTCAATTAAATCTTTTTGGTCCTTTTCTTTATACTTGCTTGCAACTTCTTCTCAATTCTCAATTAATTCCCTATCTAAAGCAAAATGCATTCCAGATAATGTTCCTGTAGTGCCGCCTGTTAAAGCATAGTATCCACCACCTAGACCTCCAGCAACTATAGTTACTGCAGCTATTTTTTGTATTGTCTCTACAGACATTAATTATTTCTTATTTTTTCCTAAACCTAATAATTTTTGCAGAACACCAATAGCTGGGTTACTACTATCAGATTTGAATTTTCTTGGTGCAGATTTAGGAGGTTCTTTCTGATCCTTTTGTTGTTTGTCTTTCTCTTCTTGTTGTTGTTGTTGAGAATCACTTTGCTCAGAAGAAGGCTCATCTTCATCTTTTTTCTCTGAATCCTCTTGTGGTAATTGTTCTTGATTTTCTTCAGTTTGCGGTTCAGGGGGAGTAGGAGGTGTTTCTTCTGGTTTATCTTCCTTTTCTTCAATAGGTTCCTGTAGATCGTCTTGATATTCAGTTTTCTGTATATCCTCAACTGCTGGAACTGACAATATGTCTGAAGTTAAAGGAGTTGACTCAGTGAGCAACTTAATTGTTATTGCGACAGAAGCACCAACAACAAATACCGGAAATAATGCTTTCAGCTTACTTAAGCTTACTGGTAACTTCATTAATTCTTATCTATTACTAATAATTGAAGTTGTGTGGCAACATCTCCTACTGTATTTAACAAATCTTCTCAATGTTTTACTTCTTCCGGAGATAATGTTTTTTTACCTTCTGTAGACTCTCCGTCAACACTACTTTTTGTAATATCGGAAGCTTTATCGTCTTTAACTTCTCTATTAGGTTCTTGACCGTTTTGATGCAGTTTTTGTTCAGAGTTAGCCGCTTCAGTAGCTTTTGGATCTTTTGACTCTAATTCCTTCGAATCGTCACTATTTCTTTCGATTTGTAAATCTTGTTTTGTATGAATATCCTCTTTTGATTCCCCATTTTGATCCTGTTGAGTATTTTTCGCTTTATCTTGTTCCGCCTCTAAAGGTGTTGTTGATTCTTGTCCTTCTGCAACATTATTTCCTGAATCATCATTTTCAGTTTTTTCTTCTTTTGAATCTTCTTTATCACTTGTAGGTTCAGGTTGTCCATCGTTCTTATTAGCATTTTCTTCACCTAATTTTTTTAAAAGATCTTCCATACCTGAAGCTTCTGTATGTGAAGAGTCAATATTTTCATCTAGTTTTTCATCAATATCAGTTTTCCCTGCTCCTAAATTTTCCTCGGTACTTTGAGCAGTATCAATAGGTTCAGGTGCTGGGCTGTTTTGACTTTCTGAACTTTCAATACCTCTAGATGGTTCAGAATCTTTTTGAGACATACTTTTCACTAAATTACTTTCTTTAACCTCTGATAATAATTTTTCAATTTGGTCTGCATTAGGCAATTCTTTTGCTAAATCTCCTAGATTTTCTCCCTCTTTAAATTTCTCAAGAATTTTGTCCTTTAATGCATCATTCTCTAAAGTTACTGGTTCATTTTGTCCATCCTTAGAATAAAGCATTGTTTTCTCTTCAAATTTCTTTGCTTGGAGTTCAAAATCATTCAATACCTTATCTTCATCATCAGCGTTCTTTTTGGAATCTTCTTTTCTAAAAGATACTAAAGAGACGGTAGCCACAGTTGCCGTTGCTATTGTTGCAACATAATCTTTGAAAGCTTAATTCAGGATAGCATGCATAAATACTTCTAAAGTATTAAACAGTATCTCCTCAATCTCCTATCTTGCTTGCCTCTACAGTGCAATAATCAAAGACTTCTTTAAAGGCCGCATCTTCAATTCCTTTAATAGGTTGTGTTCTTTTTTCATCACACTTATCTCAAAAGTTTTCGGGTACTTCATGTCTCTCTTTTGCTAAATGTCATGACTTTACGCCTCATTGATCTTCTCCGGTTGTTTTTTCTTTATTTTTTGAAACATATCTTTGTCATATTTCCAAAGCTAATGGATTATCTTTTTTGTTCTTAAATTTACTTACATTAACTAGTCTTCTTCCTGGATAAGCTTCTCTAATTATGTCTTCGGCATGAATATCTGCAGAACAATGGGAATTTATTTTTTGATAAGTAGGATCTCCTGTACCTTCAACTTCTGTTTGAGCTAATGATTTACATTTCTCTATAAATTTCTCCATCATTCCACTGTTTTCAGCAGTAACTGTGCTTTCCTTTATTTGCCATCCCTCTACACCTAATGGGTCTGTGCTTTGATTTTTGTAATTATCAAAATACTTCTTAAATAATGGCTTTCAACCATTTTTTTCATTTGTCTTAGAGTCATGTTCATTTAAAGATCTCTTGCCAGAATCTCTTATTAAATCTCTAATACTTACTTTAGAGCTACCAGTACATCACTGTAATACTTCTTGATATAGTGGATGCGATTTACCAGATATTCTTGCTTGTGAATTCCTTTCACAAGCATCTATGAAAGAAGAAGGGGCAGGAACATCATTCTTATTAGTTTTTGCCTTCTCTCAATCTCCAATCTCTCATGCATCTTTATCCCTATCTTTATTAGATTCCCTATAGTCAAATCAAGCCTTCTTTCATCTATCACTATAGCTTGGAGAAGCAATGGTTAATATTTGTCTTTCTGGATTATGTACTTTAAGAAGATCAACTACTCTATCGCCTAATATTCACGGTTTAGCTACATATCCTGCCCCTAGTAATACTCCAGTACCTAATAAACCATAAGTTGTCTTAGCTAAGTTAGTATTTGCCATAATTTATTTCTTATTTTTCTAGATTAATAATAGAAAAAAGTAAAAGAAACTAACAATGTCTAAGTTTTTACCTATTGTAGCTGGTGCAACTGGCACAGCAATTATTGCTGGGGGTGGTGGTTATTTACTATCAACACAAAACACAAAAATAAGAGATACATTTAAAGAAGCTCTTATTAATTTAGATACTGAAACAGATTTAGTTAATGAAAAACTAGAAAAATTAAAGGAAAATAGTTCAGACCCTAAACATCCCAAGCTCAAAGAAGCCAAAACCAAGGAAAGTTCAAAAAAAGGAGACGGATTAAAGGATTTCAAGAGTGCTTGTCAAGAGATATATGACAGTAGCTTTACTAACAAAAACTCTGATACATTTAAAGATTTTCAATCCTTTTGCGCCAGAACTATTAAGGATAGGATAACAAAGACAGGTTGAGCAACTAACAACGCTAAATGAAAAGATAGATTTAATAAATTAAAGGTAGATGCAACTAAACCTTCCTCTGATTCCCTAAAACAAATAGCAACTAAAGATAGTGCTACAGGAGATGAATTAAAGAATTGGTGTGAAACTAAAGCAAACGAAGTATTTGAAGGAGAAAAAAATTTAGAGTTTAAAGATGCTAGTGCTTCTTGCGGAGCAAAAGACTAATGAATCCATTAGCCAAAGGAGGAATAGCTATTGGAACTATCGCAGGAATTAGTGGTATTGGTTATGGAGTATTCCATAACCTTAACTCATCCACTTATGCTGATTTACTTAAAGGCATTTTATTAGGTACTAATGATAAAGAAGACCAAGATAAATGAGAAAAGAGGCTGGCAACTTTAAAAAAAGCAAAAGACAACGAGTTAATAAACGAACTAAAGACAATTAAAGCAAAGAAATCTACACAAAAAGAAGCAACATGAAATGAATTAAGAGATTGATGTAAGAAAAACATAAATAATCAAAGTAAAGGAGAGAAAGATATAGAGTTTCAAAATATTCAAAGTTATTGTACTTTTTCAAATAAAGAAAAGCTAACTAAATCTATTGACGCAAGTGCGGCAAATGATCAATGGAAAAAGGGACATGATAAATTACAATCAATTTCGAAAGATAAATTAGTTCCGGCCTTACACACTATTAAAGAACAAGCAAGTGGAAATAGTGCTAATGAAGCTGTTAAGGGTTGGTGTTCTGGTATTTATGATAGACCTTACAAAGGAGAAAAAGATCTAGAATACAAAAATGCTTCAGAAATTTGCAAAAATTCTTAATTACTTATCGTAACATCAACTTATTACTTTCTTTAAATTCTCATCTCCTTCATACTGGTAGTCTTTATTTTGCTCATCTTCACATCATTTATTTAAATCAGCCGCCTCTATTGTTGCAGGTTTTTTATTAGATTTAGTAATAAATCTTTCTCCTTCTTGGAGTTGCCCATAAGCAGTTACTTTAGCTTGTTTTTTAATATCATCTAAAGCTTTCAGCTTCCTTCCACCTAATACATCTTTAATTTTCTTAGTAACTGTACACCAAAGTGAAAAACGTTTGTAAGTTAGATCTGTTTCTCCAAGATAATTCTTTGATTTCTTCTTTTCACATCACTCTTGCAACTGTCTTGCAAAATCATTATTAACATTAGTGCTAGTGCTCTTAGAAATATTAGGTATTAAATCTGTTTCTTGTGCAAGTTTGTATTTAGCTTCCTTTTCTCCTCAATTACTACTAATTAAATCAACATTCAATTTCTTTAAATATTCCTCTAAGGTTGGGGGCACTAATGCTTGATATGTAAAGTATCCTCCAGTTACTAAACCACCAGTCAATACTACACCTGCAACATGAACTGGAGATACTCCCATATTATTAATTTAAAGTTGTTTTTGAAGCTTTATTATCTTCTGCTATCTCTTCATCAGTTCAAAAACAAAACTCTCTTACTTTATGAGTTAACTCCTCTCCTTGCCATCTATATCTTTCCATACCATTAACGTGGCATCACTGTGCAATATCAAATTTATCTAATTCTTCTTTGTCTTTAACTTTTCCATATTGATCCTTAATAAATTGTTCAGAACTGTTTTTGTATTTTTTCAATTTCTTATCTCACTTTTCATTCACTATCTTAAATCCTTGACCTATCAAAACATCTTTGATATCTGCATGTAGCAAACATCAAAAAGAATAAGATCTATAAGTTGAATCTGTTGCGCCTAAGAAATAATCACTTCCTTTATTATCACATCATTCTTCAAGATCTTTTTCAAGTGTTACAGAAGTCTTCTTAATTCCGGCAATTAAATTATTATTTTTTTCTCCTCTGTATTCTTCTGCAATAAGATCTCATCGTTTATTTAATTGTCTACCAATAGAGGAATGCATTCCATATAAAGTAGCAGAAGTACCTCCTGTTAAAGCATAATATCCTCCTCCCAATCCTCCAATAACTACTGTTCCTCCTATTGCTTTTTGTGCAAGCTCTACAAACATATATGACAGTATCTATTTCTTCTTGTCACTTAAACATCAAGCTTTAACATTAGTTTCCGTTTTATGAGCATCTTCAACATAAACCTTTAAGTTAACAGCAGAATTACATCAATCTCTTAATTTTTCTCCTCCGTTTTGAGAATCCTTGGTTAATTTATCTCTATCAACACCAACATTTAAAGCCTCCAAAAATTTGTTATTTCCATTTAATTCTTTTGAAAATTCTGCAAATTTAGTTTGTCATGCTGTCCCTTCATGTAACTTATTCTCTAGCTTATCACCTAATAATCTTATTTTTGGAACTATACATCATGCTTTTGCATTCAAAAATGTCTTATCTTTATCATTTGAAAACCATTCTTTAACTTTTCCTTCACATCATTGCTTAATATTGCTTAAGTGTTGTGAATAATTAATGCTTGTTTATGATATTGCTGTCTTTAAATCGCTACTTTCTTTATTATTAAACAACACAATTTTGTAGTCCTCATCTTCACTTATTAGAGTTAATTTATCTTTTTGAAGCTTGTCTCCAATAGTAATCCAAGTTGATAAGTAAGCAACAGAACCTAAACCAGATAAAGTAGCAATACCTCCAGCAACCATACTAGCCTTTAAAGCAAAAGGAGTAGCCATAATCTATTAAGTAGGTTCTTTACAATATTCCTTTCCTGTTTTTAAATCTAATGATTGCTCTCCCAAATAAATAGACTCTCCAGTATCCTTGCACCATTTATTTAAATCAGTTCTAGCAGTTTCTTCTTTTGCTTTTTCAGCATGCTTAGTACCAATAATAATTAAAGAAGATGAAATGATTGTATCTCCCCTTTCGTTAATTTTCTTAATAACTTTTTCAGATTTATCTACAGATTCAAAATTACTAATTCAACCTGTACCAACTACATCTTTATTGTTCTTGGCACAATAATTTTTGAAATCTAAAAAATCTCCTTCCCCTTTACTAACAAAATCAGGAGCATAAAACTTTTCGCATGCTAGTTTCAATAAAGCTAAATCCTTTCTATTTTTTGCATTCTGTAATTCTGTCAAATGACCTGAAACATTACCATTTTCTAAAGCCTTTAATTTAGCGCTTCATAATTCATTATCTTCTCCAACTTTCAAAAATGCTTCTGAATAATCAGCAAAAGATTTTAGAGTTCCTTTATTACCTAAAGAATATTGATAACAACAATATACACCTCCACCAACTGCTACAGAAGAAGTAGCAACAATAATAGGTAGCTTTGCTTGTAAAGCCATAATTAACTATCAATCAAAGACATTAATTGACCAGCAACAGAAGATAATTGATCACCTAATTCGCTTCATTTTTTTATATCGTCCTCTGTAAATGTTTCTTTATTACCTGTTGAATCAATGCCATTAGAGTGTAAACCTGAAGAATGATCATCTGGACCTTTTTCAGAGGTTCCCTTGTCTTCAGGGCTTTCTTTACTATGAGAACCACCTACACTCTTCACGCCTCCATCTTCTGAGTTTTGAACAGATTTATCATCTTGACTTTGTTGTAATGCTTGTGAAGAAGCATCTTTAGACTCATTTTCTGATGGGCTTTTTGTTGATGAATCTCCTAATTCTTGTGAATTTGAATCTTCTTGATCAGGTTCATTTTCCACTTGTTTTGTAGACTCATTTTCGAAATCATTTTTCTGATCATTTAAATTCAATTCTTTTGAAGTTTCATCTGGTTTTTCTTGATCTGAAACACCTTCATTATTTTCGCCTTTATCTCCCTTAATTAAAGAAGTTGTTTCGCTACCGGAATCCGAATTTTCTTTAATTTCAATATCTGGTGCTTTTGGTATCATAGGAATTTGTAAAGAAGGGCCTTCATCTTCTGATAATTCGGAATCATCAGCATCACTTGAATTAGATTGATCTGTTGTTCTCTCTGGCTTATCATTCTTTGTTCCAAGTGGGTCTGTTTCTTTTTGATCTTTATTATCATTATGCTCTTGACCTTGTCCATGAGAAGGTGGGGCATCCTGCACAACTTGATCTAAATTTAATTTAGATAAATCGGGTGCAGGGCCTTTTGCATCACTAAAATCTCCTTTTTCTTTAAGTAATTGAGATAATTTCTCCGCTAATGCCTTGTCTAATATTGCTTGATTTTTTCCACTACCATCTTTAGAGTAGAAAAGTTCTTTATCTTCATATTTTTCATCAGGAATATTTAAATCACTAAGTTCTTGATCTAAGTCTTCTTCATTTTGAATCTTGTCTTTTTTGCTGAAGGATACTAAAGAAGTGGTTGCTATAGCTGCCGATGTTGCGGTGGCAACCGGCAACCCAATTTTGATAACTTTAATAACAGACATTATTTGTTAATTCTTTTAAATATGAAAGACAGATTACTTATTTTTACTTAAATAATTACTGACCTTTATTTCCTAATATTTTTGACAACATACCACTTAAAGGATTGCTGGGATTAAATCTCCGTTTGGATTTTTGTTGTTCTTGTTTTTCATCTTTTTTCTTTTCGTCTTCTGATTTCTCTCGAGAATCTGATTTATTTTCATCTCCTTTATCCTCTTCTTCCTTTCTGTCATCAGAATCTTTCTCTTCTTTATCATCTGTTTGTTCATCTTTTTCAGAATCTAAAGATTCAGGTTGTTTCTCGTCAGGCGGAGCTTCTTCTGGGGGTTCCTCTGGAATAACTAATTCATCTTTAAAGTTAGTAACGTGAATATCTTCTTTAGCTTCAACTTTCAATATTTCAGAAGTTAAAGGAGTTTCTGAAGTAAGTAACTTAACGGTTATTACTATCGAAGAAGCAACAACAGCTACTGGAAATAATAGCTTTAATTTACTGAAAATTACTGAAAGATTCACAAACTAAATATTTATTAAAGCTTGCAATTCATCAACAACTGAAGATATTTCTGCTTCCACACTACTTCATCTCTTAATATCTTCGTCAGTTAAATTTTGTCTATTACCAGAAGAATCTGTTCCTTCATTTAATGAATTATCCCCATTTGAAGATCTTCCATCACCATTAAAGTCTGGGCCCTTTGGAGCACCTTCTGATTCGCCATTTTTTCCACTTCCATCATTCACTTCATTTTGTTCTTGTTGTCTAACTTGTGCTCCTAATTCTGAATTATTTGGTGTTCCTATATCGTTAGTAGAATCCGTTTCAAGTCCCGGTTTTGCTTCGTTTTGGTCCAAGTTATCACCACTATCCGCACTACTTAAAGAGGAGGAAGCAACTTTAGTACGATTCTCTTCATCCCCTGATGAAAGATCTTGTTGTTGATCTTGGCTACCTAATCCTTCTGGTTGTGACAATTTTTCGGACAAAGTGGGTTCGACTCCTTTTTGCTCTCCTCCGACTGAAGCAGGCTCTGTAGATTCATTTTCTGTGTTTTGACCTTTAATAACATCATCTACATTACCTTTTAGTTGATCTACTGAATCAGATAAATTAGCTGGTTTTTGTAACTCCGCACTTCCTTGTTCATATCCGCTACCTACATCATTAGGAATTTGTTGCGGTCTTTTTTCTGTTGATTTTTCTAAATCAAGATTTGTTGGAGATTTTACGACTGGATCTGGGACACCAACAGCATCTAAATTTTCTGGAAGTTTTACGTCTTTATTGGATTTATCAAGGCTATCTAAACTTCCTCGCTCTTTAAGTAACTGAGCTAACTTCTCTGCAGTTTCTGGATCCAATACTTTATGATTCTTTCCTGTTCCATCCTCAGAATAGAACAATTTTACATCTTGATACTTTTCATCTGGTAGCTTTAAATCATCAATTGATTTATCTAAGTCTTCTTCTTTTGAAAGCGTATCTTTTTTTCTAAAGGATACTAAAGAAGTAGTTGCTATAGCTGCTGATGTTGCGGTGGCAACCGGCAACCGGCAACCCAATTTTGATAACTTTAATAATAGACATTATTTATTAATTCTTTTAAGAAAATAAATACACTTAATAACCTTACTTTGTACTAATGTCCTTATTTGTTAACTCTGTCACTGCCATAATCTACTGATCTACTTTGATCAAAAGTACAATAGTTAACTACTTCTTTAATTGTTTTTACTTTCATATCTTCCATAAAGCTCAATAGCTATAGAGTCAGTAGTTTAAATCTTACTAAAATCGACGAATTTTTTATTTGGATATTCGTTGCCAATTAAGTCTTGAACGCTATGATCTACAGAACAGTACTCTATTAATTTTGATACATACTCTCCAGTTACACCATTTATTTTTTCACCTAATGTTTGAGACTGCTTAATAAAGCTGTTCATAGCAGGTTACAAATCACTTAAAAGTTCTTGCTTTAATTTTTCAGCGATGCCTAATAGATTACCTAAAATCCTTGGATATTTAATTAATGCTACCTTTCAACAAGTTTCTGAATATCTTTCACAAGCATATTTGCCTTTATTATCTAATAAATATTTATTTCAAGCATTTCTTCACTTCTCACTATAGAACGAAATAAAGCTAGATATTACTTTCTTTTCTGAATTGTATTGCTTAATTAATTCAACTATCTTATTACCTAATGACAACCTTAGAGACAGTAATTATTTCCATTAGAGTGTTAATATGCCTTCACCTTATATAGTACTTACTTTCCTGATTTGTCTGAACAATAGTCTCTTGCTACTTCAACAAATTTATTAAATAATCTTGATGTTGTTGGAGCCCCAGCAACATCCCTACAAGAAGTCTTAATCGCCTTCACTTTTTCATCTTTGTTATCTCTTAACTTCTTAAGCGATTCCGGTGCATTTGAAGAATCTAATAACCTATCTGCATTGGCCGCTCATTTATCATCATATGCTTTGTTACTCAATGAATAATCCATAAACTTAAATCCTTGTTTCTCTAATGTTTTTTCTATTGTTACAGGCACAACACAAAATCTTCTGGAAGTATCTCTACTCTTAGAAGATAAATCGCCGCCTAATGTTAACCTCCTACAACCTCCTCTTATTTGCTCGCCTATAACTTCATCACTTGCATTTGGATCTGTAACTTCTTCAATCCTTTCTTTAAAGTCATCTTTTTCTCTTTCGAGAGCTTTCTTGTATGCCGCTACTAATTTCTTTAAATCACTAACACTGGCTTTTTCAATACCAGTAAATCCTGCTCTATCCAATACTTCTGATACACTTGACGCTTCTCCTTTGGGAATTAAGAAATATATGTAAGCACCGGTTCCTAAAGAACCACAACAAGTGTAAATTTGACTAAATTTTGCTCAAGAAAAAGCCATAATAACTAGCTATTACTGAATGCTTTCTATTGTTGCTCCTTGTTCTGTACATCAAGCTTCAACAAGTTTGTAAGTTTCTTCTCCAACTAAGAAATCCTCTTTAGATTTATCTGAACATCATCTCTTAATGTTGTCTTTGTCATCATTCTTAGCAGCACTTCACTCTCCTTCTAGTCCTAATTTACTTCTTACAGAATTGCTTGTTTTCCTTTTCTCTATAGTCTTTGTTCATTTACTATCAACATCGCTACCAGTCTGACCTATCAATAATTTTCGATTTTTTCTCACTAATTGACTACTAATATCTCTAATTCCACATCATTTCTTAACATTCTCTAAATCTTTCACACTAGTGCTAGGTGAACCATATTTAGATTCACATCATTGTCTAAGAGCAGTTGCATCAGCGTTACTGCCTAATTTTTCCTTAATAGCTACTTCGTCTGATTTAAATTCTGCCTCCCATTGACTATTACTATTAGCAACGGAAGGAATAAATTTAAAGTTTTCACTACTTAATTTCTCTTTAATTGTTGGTGCTCTTAATAACTCTTTGCCTCCAAAGTAAACACCAGTCCCTAAAGAACCTAGTGCCACAGTGCCACCAACTATCTTTAGAGGTAAAGTACTCATATTTTTCTACTTATAAGTTACAAAGCTTGTATTTAATCAAGTATGACAATTTCTCCATCACTAATCACTAACATATCTTTAGGTAGTATTGGATTAGCCACTGTTGGTGGTGTAGTTTATGGTAGTTATGAATTACTTAAACACGATCCAAGAGAAGTCAAAGAGTTTTTACAAGTAAAGAAGCGAGCTTTGTTATCTACCAATGGAAACGATGATGAACAAGCTTGAAAAGATAATTGATCTAAATACATAATTAATAATACTCCCAAACCAGCAACCCCTTCTGAAGTAGGCGATTCTGCAATTTCACAACCTTCATCAGCTCCTAAAGAAACTAAAAAAGATGTTTGGGATTTGGAGGGTTGAGAGAAACATAAATCAAAATCAGATACAGTTCCTACTATTTTCAAAACAACTTGTGAACAAAAATCTAAAGAAAAAGTTAATGGTATTTGAGCTGATACATTCAAACAAGTGGTAGACTATTGTACTAAGGAAATAGATGGGGACTAGTTTAGTAGCAAAGGTAGTGGCAAATTTGATTGGTGCCACTGCAATAGCTACTGGTGGTTACTTTACTTATGATTACTTAACTAAAGAATATATTCAAAATAATTTCAAAAAGAATGAAATACATTTATTAACTGATACTGATTATGAATCAGAATGACTAAAAAGATGAAAAGAATATGTTGAAAACAGAGATAATAAATGAAAAATAAAGGATTATCCAACAGATAGTACTAATCTAAATAAAGTACCAAAAGACTTTAAAGAAACTTGCTTTAATAAAGCAAAAGATAGATCAGATAATCTACAAAACTTAGATGATGTTAAGAAATGATGTACTAAATCTTTCAAAATTGCAACCTTATTAGAAACGGAAGAATTAGTTGAATTTATTACTGGAGATAATCAAGAGCCTGCTTGAAAAGAGGCCTGAAATAAATATTTAAGTGATGACAAACATTGAAACTCAAATTTCTTAAATATTAATAATTTTGAAAATGCTAAGAAAACTCCCAATAACTTACCAACTGATTACAAAACAAAATGTGAAATACTCAAAGAAACAGAAGTAAGAAATAAAGATGAATCTGATTACTATACAGTTAAGACTTGATGTACTAAATTAAAGACAAAAACTAACCTGTAACCGTTTTAGAAGCGCCCTCAACTGTACATCAATCTTCAATTACTGTATAAGTTTCTTTAGTATTAGCTAAATAATCAGCTTTACCTTTCTCACCACATAATCTCTTAAATTCAGTCATTTCATCCCTATTATCAGTAGGTCACTCGCCCTTCAAACCTAACTTAGTCCTATTTGTTTTGTCTGTTTTTCGTTTATTGTAGGTTGCTGTTCACTGCCTATTCTGCTCTTCTGTTGTTCCATCCAAATTAACTAAAAATTTTTTGTTTTTTCTTGCTAACTGATTACTGATTGATCTTATTCCGCATCATTTCTTAACATTATCTATATCTGACTTATGCTTTTCGAAATTTGAAGACATCATTGCTTCACATTTTTCTCTTAACTTATCACCACTATTAACTTTGTCTCCTCATGTTTTCTTAATATTTTCGCTATCTGATTCAAACTCTAAATTCCACTGATCAGAATTACTAAGATCAATAAATTTAAAATTCTCCTTTGCTAATTGTTCTTTAATAGTAGTTCCTCTAAATAACTCTTTAGCCCCAAAATAAGCACCGGTTCCAATAGTGCTTAGTGCTAAAGTACCTACAGCTATCTTTGGTAATAAAGGATTCATATTCCTTACTTATATTTACAAAAAAGTAGAATACAAGAAAATAACAAATTAAATGTCCTCATCACTAATCACTAATTTATCTCTTAGTGGTATTGGATTAACAACTATTGGTGGGATAATAGGTGGAGGTTATTACTTACTTAAAGACGATCCAAGACCAATTACTAAATTTCTTGATGTAAAGAAAAGAACTTTGTTATCACTTACTGATTCTTCAGATGATATTCATTGAAAAACTAATTGAGGTAAATATATAGATAGATTTAATCCTCCTCCAAAGCCTAAACCACTCAAGCCAAAAGATTCACAAGCACCTACAGAACCCGATCCTGTTCCAGAATCAATTAAAGATGTTTGAAGTTTAAGTGATTGAGACCAGAAGAAAGGTGATAAAGAAAAGGTTCCGCAAACCTTTAAAGATGCTTGTTCGACTAAATCTAAAGAGAATGTTCCTGGTATTTGAAGTGCTAAATTTAAAGAAGTAGAAGAATATTGTACAAAAGCAACTCCAGAAGATCTTTAATTTACTTAATTATTAATTGTTTCTTTAAATAATTAAGTTTATTGCATGTCATTAGGTAAAAAAGCTGTTTTTTCTTGATTAGGTTTAACTTCCATTATTGTTACAGGTGCTACTGAGACGGCCTTAAGTCAGAAGAAAGGAAGAAAGTATTGAATTAATTGATAAAGAAGAGCCAAACTATCCTAAATACTGCAAAATACTGGCAACCAGTGAAGATAATATTTATGAGCTTTTGATTTGTTATGACCTTAATAAAAATAGTCCTTTAAATTGAAGAGGACAATATTACGAAAATTCTTTTCGTCTTTTAAATAAAGAAGTTTTTGAAATTCGTCAACTGGATGAGCTTCGTTCAGAAACTAGAAAATGAAATACCGTAGTAGGAAAATCAGGTAATTATGATTGAATTCCTTACACTTCATGACTATATGACCATAGAGATAGTCCGATAGCAGTTAATCAGAGTAGCATTAGTTTTGATTTTGATAATCTTCTTACAAAGGAATACGATTATCAAACAAGAAACGAAAAGAAAGTAATATCAAAAATGTCATTTCCATATCCTGGTGGTTGTGGAGTATGAGGACTGGACTATCGTTGTAAAAAATGATTGCCTAAACCTTTAAAGACTGATCCAAATGACAGGATACTAAAAAAATTCGTTCAAGATTCTAATTATGAAATAATTCTAGAAGATGTTGAACGTTCAGAAGATTGGGGGCGCTGAAATAGCGGACCTTATGGTTATTATGAAAGTTTTAGGTGTGAACCAATGGAAAGCCCTCTAGGTTCAAGAGTTACTTTAAAGTGTCAATAACAATTTTTTTAAAGATATTTAATTAGGGTCTTACATCTACTTTAGCACCTTCTTCAGTGCATCAATTTTCTATTGCTGTATAGATGACATTATCTTTAACTAAGAAATCAGAATTACCTTTTTCGCGACAAAGCGCTTTAACTCTTTCAATTTCATTTTGATCAGTAGATGGTCATGTTCCTGAAAGGCCTAAAGTTGCTCTACTTGTTTGATTTTCCTTTCTCTTATTGTAAGTTGCTGTTCATTTACCTGTTAAAGTTCCAGCATCTTCTTTTGAATTAACCAAAAATTTCTTGCCTTTTCTCTCTAACTGACTACTAATTGATCTTATTCCACATCATTTTTTTACATTCTCAATATCTTCTTTATTCTTTTCAGAATCTGAAGACATAACCTTACCGCACTTAGTCTTTAAAGTTTCCCCATCCTTAATTTCAGTACCTCAAGTTGCTTGGATTTTTGCGCTATCTGATTCAAATTCAGCAGTTCACTGTGCTGCATCATCAAAATTAATAAATTTAAATCCCTCGCCATTCAATTTTTCTTTAACACTAATGCCTTTAAATAACTCTTTAACTCCAAAATAAGCGCCGGTTCCAATAGTGCTTAGTGCTTAGTGCTAAAGTACCTACAGCTACCTTTGGTAATAAAGGATTCATACTCCTAACTTATAGCTATTCAAAAAAGATACAAGTTAAAGAATTTTAAAAAAATAAAGAAATGGCAATTCCTTCATCACTAATCACTAACATATCTTTAGGTAGTGTTGGATTAGCAACTGTTGGTGGTGTAGTTTATGGTAGTTATGAATTACTTAAGGATAATCCGAGACCCATATCTCAATTTTTAAGTGTTAAGAAGAAAGTAGCACTTTCGCAAACGGGCGATGAAGAGGCTTGAAAGACTAATTGAAAAAAATATTTAGATAAGTACAATCCTCCAAAAACCCCTCCTAAGGTAGTTGAACCTCCTGCTGATCCCGAACCTGCTCCGGAGCCTATTAAGAATGTTTGGGATTTGAAGGATTGAGACACAATAAAAGGAAAACCTACCGAAGTTCCTGCTGTATTTAAAGAAAAATGCAAATCAAAAGAAAATGAAAAAGTTGCTGGTATTTGAAAAGAAGAATTTAAGAATTTCTTAGATTACTGTACTAAAGATGATTTAAACGATGTCTAATACTTTAATTAAAGTTGGTGCAGGTATTGTTGGTATCAGTTCTGTAACTACAGGTAGTTACTTCATTAGAGGTTACTACAACACTGACAGAATAATTCACAGAATTAATAACTCTGGAATGACTTTACTTAATTATTCTGATCCAGAGGCGGAGTGAGCGAAAAGATGAAAAGATTATGTCGAAAATTCGAATAATATATGAAAATTAACTGATTTTGATCAAACAAAAGGCAATAAAGATCAAGTTCCAAAGAGCTTTAAAGATAAATGTTATTACAGTACCGGCACAGCTATTGAGGGTAATAGAGGTTTATTAAGTCAAATAGAAAGATATTGTACTAAGTCTTTCAAAATTACTGATTTATTAGGACAAGAAAAAGGAATTACTTTACTTAAGAGAGAGGATGACCCAAAACTTTGAAAAGCAGCATGAGATAAATACTTTGAAAATAAGAAAAAAAATAACAAAGACCCATTAGATATTAAGCATTTTACAAATAATAATTTACCTGATAATTACAAAGAAAACTGCATTAAGAACGCAAATAGCGAAATAAGAACCAAGAGAGACGAAAAATATTCAATAGTTAAAAGTTGGTGTACTAAAGTCTAGTAATGGCAGTGCCAACAACAACTCATTTAACAATAACAGGAGTAGGCATTGCTTCTGCTGGTGGATTAGCTTATGGAGGTTATTTTGTATTCAAAGATAATCCAAGACCAGTTACTGAGTTACTGAAGAGCAAAAATAGAGTTTTCTTAAGAAACATTAAAGAAGATGAAAGTGCTTGAAATACTAGTTGACAACAATATATTCAAGCACATACTAAGACAGTAACAAATCCAGCTCCTGCTGAACCGCCTACTGCACCAAGAACTCCGGCAGCTCCAAAAGCACAATCCAGTACAATTATCGAAGAAATAGATATTTGAAAATTAACTGATTGAAAAGATCAGAAATCTAAAAAAGATAAAGTTCCAGATAGTTTCAAAAATAAATGTTTGGGTTGAGAAAGCGAAAAACTATCTGGTACTTGAACTACTGAATATCAAAATATTGAAAAATACTGTACTAAAGTAGCTCCTGCTGAAGATTCATAAAAATAACTATTACTTTTAGAAATATCAAATTATGTCTTTAGCAACAAAACTATTAGCATTTGGAGCCGGAGGTACAGTAGTTGCTGGCGGAACAGCAAGTGCTATTTATTTTGGCGCTAGAGATGTTTTGATTTCTGATTTACTAAAGGAAGATAATAAGAAAGAAATACTAGCTACAGGAGATAATTGAACTGATGCGTGAAATAAATATGTAGGTACTTCAGGAACCGAAAACAAATGAAATATTGATGGCGAAATAAAGAAAGCGACAATAAATAAAAACATAAAAACAGAATGTACCAAACGTCTAAATACTAGAGTCAAAAACAAAGAAGACCAAGACTATTTAGACTTTGTAGATTGATGTACTAAAACAAAGACACAATAATGCTTGGTACTACTATTAAAGTTGGAGCTGGTGTTGCAGTCCTAACTGCAGTATCCGCAAGTAGTTACTTTATTAGAGGTTACTACAATACAGAACGAATAACACACCGTATCACTAACGGTGGCATGACTTTACTTACTTCTTGAGATGATGACAAAGAATGATTGAAAAGATGAAAAGAATATTTAAATGGAGACAAAAATGTATGACAATTAGCTGATTATGCTCAAGCTAAAGCAAATAGTAATGTTGTTCCAAAGAGCTTCAAAAATAAGTGTTCAGATAGTGCTTATTTAGCTATCGAAGGAAATGAATCATTATTTTCACAAGTAAAGGATTATTGTACTAAGTCTTTCAAAATTACTGATTTACTAAAGGAAGAAAAAGTTACTTTATTAAAGCAAGGGGATAGCAATGATTTATGAAAAGCTGCTTGAGGCAAGTACTTAAACGACAACAAAAATAGTAACCCTCTTGAAATTGATAAATGAAATCTATCTATTACCAAGAACAAAAATAATTTACCTAGCGATTACAGTAGTAAATGCATAAATACTCAAGGCCGAGAAGTAAGAACCAAAAGAGATCAACATTTCATATCAGTCAAAAATTGATGTACCCAAATCAACTAATAAATTACTTCAATGTCTGGAACTGTAATCAAAATAGGAGCAGGTATAGCAGGATTAACAGCTGTATCTACTAGTAGTTATTTCATTAGAGGATACTACAACACGGAAAGAATTTCTCATCGTATTAGCAAAAGAGACCTAACTCTATTAAGTTCAAAAGATAGTGAAGAAGAATGGGCAAAAAGATGAAAAGAATATATCAAAGCCAATAATCCTTGAAAATTAACAGATTATGAACAAAACAAAAGCAATGAAAACAAAGCTCCCGATAATTTTAAAAATAAATGCTTAAATAGCACTGGCTTAGCTATTGAAGGACAAGAAACATTTGCAGCAGAATTTGAAAAATACTGTACTAAATCTTTCAAAGTTACTGATTTATTAAGTAGTAAAGAAAAAGGAATCACAATTTTGCAAGAAGGAGACGATGTAAATCTATGAAATTCTGCTTGAGAAAAGTATGTTAAAGATAATGAAGGCAAAAATCCTTTAACTATTGGTAATTGACCTTCTGTAAAAAGAAATACAAAACAACTACCTAGTGATTACAAAGAAAGGTGCAAAATAGTTAAAGGTATGGAAGTAAGAAACACAAGAGAGACAAACTATATATCAGTTAAAAATTGATGTACTAAGGCTCAATAATGGCATTACCAACAACAACTCATTTAACAATAACAGGAGTAGGAATTGCTTCTGCTGGTGGATTAGCTTATGGAGGTTATTTTGTATTCAAAGATAATCCGAGACCCGTTACTGAGTTACTGCAAAAACAAAAGAAAACATTTTTAGATAAGAATGCAGATAATGATAGTTGAAATGCAAACTGGAAAAAGTATGTGGATGACAATAGTACTACTAAAGTAACTGAAGAGCCTGCTTCTCAAGTCCCTCCTCCTCCAGCTACTCCACCAAGTACTAAAGCTGGGCAAACCCCAAGGACGACAAGAAGAACTGTGAAAACTATAAACAAAAAAGATATTTGAGGATTAGATGGTTGAAATCCGCAAGAAGTAAAGGATAATATTATTTTGAGTAGCTTTAAAGATAAATGTGAAGAATTTAAAGCCAGAAATGTATCTGGCACTTGAGATAGTGAGTATCAAAATATTGAAAAGTACTGTACTAAAGCGGTTCAATCAGAGGATGGAGAAGATACATAGTTAATTCAAAAAATTAGTTAATACGTCCCTATAAACAAAATTGTTAGTTGTCATGGCGGGAGGGGTAGTAATAGTTGGCGGAATCATAGGCGCTGTTCACTTAAGTAATAGAGAAACCCCAATTTCAGAGCTACTTAAGTCAGAAACCACAAAAGTAGTATTAGGTAACAATGGCGTGGATGAATTGAAGAGCGTGTCATGAAAAAATATTTTGGAAATACTATTAAAAATAAACAAAAATTTTGAATCAACTTGCAAATCAACAATTAATGAAAAGTAAGTAACAAAAATTCTCAAGAATAAAAAACTTTATTGAATGGTGTACAAGAAATAAATCAACATAATAATTATGCCAAGTTTATTAACTAATATATCAATAGGAGTTGGTGGGTTAGCTGTTGCGGGAGGTGTGGCTTACGGAGGATATGAAGTATTTAAAGACAAAACACAATCTATTACTGAATTACTGAAAAAAAATAATAAGACATTACTAACTGATCAATCTGGTGATGCTAGCGCTTGGAATACAAATTGAGGAAAATATATAGACACTAATAGCGCTGGAGAGTCTGCCAAAACTCCAAAAGAAACAGATATTTGAGGATTATCGGATTGATCTACACAAAAGAATACAAGAAATACTGCTCCAAATAGCTTCAAAAAAGAATGTGGAATTCGTGCAACAAAAAGAGTAATTAGTGACAAAGATGAAGCATACAAGGAAGTAGAAAATTATTGTTCTAAATAGTGGCACTTAAATTTAATTTAGGAGCAAAAATTGCTTTGGGAATTGGAAGTGCTACTACTGTAGGTGTCGGTGGTTATGTAGCTAATGAATATTTATCGGGAACTAAGATTACTGAATTACTTGAAAAAGATGAATTAGTTTTATTGGCTAAAGGAGGTGATGCTGGACAATGGACAAAAAGATGAAAAGAATATATTGATAAAGGCGATAATAAATGAAATTTAAGTAACTATGATACTAGCTCTAAAAATACAGGCTCAGCGCCAGAAAATTTTAAAGAAGCATGCACTTACAATTCCACAAAAAAGGTGAATGATAATCAAACAGATATTTACAAGGAAGTAGCAGAATTCTGTACTAAAGGCTTTGCCGTATCTGAATTAATAGGAAAGGAAGAAAAAATTCAATTGATAGCTGAAGGAGATTCTCAACACCAAAAATGAAAAGAGGCTTGAGGTAAATATTTTGACGAAGTTAAATCTTCTGACCCACTTAAACTTGGAAATTTAGAGAGTTCTGTAAGAACGACAGTTCCAAGCAATTACAAAACCAGATGTGATGAAGAAAAAGTTAAAGAAGTGAGAAATAAAAAGGATCCAACTTATTTAACAGTTAAATCTTGATGCACAACCAATAAATAATAAATTAGTTAAGTTTCAACTGCTAAGTAAATTCGAAAAATTAAAATCAATCCAGTGGATTAACATTTTCAGAGTTAGATCCAGAATTACCCTTATCTTTAAAACTAGCTCAAACCAAAGGATTATCAATTTTATTATCTTCCTTTTCTAGTGCTTCAGTTCTTGTTGATATTGAACTAGTATTTGAGGTAGAATAACTTACAACAGCTCCGGAAGAAGAAGCAACTAAAGCAGTAGTTGCAACCATCAATATCTTATTAGTTAAAGTCATTACTAACCATCTACTTATAAAAAATTAAAATCAATCATCATATGTTTCCTTGCCCATAGAAACACAAGGTCAGTTTGAGAAGTCATAACAACCATCTCCTTTGCTTTTTGGTACTGTTTCAGTATTGATTGGCTCTTTTATTTTTTCCGCAACTTTAATGTTGGTAGTTACCGAATAACTGATAACTGAACCAGCAGAGGAAGTAACTAAAGCAGTAGTCGCGATAGCAAGTATCTTATTATTTAAAGTCATATAGAATAAACTATCGTCTCAAAAAACAAAATTAGAATCAACTTAAATAGCTATCGGGTGTTTCTTTATATGAAAGTCAAGTTGAAAAATCTACGTGATTTTCAAACTTGACTGGAGTATCTAATTTATCTTCGTATTGTTGGGTTGTTGCAGATTTATTAAACATAGAATAACATATAACTGCACTAGTTGAAGAAGCAAAAACAGCCCCAGTTGCGACAGTAGATATTTTTTTAGCTATTGTCATTATTTTTGTCTATCTTATAACAAGGAATAACAAAAGAAAGAATAATTACTTAAATGTTGCTTGTGCTCCTTGTTCAGTACATCAAGCCTCAGTAACTTCGTAAGTCTCAACATTAGTAACTGAATAATCCACATTTACTTGCTTACCGCATCATTCTTTAACCTTTGCCAAACCTGCATTTTCATTATCTGGCCAAGACTCAGTTAATCCTACTTTTTTCATATCTGCTACATCCGTTCTTCTCTTACCATAAGTGGCAGTTCATTTAGCCTCAACATCTCTTGAATTATCAGCAACTAAAAACGTTTTCTTATTTCTTGACAACTGATTACTAATTGATCTTATTCCGCATCATTTCTTAGCTTTAACTAAATTTACATCTGAAGAAGAATTCAACATTTTTTGGCACTCCTGCTCAAGTTTATCTCCGCCTGTAACATGTGCTCCCAATTCTTGCTTAATAGTAGTCTCATCTGATTTAAATTCCAAATCCCACTGCGCTTTTTCTCCCATCTTAATAAACCTAAAGTTTGCTTTAGTCAATTTCTCCCTAAGTGTTTCTTCTCTTGTTCACTCCTTAACTCCAAAATAAGTACCTGTTCCCAAAGCGCTTAGTACTACAGTACTACCAATTGCTTTGGGTATTAATGGGTTCATATTGGCTATTACTTATAAAAGAAGTAAGAATATGTCATTATCTACTAACTTAGTTTTGAGTGGTATTGGATTAACTACTGTAGGAGGAATAATAACCGGAGGTTATATATTTCTTAAAGATAATCCAAGAAAAATTACTGAGTTTCTTAAAGTAAAGAAACGAATAATGCTGTCCAAAACAGAAGATGTTGATGCATGAAATAAGAATTGGGCAGAATACGTAAAAGATAATACTCCCAAACCACAACCAAGTGGAGATGGTGCTCAAGTGCAAGCGACAGTAGATGAATCAAAAAATAACTGAAACTTATCAAATTACATTGAGAAAAAGAAGAAGCCCAATGAAGCCCCAGATGAATTTAAAGATGAATGCATTAGTAGAGCAAACAAAGAAGTTTCGGGAATATGGCAAGATGAATTTAAAAAGGTAGAAAAATACTGTACAAAAGAAGAGACAGATGACAATTAATTCAAGTTTAGGAGCTAAAGTAGTTATTGGTTTAATTGGGGGAAGTACATTAGCTACTGGTAGCTACTTTATTTATGACAACATAACAAAAGAAAGAATCTCTGACCTTATTAATAAGAATGATTTAACTCTTCTTACTTCCAGTGATGACGACACAGAATGAGCCAAAAGATGAAAGGAATATGTTAATGACGGAAATGATAAATGAAAATTACCAAGCTATTTAACATCCAAGTCAAATTTAGATAAAGCTCCTCAGAATTTTAAAGACCATTGTTTAAATAACTATTCTTTAGCTTCTAAAGGTAATGAAAAGGGTATTTATCTAGACATAGAAAAATGGTGTACTAAATCTACAAAAATTTCAAAATTATTAGAGGGAAAAGTAATAGTACTACAAGAAACAGGGAATAATGAAACAGATTGAACTAATGCATGAAAAAGATATCGTTTAGATTACAAAACAAATAATTTATTAGAGATTGGTAGTTGAGACACAGCAAGTACAAAAGAAAATGAAGTTCCCTCTGATTACAAAACAAAATGTAAGGCTGCCCTAGAAAAAGAAGTAAAGAATAAAAAAGAAAAACTTTACTTGGCTGTAAAGAGTGGTTGCGCTAAATAATTTAAACTAGTTTCTTATTACTAACGCCAAAAATAAAAAAATTTTAAATATCCAAAGAAAGATTAACATCACTCTTAAACGGCCAATCTAAGAAACCTGAATACCTCGGAGTTTCTTCTTTTCTAATTTCTGACTTTGCGACTACTTGAACTTCCTTAGTAGTTGTCGAATAACTTGATAACTGATCCCGCAGAAGAAGTAATAACCTCTGCAGATGCGCCATCACCAATCTTTTGAATTAAAGTCATTATTAACTAATTAAAATTTTTTTTCTTGTAGCAATAAACTACAAACCATTTAAGAAATAAACAATAACCAAAAACAACTTAATAATAATTTACTACTGATTGACTCCCTCTTTAGTACATCAATCTTCAGTTAATTTAGCAATATTTTTCGTGGAAGCTAAATAATCTGAACCCTCCACTTTTTTGCATCATCCTTGAACAACTTTCAATCACTTTTCGTCGTCTGTTAATTTATCAACACCTAGTCTCAAGTGAGAGGTATCTGAATTTAAACGCATTCTTTGACTGTAAGTATTATTCCAATCTAAACCAACACCTTCAACTTTAGTAAAAAGAATTTTCTTTCTTCTTGCTATCTCATTACTAATTAACCTTATTCCACATCATTTCTTAACATTCTCTATATCTTTCTCAGAATCTGAATTTAATCACTTTTCACACTCTTTCTTTAATTTAGTACCATTATTCTTCTTGATCAGATTCAAACTCTAAATCTCGATGAGCAATATCATCTGATCTAATAGGTTTAAATCCCTTACTGACTAGCTTACCTTTAAATGTTGTAGGCTTTAATAATTCTTTAATTCCAAAATAAATAAGCATCAGCTCCTAAAGTGCTTAGTGCTACCGCCAATTATTTTTGGTATTAATGAACTCATATAAGTTTCATTCTTTTAAAAAACAAAACTATTATTTAATCTAAATGGCAATTAATTTAAGTATAGGAACAAAAGTGGTTGCGGGCGTTGCTGGTGCAGCTACTATAGCTACTGGAGGCTACTTAACAAATGAATATCTCTTAGGAACTAAGATTACTGAATTACTTAAAGAGGATGATTTAACTTTACTTACAAAAGAAGGAGAAAAAGTCCAATGAGGAAAAAGATGACAAGAATATGTAAAAAAAGGCAATAATAAATGAGCGTTATCAAGTTATCAAGCAAACACTAGCAAATCTGATGATGCTCCTGCGGACTTTAAAGATGCATGTATCTATAGATCTGCCAAAAGAATTAATATCACTAGTCAAAAAGATATCTACGATGAAATTGCAGAATTCTGTACTAAAGGCTTTACCGTATCCGAATTAATAGCAAAAGATGAAAGTATCCAACTAATATCCGCAAAAACAACTCCTTCAGATAACACAAAATGAAAGGCTGTTTGAAGTAAATATTTTGCAGAAGCCAAAACAGAAAATCCTTTAGGTCTTGCTTTAACTGGCGACATCAAAGCAGAAACTGTTCCTAATGACTATGGTACGCGATGTGAAGCAAAACAAGCAGAAGAAATAAAAAATAATAAAGATAAAGCATATTCAGTAGTTAAACAATGATGTACTGAAGCTAAAACTCCAGTTTCTAGGCCGGCATAATTCTTTAAATGAATCTTAGTCCAAGCATAGCAGCAAAATTAGCTATCGGATTAACAGGAGCTGCCGCTATTTCTACTGGTAGTTATGTAGCCTATGATCGACTTACAAAAGAAAGTATTTCAGAACTTATTAAGAAAGAAGACTTAAAATTGCTAAGTTCTAGTGATTCTGATACAGAGTGATTGAAAAGATGAAAAGAATATGTTGCAAAAGGAAATAACATATGAAGATTAGATAACTATACTGGAAAAACAACTAGCGAAAGCGATATTCCACAAAACTTTAAAGATACCTGCTATAGTAAAGCATCTGAAAGAACAACAGATAATAAATCTGATACTTATCAACAAGTTAAAGATTTATGTACTAAGTCTTTTTCCATTTCATCTTTAATAGGAGAAGAAAAAGATATCGTACTAATAAATGCAAATCAAGGAGATGCAAAATGAAACAAAGCTTGAAAAAATTACATCGCTAACATAAATAATAACAATGAATTAGGTCTTGATGATTGACCGACAATAAAAGAAAGTAACAGCCTAAATGCACCTAATGATTACAAAACAAAATGTGACAGCAAAAAACAAACAGAGGTAAAAAATACTAAAGATCCAACTTATTTAGCGGTTAAACAATGATGTACTGAAGCTAAATCTGATTAGGAATTAATGCAAATAAATAAGAACATTATTGGTGGCTTGCTAGGGGGGGGGTAACGGTTGCAGTTGCTTCTTTTGGAGGGATTAAAACAAAGGACGCTATAGATTGAAATCAAAAGGTCGTTCATTATGGAAACATAAATAAAATTATTAAAGCAAATAGGGGAGACTATTGAAAAAGCTTAGATTTACCAGAATACGAAAATAATAATTTATGACAAACAATTTATGCTAACAGAACAAAAAGCTTTGATCTTAAAAATAACAAAGAAGACTTCATAAAAAAATATCCAAATGCTTTATCATTTAGAGATTATTGCTACAAGGAGGCTGAGTCAGACCAACAATTAAGCCGATGCGGAGGAGACTCAGATTATAATTCATGATGCGAAGCATGTCTAATAGATAAAAGCATTTCTTAACATTAAAATTTCAATCTTAGCAACGGATATAAAAAATTTAAAATCAAAAACAGTCCCATAAGACTCATTAATAGCAATTAAAAATATTAATATTTTTCAAAAAATTTACTTAATGCTAGGTTGGACAAAAGGCTTTAATTTTCATTTGTTTAATTGTTTGCCTACATATATCGCTAAAACTATTATTAGTTCCTGAAAAATTAGTAAATTTTTCTTCAAGTATTCTTTTTAAATCTGGTTTTTTATTAACCATATCCTTCATTTCTTGATCGGTTCTACATCCATTTGGATTTGCATTACATAATTTTTTTAATTCTTCTTCCAATAAATCTAATCTTTGAGAATCATCGCCACTATTTCATTTTTCATTAAATTTATTTAGTTCAAACTCTTCTCTGAATTCTTCTTGTTCTGCTTTGTAAGATAAATAAGTAACGCCAGTTCCCAAAGCAACAATAATAAATCCAATAATTAAAGCTTTAAAATTAAACACTAATTGTTAATTTGTCCAATAAATCAATTCTACCTTTTAAATTTGCTTTTTCTCATTAACACACCAAGCAAAATTTAATGCCTTATGATTCCAAAAATAGGATAAATATTTTCAAAGAAATAAGTTACTAAAGCCATTTTTAGTTAATCTTTTTAAAAATCTTTAAAGCTGGAATCCTTTAATTTATGAATAAAAAAATATATTTGAATGTTGCAAATGAAATTACTATTAATAGTGTTAAATTAAACAAAATATTTCTTTAAATAAATAAAATTAATTATCATTTTTTAAAAAATTATTGTTGAGAACTCATTAAATAAGGCAATTTTAGATAGATTTAAATTATTGGCTGTTTATTATAAATTTGAGTAATTTTTTGACCTAATTGAATATTAAGTCTTTAACTTTAGGAGAAGTTTGTACGTTTTCAAAAGGATTTGGAGGCTTTAAAGCCTCAACATACAAAGAAACAGGAATTCCTATTCTTAGAGTGGCAAATATTGATAACTTTGAAATTAATGAAAAGAATTTAGTCTATATAGATGTTGAAGACTACTCTCAAGATTTAAATAAATACTTACTTAAGAAAAACGACTTAATTATTGCAAAGGATGCATCCATTGGGAAATTGGGAAAGATTAATATAGATAGAGAATTCCTATTTAACAGCCATATATTAAAGATAGAGCCTATATCTGACAAAGTCAATAGAGATTATCTTTATCATTTCCTAATTTCCAAATCCA
>NZ_LWUJ01000013.1 GCF_001645765.1 Candidatus Mycoplasma haematobovis | reverse complement strand
ATCCTCATCCTCATCCTCATCCTCATCCTCATCAAAACTTGAAAAAATACCAAAAAGCTTATTGACCATACCTATAGGCGATGCTTCAGATCCTAAAAATTATGGATATGCCAATGCCAATGCCAATCTAATATGTTGAACATCTGATACTTTTCTTCAAAACTATACTAAAGAAGTTTCCTTTTTAGATAGGAATAAAGCTTCTTTAATACTTACTGGTAATCCAAGAGAGGATGTATTTGAAGAAGCAGATCTTAAATCTGTAAATATTCTTGAAAATTGTGGATATGACAAAACAGCCCACAAACACACTAATAATTTCAACACATATTTCGCCAACCTAGTTGGTTACTTTAAAGAGATAATAAGTACAGACAAAGACAAAGGAAACCAAGATCAGAACGGACGTATTTTAACAGCAGAAGAAATTTATGAGGCGCACGAAAAAAAGGCGTTTAATCCTAAATATTTTTTCAGATCACATCAAAATGGAGGCCGAGATGAAAAAGCAATTTTTAGTTTTCGACAGTTGTTTGAAAAAGATTATTTTTTGGAATTCAATATTTCTTTCAAAAATAAAATTGGAGCTAAAGAAATAACAAATGATTTTCAAATTCTTATTGATAGTATTAGGGCAACTCCTCAATACTACAAATTAGACGAACAAACTAGACAAAGTATAGACATCTTTAGGAGATCTGACATTTTTAAACAGATACCTACAAAATTTTATGTTTCTTCTTTCAGTAAAGTAGTTGATGAATTTGAAGCTTGGATACCTATGGTACCAGGGCTTTCTTATTCAGAATCACTTATTTTACTTATTAAATTGATGCTATGAGATCATATTAAGGACGCTACTTACAGCAAGGATTGATGAAAAAATAAGCAAGAGCCAACAAAAGAATTAAAGGAACTTTTTGATGAAGCCAAAGCCAAAGCCAAAGATAACCTTAATAAATTAATTGATTCAAACATTAAAGACATTAAACAACATGATCCGTTTAAGTTTCCAACAGAATCATCCACTTCCCAAGAATTAGGGGATTATTTATTTAGTACTGTAAGAGGAACTGATTCAATAAGTACCTTAAAAAATACCGATCAAGCCTGACAAAAATTATCGGGTTGTGATACTAATTTTGAAAGCGGAACATTAGCAAGTGTTTGAAAGAGTATTATTAATAAATGAATAGATGGCGATTACAACAAAGATAATAAATGTACTATTTCTGCTTATTCAAAAGATTCAGCCCCAACTAATTTTAAGCCTCAACCAGATAGCTTTGATCTAGTTTACCAAAAGCTTAAAGAAGCCCTCCAACAGGCTATTAAGCAACATTTAATATTGATTGAAATTAATAACTTATCAATAGTTAAGAAATTCATTAACAACTACAACTTATTTACCCTATCTTTCTTACTTTACAACTTTAAATATGAATATCCTTCAACAATACTTGATGACAGAAAAACATCAATTAGATTAGCTTCCGCTCCTACTTACAGTATTCAAACACAAAGGGCTGAAGAACAAGACTGAAGCATTTCATCTCAATATCACAAATCAGTAGTAGTTACTAACCCAGCCAATATTTCTTCCAAACTTAATGACACTTCAAAAACGGGCCATTCTTTTAAAGTAATCACTAGAGAAGTCAAAGACGACTCCTCTTTGAACAGAATGAAAATCATTAGTGGTAATGATTTATTTACTTCTCCTCAAGACAATATTGAAGTAATTAAGAGAATTAATACATTACAGAGCCCAGACCCTAACAAGATGGTAGTCTCTCATATGTATGCAGATACTTTCAAACTCTTAGCAAGAGCTAAGTATTCAAAACCAGAATATTCACATCTATTTCAGCAAGTATATAGATACTACTCTACTAGTATTCCAGATACTTGAAAGAAAGGTATTTTTTTCTCATGAAATGAGATGCAAAAAATTGAAAAATATATTTGACAATTAATGGCTTATGCTAGAGAACTTAAGACAGAAGGATCTAGAGCTATTCTTGAATTTACTGACTATGAAATTATTAACTTTACTAAGACTTGAAGATTGCAACATAATACATATACATTCCAATCACTTGGATATATAGACCAATTCACTTCTGCTTTTGGTTTAGTATCTCCCGAGTACGCTAAGAAGAATAATATAGTTCCTATTACTCAAGAGGATTACGATAAATTTAAAGACTTAATTCAAGATGAATTCTTGACACAAGAAGATTGAGAGAAAGAATACCATGCATTTTTGATGAATCCCAAAAATGCTGACAGCATAGTAAATATTAATGGTAATAAGATAATTGTTGTTGGTACCGCTCTTTCTCCTGACTTCTTATTACCTACTCATACTTTCCTTAATTTAGTACCAAATACAGATAGAGAAGGATTAATATACATGGACAATTATGGCTATCAAAATATAGCCTACAATTGTCTTTCTTCTTGAAATGAATATTACTTAAGTCTTGCTTATCCTCAAGCAGTTAAAGATTATGGCTTAGAGGAAGACTACTATAGACAATTAAGAGAATATATCGATAAATTCTTAACACCAAGCACTGAAATTAAAGTAAGTTCAGATACTTTAGATTATGAATTAAAGAAAGTAAGTGATACACCTAGCACTCCTTCATTAGTTTATTTAAGAAGTAATTATGTAAATGGCTTTACTAATGCTGTAGATTTAGTATCCTACATCCTTTTAGGAATAGTAGGATCCATAATCTTCTTTACAGTATGAACTTTAATTAAGAAATATATTAACTCTAGCTTAAATACCTTTGGTATATTTGTAGCTAATGGTATTCCTAGAAAAGAAATAGTAACTACTTCCTTTAGCTTTATTTTCTTCCCTGCCGTAGTAGGAGTAACATTAGGATATTTTGGATCTCTAATATTCCAGCCAGCTATCTTTTCTTTACTCTCAAATATTTGATATTTAGATCCAATCTTTAATTCCTTTAACTTATCTAAATTTATTAACTATTTAATTACTATTGTTGGAGTACTTATTCCTATCTCATTTATTCCTTCATTCAAATTACTAAGGCCTAATGTCGGTAATTTGATGAAGACAAGTTCAATGTTTAGATCTAACGCCTTTATTGATTTTTTTAATAGATTATTAAGACAAACTTCTTCTGTATGGAAATTTAGATTCTCTGTAATTCTTAATACTATTAATAGAGGTCTAATATTAGTGGTTGCCTCCGTTTTCTTATTCCTATTTAGTAGTTTCTTATTTAATAATATGGGACAATTCTCTAGAGTAAGCCAATATGAATTAGCAAGCAAGAATTATGGTTTTGAGATGGATTTTCAGACTCCTTCTGAGCAGTCTGGACAATTCTTCTTAAGTTCTTACAAAAACTTAGGCAATACTTTTTTAAATAGAATACCTCAAGTTAAGAGAGTAATACAGAAGATAAATGGATCAAGCCCAACCGATCCTAAATTTGAAATTAAAGAAATAAAGATAAGTAAGGATAACCCAGAAGTTATTTCATCTGGAATAGTATCTCCATTTCACTACAATGACCTAGCTGAATTCTTAGAGAAGTGTCCAAATGAAGATATTGAAGCACTTTACAAAAAACTAGGTGTTATGGATTTAGATTTCCCAAGTAAGCTCATAACAGAGAACGCTTACAACGTTTATTTATTAAAGAGCACTTTAAAGAGCAAAAATAATGGAGCTTCAAATACTTGCGACTTATCTCAATACACAACAGAGGGATTTGCCATGAGAAATGTCAAACATCTTGATGGTCAGATATTTTCAAGTTCTACTAAAGAAGCCATTGAAGCCATAAAGGATTTACAACAAGAGAAAGAGAAAGTATTTAATCCAACAGACGATTCCGAGAACTTGAAAGATTTTCAGTTATCTGATTATGTTCCTGTTGAAGGCGAAATATGAAATAAGTCTACAAAACCAGACGAACAACAACAACAACAACAACAAATGCTTAAATATGACAATGAGCCTTTATTTAAACCACTAATAGATGCTTACAAAGATAAGAAGGATTTTCCAACTATTAGTAAGAATTCAAAACATTCTGGAATTTCTGGGGCGCCACAATCTTGAAATTTTCATGATGTTTTCAACGGAACCAATACAGTAAGACCAAGCTCTGGCAATGTAAAAAATGAAAATTCTAAAGTTGAAGGAGATTTTAGGACTTTCCAAGACAAAGATTCACAAAAAAATTATCACCCAACGCTTTCAAGATTATTTAGAGATCACTCTAACTACTGATTGTTTACACACAAAGATGTTGAGTTTGTTCAAAAAGACCCATTTTTCTTTAAGAACAAAGTAGTTGTTTCTTTACTGCTTAATCACGATTGAAACTTCAATTTATTTGGTAAATCAGTTCAAATTAATCCTTGAAAAGAATTCAGCGATTACTTTTCTAAATACTCTCCAGAAATGGTTGATGCCATGGATAAGAACTATTTAGATTTTGTAGAGGCAATAATTAAATCAAGATATGGAGAATTCTTTGTTAAGAGATTTATGACTAGACATAAGCAGTTAGGCAATAATGCTAAGGATGATATAGTTCCAGGAACTGTAATTAGTGGAAAAAAATCATGATCAGTAAAGCACTCAAAAATGAAGCCAACCTTTAGAGACAAAGTAATTGAAGGAACTTATTATTTAGATCCATCCAAACTAATTTACTTCTACGACAAATTACAAATGAGTTCAGATGAAACAGCTGATGCATCCAAACAAACCGAAGAAGAGCGAAAGCACCCCGATAGATTAATTATCTTTAGACCAGACTTTCTTTATTTATTCTATGCCTTGCTTAATGACCCAGAGTTCTTAACGCCAGAAATAGCGCCAGTTAAGATTGCTTTCCACCAAAACCTATATGCAGTTGATTATAGTAAACAGTATACAGAGGATTGACAAGTAACTGGAGATGTACAAGCCGATTCAAAATATGGACTTACGTCTTCATCTACAAGTCCTAATTATGAAGCTACTCCAAATGGGGATCAAACTTATACTTACCTTCAAGGTAGTTTGAATGATCTAAAAGGTCTTAAAGTATATGGACTTAAACAAGATTCAAGAGGTAGCTATATTAAATTAACTAGAGACGGCGAGAATATTAATAAGAAACTGTACTTAGAAAAAGAAGGAGATATATACCCAGTAATTATTAACCATTACACAGCAAAACGTTCTAATTTAAGTGTAGGATCTACATTTAAATTTAAAGTTCAAAACACCTATGATAGATTCACTAAACAAATGAATGATAATAAAGAGCTTAAAGAAGTAACCTTTAAAGTAGTAGATATATTTGATTCTTATTACCAAACAGCTCTATATACAAGTCAACAATATGCTAATGAAATACTAGGATTAGATTCTGATTATGGATACAATGGAATAATTACTAAGAAGTTTACTGATTCAAAAGCTTTACCTTTCCAATTTACAAAAGGTGTATCAGGCTTCTCTCCTTCAGGTATTTACACAAAAATTAATATCAATAAATCAGGAGATAAATTCTTAACTTTCTTAAAGAATAATGGTTTTGATAATGCTAAATTAAGAGATAGTAAGTTTGTACAACCTCAAAATTATGAAGCATTCAAGCTTAAATACAACTTACAAAAAGTAAGTAAACCAGAAGATTTAGCTAACCAATTAGAGAAAGTTTATGGTAAGGGATTTTCACTACAACCAGCCATCTCTAATGTTAATAATATGAGTGTCTTTAATGACTTTGTATTTAGTACTGTAAGTGATTTAGTATTATCAGTGATAAATCTATTTATGTCCATACTAGCTCCATTACTAGTATGTTCATTATTAGTGATTACTATTCTTATTATTGAAGACTTAAAAAATTTGTTAACTATACTAAACTTACTTGGATTCTCATATGTAGAGAATTCAATGACTATTCTTCTTTACTTAGGTTTAATATTTGGATTCTCTGTATTAATAGCAGTACCAGTAACACAAGCTCTATTAGCTATGTATGTTGATAAAGTATTTAATGCAGTATCTATATTCTTACCTATTTACTTAAGACCAGATTATGCTATAGCTTCTTGCTTTATGTTATTAGGTATGTTTGGTTTTTCATACTTTAGATCTATGAAAAAAATAAAATCTCTTTACTTACCAGTGGCTATGAAATCTTTAAATGAGTAGAGGACAATACTCTATTGAATTAATAGATTTAAATTTTGGCTATACAGAAGGTAAACCTATACTAAAGAATCTAAATTTAAAGCTACCCTTTAATAAATATATATGTATAGTAGGTCATAACGGCTCAGGAAAGAGCACTCTTTCTAAACTCCTGATAGGATTAGTTAGAGCTTGATCTGGCATTATTAAAGTCTCAGATATAGAGTTAAACGATGAGAATTACAAGAAAGTATTACATAAATTAGGACTAGTATTCCAAAATCCTGATAGTCAATTTGTAGGTTTAACGGCTGAGGATGATATAGCTTTTGGATTAGAGAATAGGAATATACCTAGATTATTAATTAAGAAAATAATAGATCATGTTAGTAAGTTCTTAAATATTGAACACTTATTAAAGCTTAATTCTTCTTTACTTTCGGGAGGAGAGAAACAAAAAGTAGCTATTGCTTCTACTTTAGCTCTTAATCCTGAAATAATTATTTTTGATGAATCTACTTCAATGTTAGATATGAATAGTAAGAAAGATTTACTTAATATTATGAGGAGTTTAGTTAGAGAACAAAAAAAAACAGTAATATCAATAACACATGATATGGAAGAATTATTAGTGGCAGATGAAATGGTATTAGTTAAAGCAGGAACTATATTAGCACAAGGCTCTCCAAAAGAATTATTAAAGGATCTAGAGCTTCTTAAATCCTCTAATTTAGACTTACCCTTTACACATTGCTTAGCCCAAGCACTTAGAGAAAAAGGATTAGATTTACCTGTATTTGAGGATGAAGATGATTTAATTAAGAAATTAACTAGTGTTCTTTAAGAAGTATTTAGGCGAATACAGGAGAGTTAAAGGATATAGATTAGATCCTTGAAATGCTTTTGAAGTAGAGAATGTATTTTATGAAAGTAATAATAAGACAATAGTACATCCCTTTAATTTCAAATTCAGAAGAAAAAAAGTATATGGCATTATAGGACCTGCCGGCTCGGGAAAGAGTACATTAGCCGCTCACTTTAATGGCTTAATTAAATCTCCCAAAGGTAATATCTATTATTTCAATGGAGAAAATATTTATTTTTTTAAAAAAACTATTCCTAATTTCAGAAAAATAAGACGCAGTATAGGAATGGTATTACAGAATCCTGAATATCAACTCTTTAAGTCTACAGTACTAGAGGATGTTTGTTGCGGATTAGAGATGCTTAGTATAGATACTGATAATCCAGAGGAGAAAGCTAAAGAGAAATTAAGAGAGTTAGGAATATCAGATGAATTCTTTGATCGTAATCCTTTTATGCTTTCAGGAGGCCAAAAAAAGAAAGTAGCTCTTGCTGGTATATTAGTAATAGACTCTGAAATAATTATTTTTGATGAACCTGTATTAGGTTTAGACCCCACTTCAGTACAAAAAATAGTAGAGATAATTAAAGATCTTAAAGAACAGAATAAGACAATAATAGTTATCTCTAATAATATTGATTTAATTCTGGAGCTTTCTGAAGAATTATTAGTAATGGATAGAGGCAGATTAATAATGAGCGGAAAACCCTATAGAATTTTTAGAGATAAAAGATTAAATCTTGGAACTCCTAAAATTATTGAGTTTATTGAAAAGTTAGTTAAATCTTCTGAAAAATTTGCAAAGATATGAAATTATGAGCCAAAAAACTACTATGAGTTATCTGATGCCATTCTAAATGTTCTTAGAAAATAGTTATGAACCTAAGGATACTCCTGTTCATAAATTAAATCCCTTAATAAAGTTCTTAGTATTCTTATCAATAATCTTTCTCTTATTCTTGAGGATTACTTTATTAACACAATTAGTACTTATTGGTTTTGTATGAGTAGTAGTAAAGTATAGTGATTCACAAGAATTTGTAACTAAGCAGGCTTTACCTGCTTATGGTTTCTTAATATGCTTTTTATTAACAGTAAACTTCTTTTTTATGAAGTCTCCAGGCTTTTGAACTAGTAATGTACTAAGTACTTATTACGATATCTTAGGCTCAAAAACTTATCAAAAATTAGAGGGAGATATAGTACACCATGGATGGTATTGGGGAGGCGAAATACTTGGAGGCGATAGTTCAGTAAAGCTAGGAGATACAGCTGCCTGTATAGAGAGAGAAATAGGATGAAACAAGATGCATGATTGTGGTAATCATGGAGCTATTAAGACAGCCCTTACTGCTGTAACTCAAAGTCCTAAATGAAGAATTATGCCAATCAATGTTGGAGGCCAAACTAAATATGTAGCTTTCTTACCTGCTTGATACACTGTTTCCTCTTTCCAAATAATGAACGCCTTTAGCTTAGCTAACAAAATAATCCTAGTAATTATTCTTTCTGCTATCTTTACTATGACTTCCCCCTTAACTTCCTTTACTTATGCTCTTGAAGATTTATTTAGACCTCTTTCAATACTTAGACTTCCCACAAAACTAATGGCATTAACTGTCTCAATTGCATTAAGATTTGTGCCCTCACTAATCACTGAATCTTTTAGAATAATAAGAGCACAAGCAAGTAGAGGTATAGATTATAAAAATGGAAGATTAACTGATAAAATCAATGCACTCAGGTCTCTATTTATCCCCATATTTGTAATTTCATTTATTAAATCAGATGAGCTTGCGGCAGCCATGACCGCAAGAGGCTATAGGCCTCAAGAAAATAGAACTTCCTTTAGAGCGTATAAAACAGAAAACTGGGAGCTTCTTGTAATGGGAGCTTGTATGTTCGTAATTACTATCCTTTACTATTTATTCTTTAATAAATATTATTTAAGTAGTTTTGGTAATGCAGAAATGCTTATTTCTATAGCTAGGTAATGCCAAAAACCTTTACCTCCTCGTTACGTAAAGAGCTTTATTTATATTCCTCTAAATACGTTTTCTTAATTGCAGAAAAAGAAGTAAAGGCATTAAGAATTAAGAAATCTGTAACTAATATTGGTGGTCATAAATATCAAATATTTGATTGTCCTTGAGCTGAGAAAAAACATTTATTAGTAAAGGTTGAATATGACTACGATGATCCAACAATAGAGTATGAAGGAAATGAGCCTACTACAGTAAGAATTAATGGTATTGAATGAGAATTAAGAGTTCCTTCTCCTAAAGCCTCAAAAGAAGCTACTGATAAAGAATTAAAGGTAGCACAGAAAGAACATGAATTATTCTTAGAGAGAGAAGAACAAAGATTTAGCGCTCTTAGTTCTGTCCAAACAACAGTTAAAGTTCCTCCTGCTCAAGAAAAAGAGATATTTGAACCTATTACTGCTCCTAAGAAGGACTTGGAAGTAGTAGAGATACAAACAAAAGACTTATCAGATATTCCTTCAGTTACTGAAAATGTGATTTCTTCTTCTAAAGAGTCTGTAGGAGAAGAGACATTAATATATGAAAATAATCCTAATGAAGCTATATTCCAAAGGCCTACGGATTATTCAAGAACTCCTACTTTTTGATTTACACTTAATAGTAGTTTTAAAGATACTGACCTTTTTTGATCTGACTTAAGGGAATATTGATTTACTAATGTCAAGGACTTAAATAAGAAATTAAAGATACTCTCTCCTCAAAAACCACCAGTTTTTACTAGGAAAGAAGAGTCTTTAAATCTTGAAGCTCTTCATGAAACTTTTGATGTAAAGATTAGTAAAAAAATAGAGACTTTGAGAGGAAGATTTGAAGAAAGTATTTCAAATCTAAAAAATTTAGAAGAAGAACTATTAGATAAAGGTTTAGTTCCTGTTGATGATCCTCAATATCAAAAGAAAGCCAAAGAAAAGAATGAATTAGAGAAAGCTCTTAATAGAGCCAAGAATACATTAGATAACTTTAGTTATAGGATTAAAGAGTTAGATGAGAAACATGGAGATATTAAACAAAGAGCTTATTTAGATATCCATGGTAGTGAAAGCTTAATAGCTAAGATTGATGAAGAAGTTACAGCTAAATTAATTGATTTAAATCTTGAAGTTAATTCTTTACATGACAAACATTTAGAGTTAGAGAGCACTTTAATTAGACATTTAACTAATTTAAATAATGCCAAGTTTGCTAAGGCAGAAATACAGTTTCTTGAACAACAAGAATTAATAGAACAACAGCAAGAAGAAACTAATGCTTTCTTCGATGCTATTCAAGCCTCTAAGCGTAAAGAGGCTTTGATGCATATAGGCGACTTACATGAAGCTTCAGCTAATGTTCAAGAACAAATAGAGGCAGAAAAAAGAAGAGCTCAAGAATATATTGATAACTTAAAGAGTATTCCACTTTATGACAATTACAAACAAACGTTAATTGATCATAAGCAAGATAGAGAGGACTTTAGGAGAAGAAAACTTGAATTTAATAGATATTTCTTCAAATTAAAGAATTTAGTTAATGAAAAAGAGAGGAAGTTTAATGATTTCTTTGATTGAATTAGGACTACTTTAAATGAATTTCAAAATGAAGTATCGCAAGCTTATTCAAGAAATGACATTCTTTTGCAAGAATGTGTTCAAATTTGATGAGATAGATGAAATAATGAAGCTTTACCAGTAATAGATAAGTTATTTACTAGACAAAGAGAAGTAGTTGAAGCTTTTTCTTCTATACCTAGCACATGTGTAGCCAAGATTTATTTGCAGGCTAAGAAACTCCTAGGACAAGCTAATAAGAGACAGAAAGAGTGAGAAAGAATATTTGGGGATATTCAAGAGGAATTTAAGAAGTTAGGTTATGAATTAGCCATTCCTAAGGCTTCTGAATTAGAGGGAAAATATATTAAGCAATTAGATACTTCAAAATTAAAGCTTTCTGAACATAGCCAAAGAGTTTTATTCATACCTAAAGAATCTTTTGCTTTATCTGGTGAAAAAGATAATTTAATTGGATTAGATCCTAAGACTCTAGATGATGATCAATTTGAAATTATTGACCAAGTATGATCTAAATTAACTCCTGAACAAAATGCATTACTAAAGAGCAGAAGAGATAGAGAAGAAGCTATAGAGAGAAAGAAGGGCGAAGAAGTTGCTCTTAAAGATTTAAAAGAAAACCAATTAGATGCCATTAGTAGTAAGTATGAAACACAATTTGAGCCTTTTGAACAATACACTAGAGCTTTAACTTATGAAGAAAGAAGAGAGAGATATAGAACAGTTGAGGATCAAGAGTTACAACTTTGAAAAGATGAAAACTTTACTATTTCCAATGCAGAAGGAGAATTTAAAGATACTTTATTTAATCTTTCCAGAAGGCTCTTTAAGAATAAGTCAGTAAGAGTAGTAAATTCAGAAATTGTATTTAGTGATGATGGTTTTGTAGAGGACGGATACACAGAAATATTCTCAGAAAAAGATTACTTTATTAAGGCTCCAGATACTTATGACTTTGATGATCCTACTTTTGCAGCAGATCCAAGACTTGAAGATACTGATATTCATCAAGAGCCAGATGAAGAACTACTTGATATTATGGCTAATATTGAATATCCAGAAGAAAAAGAACCCCCAAAAAGACCAAGAAATATACCTACTTTAGAAGAATTAGCTCAAATAAGCATAAAAAAATATCGAGAACAGAGAAAGAATTATGAAATAGATTCACTGAAAGAAAAGATGTCCATTCTTAATGAAGAAGTGGAACGTCTTTCTTCATTCCACGCAACACAAGAAGAGCATTTAGAGAAATTAGTTGAAGATAGAGTAGAGATATTTGATTCAATTCAAAAAGACTTAGAAGAAATTAAACTTTTCTTGAAAGGTAAAGAGGAAGAGATGGAAAAGATTTTTGTTAACTTAGAAAATGAATTAAATATTAGTTTTGCAGAAATTGATAAACATCTTTACAAAGAAGTAGAAGAAAAAACACCTTCAAAACCAACTACTTCATTCTTTGATAAATGATTTAAATAAAATTAATAAAATAATGTCAAGAAAAGATAGATTTACAGGTAAAGTTTCTAGAACAGGTAATAGTAGGTCAAAGGCTCTTAATATTACTAAAAGAGATTGACACTTTAATGTTCAAACTGTTAGTGTAATAAATAAAGAAGGAAAAAAAGTAAAAATAACTGCTTCAGTAAAACAATTAAGAACTTTGAAGAAAAAAGGATTAATTAGATAGTGTCACGCTTTACTGGTTCAATTTTTAAGAAATCAAGAAAATTAGGTATTTCTTTACTTGAAAATAATAGAGAGTTTAATAAGTGAAAGCAAAGAACTACTCCCCCTGGTCAACATGGAGCTACAGCAGACAGAAGGAAACTGTCCATTTATGGTGAGCAGTTAAGAGAGAAGCAAAAAATAGTATTTATGTATGGAATACATGATACTCAGTTACGAAGATTCTTTAAACAAGCAAGAAAAATAGAGGGTTCTTTGGCTTACAATTTGTTAATTCTTCTAGAGAGAAGACTAGATAATGTTGTGTATAGAATGAACTTTGCTCCTACAAGAAGAGCAGCAAGGCAATTGGTATCTCATGGACATGTATTAGTTAATGGTAAGAAAGTAAATATTCCTTCAGCTTTAGTAAATATCAATGATGAAATATCAATAAAGCCTAAATGTCACCACTTACCTATAGTCAATGCTCTTAAAGATGATGATGTTTTGCCTTTTGTTTCAGTAGATGTAGAGAATAAGAAAGGAGTATATTTAAGATATCCAGAAAGAAAGGAATTAAATCAACAAATTAATGAAGTTTATGTAGTTGAATGATTTAAGAAATTAGTTTAATGCATGCACGTATATCGGGCATAGTATCTATCTTTCCTACTTCAAATTATTTAATAGATGTAGGTTCAGACCATGGCTATTTAGGGCTTGAACTTCTTAAGCAGCAAAAAATTAATAAAGTACTAAATATTGATTTATCTAAAGAAGCATTAGAGAATAGTAAGAAAATATATGGGCGTTTTGGTCTAGAAGAGCATGCTACTTTTGCAAATAATGATGGCTTTAAGAACTTAAATAATATACCTCACGATGCAGTGGCTGTAATAGCAGGAATGGGTTCTGCTCAAATACTAAAAATATTAGAGAATTTACCAGATAATATTACCAAATTAATATTCTTAAGTCATACTGATTATTACTCTTTAAGAAAATGAGCTGTAGCTCACTTTTTTAATATAGAGAAAGAAAAATATATAGATGATGGAGAGTTACAATACTTAACTCTTTTGCTCTCTAGAGAAATTAATATGGATCACTATTCAGAAGAAGAATTAATTTTTGGAAAGCTATCCTTCAGAGAAAACCAAATACCGCTATTCGAAAAGTATTGAAGATTTAGAGCTTCTAGAATACTTAATATACCAGCTAAATATAGATCAAATATAGAAACAGCTACAATTAATTATCTTAAATCTGAATCCATAATACATGAATAAGAAATTTACACTTGAAGATTTAACTAAGATTTCTGATGAAAATCTTAAGGATAATAAGGAGATCTTAAAGCACTATACAGACATAAGAACAGATATTACAGTAGATAGTAATTTACATCCCTCTTTATTAAGAAATATAATTGTAAGCCCAGGTTCTCATTTGCATATTAATGATCCAATAGATTTAAATAATCTTGATTTAAAAAAAGTATTAAGTACTCCTGAGAATAAGAAAAGTAGATTAGAACAAGCTCTTAAAGAGTTTAACCAAGATAAACCAGCAAGTCTAGAAAGAACAAAACTAAATAATGTATTTATTCAAAATTCAATTACAGATGGAGACTTCGAAGACTTAATAATTAAATCTAATATTAGATGTGTATTATTAATTACAGATGGAGCTTACACTAGAAATTTACAATTCTACAGAAGGGTAATTGAAATACTAAAGAAGCATAATATACCATTCATAGAGTACACTAATGTACAGCCTAATTTAGATCGTAAATTAGTATTTAGAATTTCTGAATATGCTAATGATCATGAAGTTAATGCTATTATTACGGTAGGCTCTTTATCTACTGTAGATTTAGCTAAGATAGTACTTCCTAAATTAGTTAAACCTCACTTAATAAGACTACATAAGACAAGATTATTCAAATCTTTCTTAGCTCCTAATTACTTACTAATAAGTATTCCTACTCTAGTAGTGCCAGATCCTAAAATAAATTCTAAGTCTGCCCTTAAAAATAATATATTATTCCCTAATTTAGATTACTTTGGAGATACTATTTTCTTAAATAATCCAATAGAGGACGCAGATGCTGTATTTTACTGTGTAGATTTATTTGAAGAATTAGATAATACTAAAGTATGAGAAATACTTCATGAAACATTCTTTAGATTAATACTTAATTTCTTTGATTTTTCTATTGATGCTAAAGTTAAAGCCTCTATAGTACATAATATTAAGACTATTGATTGATATTTAGCTTATTTTGATTTTGGAAATAAACTAAATACTTATGATAAATTTAAAATACTTGAAATAATAGCTTCTACTATGGATGGTAGTAGCTTTGTAGATATACCAGATATTTGAATTTGATATAAATTAGAGGCCTCTCTCTCTTATTTAGTTAATTCTAAAAAGTGTGATGGATTAGCTCTATTTTTACCTAATTTCTTAGAGGTATTATCTCAAAGTAATGTTGAATTTAGAGAAAGAGCTATAGAGTTAGGAAATAGTCTTTATGGTTCTCATTCGGTAGAAGGTTTTGTATACAAACTTATTCTACATATTAAGAAATATAGATTACCTATAAGCTTTTTAGATATTCCTCAAGTTAAACGAGTAAGTTACAAATTCTTATTATTCCTAATTAAGAAGTCATCAAATAATCCTTTCTATAATAGAGTAACTAAAACTATAGTAAATAACTTAACTATTTGGTAGTATGATTAAAGCTAAAGATCGTTCTAGAGTTATTCAGTATATTAAGAAGGCTGCTGAAATTCAGAAAGCTTTAAATGAATGTGAAAAGAATAGAAATCACGAAGAATATTCAAAATTATTAGCACAACAAGAAGAATTGAAGAATAAATTAAGAGAAATAGGAGCTACTGATGCATTTATTAATTCCACATTTAAATTACTTAAAAAGAGCGTTAAGTTTTCAACAATTATGGTAAAGACTTTTGAAGTTAAGCCAACGAACGCAAATAAGAGACCAAAGATGTTTTCAATAGAGTTTATTAAGTATTGGAAGCTTAGTGCATTTAAGCCTGAAGAACGCCCTAAATTAATTAGAATTCTAAGAACTATTGCTCTTGTTCAAGAAATAATAAGAAGTCTAGAAATGGTTGATAATTATGTCAAGAGTAAAGAAATGTTGTATGAAAAAAGAGAAAATCTTAAGAAGAGTTTAAAGAAATTAGGAGCTATTGATGAGTTTGTTGAAAAAACTATTGAACTACTTGAAATAGATCCTAGGTACTGTGTTGATATGGTTGAGATTATTAGAAAAGGTAATGTTAAAGCTAGACTTAATTAAAGATCGCAAAAATTTTAATTATCTTAAATAATAACCAGCCCCCACTCCTGCCAATAATATTATAAAAAATAAAAAAGCTAATATTATTAAGATAATTGCCATTATTAAACTACCACCTTTAGATTTTCGACCATTATTCTGTAATATTTCATGATTTCTTGTTACTACTACCTCTGATAACTCTTTGTATCCTTTGTAAAAAAAGTATTTAGCAATTAAAGGAATAATTAACGTAATACCTAAAAAAAATTCTATAGCTCAAACAGCAAGCAATATTCTCCTTTGTCTTCGAACAAAATAATCTTCTCCACCATTTAATAATAAACTCAAAGATAAGCAGACATTAATGATAAAACATATTATTATCATTGGTATTATTAGTAGAATTCCACCAGAACCAGCAATAACTATTGCAACAATAATTAATAAAGCCTGAAAAACTCAGAACTTTACTATACGGGAACAAACACTAACGGCCTTGTCCAGTACTGTCCAGTACGATTTTTTAAGTTATGCATTTAAATTTATTTTCTTGGCATTTTTCTGTAAGTTTTTCAGAAAAAGAACTTAGTTAATATTGCTAATGGAGTAAAGCAACAGAATAAATCAATTCATAGTAATTGTTTTTGGCCCTGTACTGTTTGCGTTATACCTAAAGATTTCTCTTTCTTAACACATTTAAAGTAGTTAAAGTTAATAAGTATATTAGCAACTATAAGAAATACCTTTAAGATAACAGAAACAGTAGCAGTAGATATAAAACCAGCTTTTTCAGTACCTCCATTTGACGCTGTTGTACTTAAACAAGTAACGGCAGCTATTCAAAAAGCTATTTGACCTAATCAAAGCCAAATTACTCTCTTAGACGCTTTCTTTCAATTATCTTCTGAATTGTAGAATAATTTAAATATTTTGGACACTATTATTAATTTTATTAAGAGTTTTTTATGTACTTACACTTAGGATAGGCAGAACAACCGATAAATGGTTCATTCTTACTATTAAATTTCTTAGTTAGTTGAGAAGAGCATTCAGGACACTTCTCTTCTAACAAATCTCCTTTATTAATTATATTTTCAGCATATTTACAAAGAGGAAAGCCAGAACAACCAATAAATTGCTTTCCTGTTTTTTTGGATAGTCTATATATTAACTCTCTGTTACACAATTCACATTTTCTTCCAACATTATTCTCTCCAATAAATTCACCTATTATTTCAATAGTCTTGAAATTAGTTTTGCAAAACTCTTCTGGATTATCTCTCTTTCTTAATGCTTTAAAGGCAGTTATTACTGAATGTCTACCAGAATAAGCATTACCTAAAGGAATTCTTGTGGAGTATTTAACACTCATTTCATCCATTTGTTTTAAGTAATAATATCTAGCAATTATGGAGGCTAAAGCACAAGCTAAATATTTTTCTTCAGCTCTGCAACACATATCATCTACTTTAAGTGGTTCAATATTTAAATTCTTTAAATATTCGTAATGCTTATCTAAAGTAGTTCATCCATCCATAACTCTAAATTCTTCTTCCTTTAATTTATTCTTAAGCTTCAAATGAACATCATTATGTAGTAAGCTAAAGATTACATTCATATTTTGGTATTTGGAATATAGTTCGTTGTATTCTTTAGGATTAGTAATAGAGTATTCAAAGTTTTGACCTAATACATTCATTATTTGAGGTGTACATTTGTAAATTCAATTATCTGTACACTTCTTTGAATCTCTTATTTGATCAAAAAACTCTTCTTTCTCTAATTTCTTTAGTATCTCTTTATTTAAATAAACAACAGCTACTACTGGCCCTCCATAAAAGTCTCCTTTACCTGATTCATCAGAAGCATAACAAGATTTTTCCCAACTAGAGGACACTTTTTGGAGTTATTTTCATGATGCTTAAGCCGCTTTTAATGGTGTACTGAACAGCATTCAGAATAGCTAATCTATCATTTAGTCAAGTACCTTTTTCTTTATTTAATAATTGAGTTTCTTCATAATAAGAGTGAAATTCTTTAGCTAATTTGTAAAGATATTGAGGAATTTTGTGAGGAGAAAGCGTCTCTATAGCGCTATTTAAAGTCATTTCTCATGCTAGCAACGTATTTAGCAACTCTTTCTCTTTTCCTTCTTTAATAGTATCAAAAGTTATATTTTCAGAATAATCTTTGGGAACACCATGCTTTCTTAATAGCTGAGATATTCTAGAATAAGCATAAAGTACATAATAAGCAGGATTATTGTAGTCCTGCATTTTTAATTTTTTTAGTTCTATCTCTAAAGGACTATCAGTATGCTGAGATATTAAGAATCATCTTACTTCTTCATAACTCATAAATTCAGAAAGACTTCTTAAATAAATAATTTTTGAATCTCTTTTTGATATCTTTACTGCAGTACTATGCTCAATTAATTTAACTAATTGCATACATATGAATTTAACTTGTTCTTCTCTCTCTAGAAATACAAGAAAAGATTTAAGTCTATCCACATGTCCATAATGATCTGCCCCTAATACATTAATTATTTTTCCTTTTTCACCAATCATTCTTAATTTATGTAAGTGATAAATTAAGTCTTGACAGAAATAAGTATGTAAACCATCTTTCTTAACTAATACTTCATCTTTACAGTTCTCTAAGAAGTCTCCTGCCCTAAATCAAACAGCCCCATCTTTAAGATTTATGTGTTCTCTTAGAGAATTTAACAAATCATCTATAGTACTATCATTAACAAAACTACGCTCTGATTTCCAAACATTAACACCTATTTGATAAGCATTTAAATCTTTCTCTATTTCATTTAAGAAGTACTTAATTACTTCTGACTCTAGTTCTGAATATAGTTTAGATTTAAAGATATCATTATCTTGAAGTCATTTATTTTGATGTTTAGAGATTAAATAAGTTGCACATTCATCTATTTCAGGAGAATCATATTTGAGATTCATATTTTCAACAGAATAATAAGTACCAATAATCTTTGCTTTGTACTTATTTCAAACGGATGAAATAAGTTCTTTAATTTGATTTCCCATATCATTAATCAAGTATTCTCTATGAACATAGTAGCCACCATACTCTAATAAATTAGCTAAAGTATCACAAAAAATACCATTTCTTGCATGTCCTATATGTAATAATCCAGTAGGATTAGCAGAAACAATTTCAACAAAACATCAAATATTGTTTGGTTCTTTTTTGTAAAGATGTTCTTTGTTACTTAATACTTCTGCATAGTATTCTTTAAAGGCTTCAGTATTAAAAAATAAATTAATAAATCCATTTTTTTCTGCTCTTATTTCTTGGATGTATTTAAGCTTTCCTAATTTCTTTACTATTATTTCTGCTATTTCTTTAGGAGCTTTTTTTACTTTAGAACTAATTTGACAAGCTATATTAGTAGATAAGTCGCCAAAAGAGATATTCTTAGGAAATTCAAAAAATATATTCTCTTCTTCTTGATAATCTAAAGCCTTTAATGCTTTCTTAAATTCTTCAATTAAATAATTATTTATTTTTGGCAAGGCAATAAAAAATACAATTTTATTCTAGGAGTGTAGTTCAATTGGCAGAACGATAGTCTCCAAAACTATATGCTGCGGGTTCGAGTCCTGCCACTCCTGCCATTTTTAAAATGTGGTACTTAGCCATTGTAATACCTTTTTGTTTAGTAATTGGTTTTTTAGCTGGTTGAATATTAGCTATTAAATATTGTCGTAAGCAAATGACTGATAATCCACCCATTAGTGAACATCAAATAAGAGAATTATATAGGCAAGCAGGAAGAACATTATCCGAAAAGCAAATGCTTCAAATTATGAATAACTTGAGGCGTAATGGCTAGATTTATTACTAGTGCTATTAATCCTAAGCATTACCCCCCCTCCAATTTACCAGAATTCTCATTGGCAGGGGCTTCAAATGCAGGTAAATCTACTTTAATTAATGCATTAGCTAAAGAGAAAATAGCAAAAACTTCAAAACAACAAGGAAAAACAAGAACAATTAATTTCTATGACTTTAATTCTTTTTACTTAACTGATACGCCTGGTTATGGTTATGATAAGCATAGTAAAGAAGATAAGCTCTTAAAGATAATTAATGATTATTTAATAGAAAGACCCAATTTAATAGGCGTATTACATTTATGTTCTCCGCATGGCTTATCGGAACAAGATTTAGAAATTAAGAATTATTTATCCACCCGTTTTGATAACTATTTATTACTACTTAATAAAGTAGATAAGTTATCCAATGCTCAGAGAGAAAAAATTAAAGCAGATGTCTTAAAGGCAACCAATTTACCTGAAGATAAGCTCTTATTAGTTAGCGGCAAGAAAGGAGTCAATGTATTACAGCTGCTTAAGAAAATAAAGAGTTGAATTTAATGAAATATTTTTCGGCACTACTTCCCCCCCCTAATTTAACAGGCATTTTACATTTAGGACATATGTGAAATGCTATTCTTCAAGATGTATTAGTACGATTTAATAAACAGGAAGGTAAAGAAGTATATTGGGGTTATGGTTTAGATCATGCTGGTATTTCTTTGCAAACTAAAGTAGAATCAGAATTAAAGAAACAGGGTATTCAAAAAAGTAGTCTTACTAAAGAGGAATTTCAAACTAAGCTATGAGAATGGAAAGAGATACATGCTCAAAAAATAAGAGAGCAATATAGAGAATTAGAGTTTGATTTACCTTTTGAAGATGAAAGATTTACTTTAGATGCAGAATCAAAAAAATTAGTTCTTGAAGTATTTAAGAAGCTTTATCAAGAGGGCTTTATTTATAGAGATGAGAGATTAGTTAATTGAGATCCTGTATTAAAGACAGCTATTTCAGATATTGAAGTAATTTACAAGAGTGAAAAAGCAAAGCTATATAGTCTTAAATACTTAATAGAGGGTACTAGTAATTACCTTACTGTAGCTACTACTAGACCTGAAACTATATTTGCAGATGTAGCGCTTTTTGTACACCCTGATGATGAGAGATATCAAGATTTAATAGGAAAGAGAGTTAAAGTACCCTTTACAGAAAGATATATCCCTATATTAAGCGACTTCTATGTAGATAAAGAGTTTGGTACTGGAGCAATGAAATGTACTCCGGCTCATGACTTTAATGATTGAAAATTAGGAAAGAAATATTCTTTGCCTTTAATTAAAGCTTATGGAGAAGAAGGAATACTATTATTAGGGAGATATGAAGGGCTAAGAAAAGAAGAAGTAAGGAAAGTAATAGAGAAGGAAGTAGAGTGGGAAGAGTATACAACTAATATTTCTTATTCAGAGAGGAGTGGGGCCAAAATAGAGCCCTTACTCTCTAAGCAATGATTTCTTAAAGCAGCTCCCTTAGCAAAAGAAGCTCTTATTTATTGAAAAAAGCACAAAGAAGAGATGAAAGTTAGTAGTGAGGAGAGATTAGTTGAGTATTTAGAAAATATGGAAGATTGATGTATTTCTAGACAGTTAGATTGAGGAATAAAGATACCTGTTTGAATTAAAGATGAAGAGCATTCTTTAGATAGATTTAAAGATGCTCTTCCTTCAGAAGATGTATTAGATACTTGATTTTCTTCTTCCCTTTGACCTTTAATAGTATTTGCAAAAAAAGAAGAGTTATTCCCTATTTCTCTCTTAGTTTCAGGAAGAGATATCTTACTCTTCTGAATATCAAGAATGGTCTTTATGACTTATTACTTAGAGCACAAACTACCCTTTAAGAATATTTATTTACATGGTTTAGTACTCGATTCTCAACATAGAAAAATGTCTAAATCTCTTAATAATGGTATTGATCCTTTAGAGCTTAAGAAAGAATATGGATTGGAAGCAATAAGACTCTTTTTTTTAGGAAATACACATCAGGAAAACAATATAGCTTTTTCTAAGAATAAATTAGATTACTACTCTAAATTCGTGCACAAATTAAAGAATGCTAGTATTTTTGTAGCTTCTGAGAGTACTCAAGAAGCCTTTAAAGCATTAAATTCAGCAGAAGAGTGATTACTCTTTAAACTTCAAGAAGTAGAGCAAGAAATAAAGCGGCATTACAATAATCTAAATTTTGCTTTCTTAACAGAAAGAGTTATTTCTTTTGCTTGAGATGAGTTCTGTAATAAGTATTTAGAGCTATTTAAATTAATTAAGAAAAGCAATAGCTTTGAAAATACTAAGGGCTTTTTATTTTATGCTTGAAATAGACTCCTATTATTACTAAATCCTTTAATTCCCAGCTTTAACATTCCTATTAAGCTACCTGTAATTACTCCCACTAAGAAGCCTCTAAATATGGAGTGATTTTTTAAATATTTAAATACTTACATTTCTATTAAGAAGCAGTTAGAGTTGGATTGAGATTTAAGAATAAATACTAGATTAGTTACAGAAAAGGAATATAGTGAAGAGTTACTAGATTACTTAAAGCTACTTAATCATGAGCTTATTGAAGTAGCTAAAGAGAGAAGTAAAGAAAGAACTTTAACTTTTTTTATTGAGGATGTAATGGTGGAACTTTTTTTACCAGAAGAAAAAGTACTTAAATATGAGAAATATATAGTTCAAGTCAAAGCTAAACTTAATGAAGAATTAAAGTTCTTAAAAAATAGACTTATTACTTTAGCTAAAGCTCCTGAACATTTAAGAAAAGAAGTACAAGAAAAGATTACTAAATATGAAAATGAACTTACTTCTTACACTACCCTTTATGGCCAATAATACTGTTCCTTACAACTCAGATATATATTGAATTAGATTTTTTGTAGTTCTTTGATTCTTAATATTTCCTTGCTTATTTACATGTATCTTTATTTTCTTAAGAGATTCCTTCAAAGAAAGAGCAGTAATTATTACTTACAGGTTCTTAAAGGACTTTAGAGAATACAGCTATTTCTTTCATAACTGTTTATTCATATTCTTTATGGGAGCTATGTTCTTTAATACTTGTTTCTTTATTTACTCTATCTTTGATACTTTCATATTAAAGCTAGAGCATTTCTATAGCTGACTATGAAGAATACCAGCCACTACAGACGAAGAACAAAAAATGAATTTCTTTAAAGCTATTACACTTCCAAGCTATATTTTTCATAGCATAGCTTTCTTTGTCTATATTTACCATAATCTATATAGAACTGATTCTTACTTCGGAGAAAAGTGAAGGGCTAATATACCAAGACTTTCTAGGAAGAAATTATTTACTAAATTAGAGAGCAAAAGACCAAAACTATATAGCTTTATTCATAAATGATTTTTTGATCTTTCGCAAATTTCGCAAACAGCTAAGTTAGTAGCCATTACTTAATTTTTTCATAATTAAAGCTATGTGCTTAGTTATGAAGAAAGGCAGAAGGAGTGAGAGCAAGACAAGTCTTATTTATTCTTTGCTTTAAATTTAATTTTCATTGTTTGATGCTTTAATTCTTATTACTCTTTAATATTCTTAATTCCTTTAGTTCTCTATATACATTTATTCAAAATTAAAGGGGAAGTAATATTATGAGCTACTTTAATAGGTACTGCATTAGCTTATTTACAGCCATTAAAGTGTCCTAACACTTACTTTAATTATTTATTTGACTTTCATAAGCCTTTAAATAATTTCTTAAGAAAATATTATTCAGAAAGAGATGCTTCTTTTATAGCCCTACTACTCTTTAATTCAGGTAAGAAAGAGTCAGATACATATGAAAGTTTTAAAGAATTAGGTATAGCCCACTTAATTTGCATAAGTGGATTACACTTTGTATTAATTAAGAAAGTACTTTATTACTTACTATTTAAGAAGGAAAAAGCTTCTAAAATAGTAACGCCTATAGTACTTATTATTTGATGGTGTTTCACTAATTTTTCTATTCCTTGTTTAAGAGTAATACTTACTACTTTTCTTAATACTAAATCAAAATTAAAGAATTGAAGTTTAGCTACTATATTAGTTCCTCTCTTTAATTTTGGAATATATACAAATTATTCTTTCTTATTAAGCTTTATTATTACTCTATTATTAATGCTAGTAGAGGGTAAACATAAAGCACAAAAATGCTTTATTCTTATCTTTATTTACAGCTCTTTAATAACTCTTCCTTGAACTAATAAGCTTTATTTATTATCCTTTATTAACTTAATTATTTTCTCGCCTATAGTAACATTATTCTTTATTTATTTCTTCTTAACTTTTCCTTTACTATTTCTTGCTACTTTAAATAGTAAATTAATTGACCTATTTTATTTCTTATTAAAGCATTCTTATTTAAATAAAGCTTCTCTTAACATTTCTTGAAGTTATGAAGCAAGTACTATAGCTCTCTTATTATTTACTACTGCTATAGTAATAAACTTAAGGAGAAATAAATAGTGTTACAGTTCTATTACTCTTCAGATTTAGGCTTATTAGATGATAAAGCAGAAGAGTTTAAGAAAGTATTTCCTAAAGCAAGAAGTATTAGGAGACCTACTATTGAAGAATTAAATATATTCTTATTACAAGTAGATTTATTTAATGATGATCAGAATTATATTATCGAAGATTTTGTTGAGTCTTGTATTAAATTAGAGAACTTTTTGCGCTCTATAAAGCACGAGAATTTAAATGTATTATTTCTTCATAAAGTAGATACAGAAATCTATTTAAACAATTCATTTAAAGAGTTATTTCATAATAAAGACTTCAAAGTAGTTAAATTAACTGAGAAAACTAAGAGAGGATATATAGATAGTAAGTTAAAGAAGCATTTAGTTAAGTTGCCTAAAGAGCAACTTAAATATATTAAAGATAAGTTGCCTCCTAGCGCTTCAGTAATAAGAGATTTTGTATTTAATCTTTCTTTATTAGGAGAAATAAATCAAGAGAATATAGAGACTTTATTGAAAGATCCTAGAGAAGATTTAAATTACTACAATTTCTTTGCTGTTTATTTAAGTGGTAAAGATTATGAGTGAATGCTATTCTTAAATAAATTACAAGATGATGAAATTAAGAAGTTTATTCATCCATTTGCACATAAATTACTTGATTTTAAGTCTTATTTAGAATTGAAAATAAAGGGATATAGTTTGGAAGAAATAGCACTTAAATTAGGAACTAAAGAATATTTCTTAAAGACTTATGAAAGAATTTATGATATGAGAGGCAGTAAGATCTTAGAGTGGTATAAGGACTTTATTATTGAGCTATATTCTTTACTCATAAGTCTTAAGTATTCTTTCAATACTAATCTAAGTTTGCTTAAATTTTTTTTAATTAAAAAGAATTTAGAACTGGAGGAATAATGTACGCTAGAGCATATGTTCGTTTATTTAAATATTTAGATCAATTAGTACTTGGACGTAAATTCTTTGCAAGTGAAAGTACTAGAGCAGCTCTTAAAGATGCAATAGAGAGTTCTTTTTCACTATTAATTTGAATAGCTAATAAGAGTAATAAGAGTAGTTCAGAGGTTTATGCACTATTTGATAAGTACAAAGAGAATTACTTTGCTAACGAAGCAAAGATAGTTAATGAGAAGTATGAAATTAATAGTGATGAAGAGTTAAATGACTATGTTAATTATTTAAGAATATGTGTACAGAATGTATGTGATCTTGATTTAGATAATCTTTCTGAAGAAGAGTTAGCTAAAGAGCCTTATGAAGAGAAGCCTAATGCTACAGTAGTATACAAAAACTTCTTTAATACTTTAGATGTTAATGCTCCAGTAGGTAAAGTAGTAGATGATTTAATACTAAGAAGTCATGCTTGAGAGAGATTAAAGGAGGATATTAGGAGTGGAGCTATTTACATATACAAAACAAAGCCGAAGAGGAATGTAATAATCAAAATAATACTTAGTTATTTATTATTTTTTGGAGCTATTACTGCTTTAACTTTATTAGTATCTTGCGCTCTTACAGGAGCACAAGATAAAGCACAATTAATAATTGTGTCTTCTTTGGCAGTAATTTATTTCTTATTTGGATTGCACTATTCTAGGAAGACTTTTGCTAATGATAATTTAAAGTATTCTTTCCAGAGAACTGAGTTCTATTACACATTCTTCTTTTCATTATTCTTCACTTTTGCTTTATCTACTAATTCAGAGGGGGGAGTAGGCTCTCAAATAATTACTAAGAATTTAGATGGATGGAACAAAGGTCTATGAATAGGTCTAATAACTATCATTATTCTTATTGGTTTAATATACTTAGTTTCTTACCTTTATTTTCAACCAGAAGAGGATAAGAAATTAATGGAAAGTACTCTTGAAAAACATTTAGCTGATATTTCTAAGACTTCTACTTTAAATAGTTAATGTTGCAGAGGAAGCTATATCTGCACTTTCCTCTGCAGAAACACTTAGTTTTCTTATTATTCTCAGCTATAGCTTTAGATTGCCTTTACGTTTATTTACCTATATTTGAAATGAAATTATCTTTTGTAAGTATTCCCCTAATAGCAATAGGATGAATATATGGAACTCCTATAGGGTTCTTATCTGGGTTAGTAGTAGATCTTATTTCTTTGAGCTGAGAAAGCTCCTTTTCTTGATTATTTTTATTACAGCCTGCTTTAATTGGTTCATTAGGGGGCATAATGAAATATTTTCATTATGCTTCTTTAGCTTGACTTAATGTGTTATTACACTGCATAGCAATTTATTTTTTTAATCCTTTCTTTGTCTTAATTAGTTTACTAATAAGTTCTTTATTAGCTATTAAATACAAAGAAGCTTTCAATGTACTATTACTTAATGCAGTAATAGTATCTTTAATATATGGTACTTACTGTGCTTCACAATATTCTTTAGTGCCATACTCTACACTATTAAGCGTTAGGATGGCTAAAGAAAGTGTGAAAATTATACTTGCTACTATTCCGCTCACTTATTTATTAAGAAATGAATAAGCCTTTTCATTTTTTTAAATCTATAGCAGATGCTGTATTCATTTCTTTAATTGGATGTTTCTTAACTTTATTCCTAATATTCTTATCTTTATCTATGGTATTTCTTAGCGCTCTCTATAACCAGTTTTGTTTATTTTTGGCTTTTGGAGGAATAGCTTTTGCTATTTCCTACAAGCAATATTTAAATAAGTATCAGAAGATTTTAAAAAACTTAAGCTATGATGCATTTATTACTACAAGAAATGAGCTTGTTGTATGGTTATTATGAACCTTTAATTATTATTTAATGGCCTGTTGGTTTACTTTAATACTTATCGGATCTACAAATGGTTTCGGCTTTCAATTTCCTACTAGAGATGGCAAAGCATCTCTAGTGCATACAGATACATTTACTACTAAGATATTAGGACTTGTATTGTGAATAGTACATGTATTTGTATTAGTAGTAATTAAGACAGTGGCTTATTACTGGACTAATATCATTCTTTTTGCTCATAAAGAATTTGAAAAAAGAAGAAGGAATTTAGAAATGGTGAGAAATAGAGCAGCCATAGAGTAATGGTATTAGGTAGTTATTACAGATTGTATTTGTGGGTATTTTTTTATAGTTTTTTTGCATTGATGTTTGCGGCCATAATAGGAGATTCTATAAGTAGTGGTAGTGGTAAAAAATTTACTAGATTTATTTCATGTTTAATGTGTTTTGCATGTAGTACATTATCTTTATGAATACATCACAAATTAACTACTAGAGCAGTTAATGTTGATTATTTAAATACAGAAACTAAAGGATGATTAGCAAAATATACTAAACCTAGCAAGAGTAAGAAAAAGAAGAGAAAAGTTAAGTCATCTGTAAAGATTACTTTATTTTTGAGTCATTTTTTTTCAAATTTTGTTAATCTAATTCCGGTAACTGCAGTTGCCATATGTATGTTAATTGGTAGTTCAGCTAGTTCATGATGCAATGGCTCAAATGGCTCATACATAGATAAGTATTTTTTTAGTATAGCAACTGTATTGCGTTATGCAGCTTGGTACCCTACGATGATTATTGCGCATCTATTCCTCTTCCCTAGAAGGCAAAGGTTAAAAATGGTGATCTAATGAACTTAATTTCTGTTCTAAGTAGTGATTTTTTTAAGACCAATTGAAGTTTTACTGGGCACGCTGTTACACTTTTGGTACTAACTATTCTATTAGTACTCACTGCAAACTATTACTATGACGCTATTAGAGCCGCAAAAGACTATGGAGATTTACCTAGGTTAGCTTTCTTGATATTTTTAGTAATTCAATGAATTAAGCGTAATGCTTATCAAATAGTAGGGAAATCCTATCATAAGGCAGTGCCATTTTTCATATACATAATGGCACTGTTTTGGTTTTCAAATATTATTTCGATAATAGGATTTGACTCTATTGGTAATTCATTAGTAGTACCAACTTCGATTGCTATAGTAGTTTTTTTAGGTACTGTAGTAATTGGAATAATTAACAGAGGATTTAGATATTTTGGTGATTACTTATTTTGAATTAAATACAAAAAGAAAAAAATATTTGGTATTCCTGATCCACTAAAGATTCTTGGTGAATTAAGTAAAGTAGTTTCTTTGGCTTGTAGATTATGGGGGAATACTTTGGCTGGTTCTTTAATATTGTTCTGTATTTATCATGCTACACAGGGATTATTTAAACATGGTAATGTTGAATATTTAGGGTTGTATTTGGCTCCTCTATTCCTATTTCCTTTTCATATATATTTTGATTTAGTAGATGGAACTATACAGCCAATGATATTTATGTTATTAACGATGTGTTATTGGGCTCTTGCCCAGCGGGCAGAAGGAGCGCCACCGGATGAGAAGCTACCTGAAGGTGAGGATTTTGTAGAGTAGTATAAAATGTTTTCAATAGTTCTTCTAAGCAGTTCAGAAGAGTGAAAGTGAGTTGGAATAGTATTTGTTTTCATACTTTCTTTTGTTTTTGCGATAAGTTCTGGATATATTAGAGGAAAAGGAATAGCAACTTTGGCTAGAAATCCAAGGAGTGAAGATTTAGTATTCAAAAAGTATATGATTATCTCAACTATTTGTGATTATTCAGTTTTCTTCTCTCCTATTCTTGGTATATTCTTGGCTTTGTTAGCGGCAGGAGTTTAATATGGAAGACCTCTTAAAAGATTTATTAAATCATATAATGTGAGTTTTTCAAGGACATTTACATTTAAATGAACAAAAGTTAGGACAAAATATTGGAGCAGGAATATCGCTTATTGCGGGCCTTGGTGCAGCAATAGGTCAAGGTTACATTGGAGGTAAAGCTGTAGAAGCTCTTGCTAGAAATCCTGAAGTAGAAGCATTAATATTTAGACAATACATCGTGGGCGCAGCGGTATGTGAATCTGTTGCTATATATGGATTGATTGTTGCATTGTTGTGTAAGTTTGGGAATTAAATTTACCGTTCAATAGCTATGCTTGATTTTTGAAAGGAGCTATTGAATCATATAATATGAGTTCTGCAGCAGCAGCAGCAAGCAAATAGTGATGATGTTGGTAAGAATGTTGGAGCAGGAGTGTCTTTGGTAGCTGGTTTGGGAGCTGCTATTGGACAGGGATATATTGGCGGTAAGGCAGTCGAGGCTTTAGCAAGAAATCCTGAAGTAGAAGCATTAATATTTAGACAATACATCGTGGGCGCAGCGGTATGTGAATCTGTTGCTATATATGGATTGATTGTTGCATTGTTGTGTAAGTTTGGTTAGTAGAATTATTGTTTAATAATGTTTGATGGTTTTTTGAAAGCACTATTTGAGCATATAGTTTGGGTTTTGCAACAACAGGCACAGGCACAAAAAGATGAACTGGGCAGTAATATTGGAGCAGGAATATCACTTATTGCAGGGTTAGGAGCGGCTATTGGTCAAGGGTATATAGGCGGTAAGGCGGTGGAAGCCTTAGCACGCAATCCAGAAGTGGAAGCTTTAATTTTCAGACAGTACATTGTTGGGGCTGCAGTTTGTGAGTCTGTGGCAATATATGGACTAATTGTAGCTTTACTTTGTAAGTTTGGGAGTAGTTAGTGATTATGAGTGATTTTTGAAAGGATATATTAAACCATATAATATGAGTTCTGCAGCAGCAGCAGTCAAATAGTGGCAATAACGATATTGGCAAGAAAGTGGGTGCTGGATTGGCTTTAGTGGGAGGCCTTGGTGCAGCAATAGGTCAAGGTTACATTGGAGGTAAAGCTGTAGAAGCTCTTGCTAGAAATCCTGAAGTAGAAGCATTAATATTTAGACAATACATCGTGGGCGCTGCAGTTTGTGAATCAGTTGCTATATATGGTTTAATTGTGGCTCTTCTATGCATGTATAGTTAGAGATATGAGCCAATTATGGAAGTTGACTTTTGAGAATGATTTAATAAGATATTCTGGATTGATGGTTTTGTCCTCAATGAGGATGGTATATCATTTTCACAAGAAGTTAAAAAATTTTTAAATGATCATTTAAGCGTGAATTTTTGAACTTTATTAATACACGTTTTGTGTGCTATAGTAATAATTGCTTGTATTACTGTATGGGTGTGAAAACCAACTAATGATTTTATAGATAAGAATAAGAAATTATTGGATAAGACTAAACAAGATTTAATAGTAAGCTCAAGAGAAACTAAATACTTCTTGAACTTACTTAAGAAAGAAAGGAATTATTTATTTAATTTAAGACGTAATACAGAAGAGGCTGCTAGACATGAAGCCTCTAGAATTCTTACAGAAGCTAATCGTAATGCAGATAAGATTACCGCCTCTGCTAAGGCAGAAGTAGATCATAGAATAAAAATAATAGAGCAAAAAGCTAAAGATGAGATTAAGGGTTCAGTAGTAAGATTGTCTATGGAATTAACTCAGAAGCTAATTGGAGCGCATATTAATGAAGAAAATTCAAGACATGTTATTGATGCCTATCTTAAAGATTTAGAGGATAAAAAAATTACTTCTAAACTTAATTAGTTATGGCTAGTGCTTTAGTAGCAATTAATAAAATCTCAGAAGCATTATTAAGTTTTTATAGCGAAAATCAAGAAAAACAATCTCTATTAGATCAAACAGAAAAGCTTATTGAATTCTTAGAAAAAGAAGAGGATATATTGGCTTTTTTTGCTGAATATGGTTTAGATAGAGATCATAAAAAAGAAGCATTGAAAGTTATGTGTGAAAAATTTAGCATTGATGAATTATTTAGTAATACTTTAAATATATTGATAGATAAGAATTTAATCTTTCATTTATCTTTATTTCTTTCTACTATTAAATCAACTATTAATAAAGTACTTAATGTTCAAAATGTATTTGTTTATTCTAGTTTTCCTATAATTCAAGAACAAAAAGATAGACTAGAGAAGCTGTGGTCTAAGAAAGTGTATAGGAAGTGTTTATTTCATTATTTAATTGATGAATCATTGGGATTAGGACTTAAAGTGCAAATGGATACTTACATAGAGGAGTTTTCATTAAGCTCAAATATGGCTAGATTAAAACTACAATTAGATTCTGTCTTTGGTTAATTATGGCGGAGGATATTAAGTTAGATCAATACACAGAAACTCTTAGGAGCTTAATTAAAAATTACAAAGCTTGTTCAGTATCTACTGAATATGGAAAAGTAATTACTAACTCTGATGGTATTCTTAATATTTCTGGACTTAAGAATGCGCAACTTAATGAGGTATTAATAATTAATGATTCTCTTTATGCATTAGTACTTTCACTAAGCTCTGATTTAGTAGGGGCAGTTATGCTTAGTGAATATTCTAGTGTGCAAGAGGGGGATGAAGTAAAGAGAACTAATAAGACTTTCTCTGCTCCTGTAGGGAATTCATTAGCGGGAAGAGTTATTAATGTATTGGGGAAAGCACAGGATGAAGAATTAGATATTCAAAATGTTGAGTGGGAGCAAGTTGAGAGAATAGCCCCTGGGGTTATGGAAAGGCAGTCTGTTGATCAGCCTTTGTATACTGGGGTATTAGCTGTAGATGCTCTTATTCCTATTGGCAAGGGGCAAAGAGAGCTAATTATTGGAGATAGGCAGACAGGTAAGACTTCTTTAGCTTTAGATGCTATTATTAATCAAAAAGGGAAGGATTGTTATTGTGTTTATGTTTCTATTGGACAAAAGAATTCAACTTTATTCCAGATTGTTAAGCGTCTTAAAGAAAAAGAAGCTATGGATTATACAGTTATTGTTAATGCTTCAGCTTCTGACTTACCTTCACTTAAATTCTTAGCTCCTTTTGTAGGTATTACTATTGCTGAGTATTGAATGAAGAAAGGGAAGGATGTATTAATAGTGTATGATGACTTGACACAGCACGCTATTGCTTATAGAACACTTTCTTTGTTACTTAACTTCTCTCCAGGTAGGGAAGCTTTCCCAGGGGATATTTTCTATTTACACTCTAGATTATTAGAGCGTTCTGGGAGACTTAGTGAAGAGTATGGCGGAGGATCTATAACAGCTTTACCTATTATTCAAACACAAGCAGATGATATTTCTGCTTACATTCCAACTAATGTTATTTCTATTACTGATGGTCAAATATTCTTAAAGACACTCTTATTTAACCAAGGACAAAGACCAGCTATTGATGTTACTCTTTCTGTTTCAAGGGTTGGTGGTGCTGCGCAAAAGAAGGCTATTAAAGATATGAGTAGTACTTTGAAGTTGGAGTTAGCTCAATATTTTGAATTATTAGAGTTTGCTAGATTTGGCTCAGAACTTAATGAGTCTACTAAATTTAATTTAAATTTAGGTTCAAGAATACTTAAGTGTTTAATTCAGAATTTGGGAGAGACTAGGTCGCCTACAGATGAGCTATTCTTATTATTCTTAATTAGGAATAGAGTTATTATGTCTATAGAGGATGTAGAGAAAATAATTCCTTTTGTTAGATTTGCACTTGAAGAATGAAATGCTTCACCTTTATTAGAGGAAGTAGATTTGAATGAGAAGGTTTCTCCAGAACTTAGTGAAAAGCTATTAGAGTTTGCTCAGAAATTACTAGCAGACTTTAGAAATAGTGGCTAATCTTCCCCAAATTAAGCGAAAGATTACTTCCACTAAGACTACAGCCAAGATAACTAATGCACTTAAAGTAGTTTCTTCAAACCAGTCTAATTTATACAAAGAGCTATTAAAGAAGTCTTCCCCTTATTTAAAGGGTGTATACAAGCTATTTTTTGAACTGTACAATAATCCAGATCACGATATTAGATCTACCAATAAAGAGTTAATTAAGTACTCTAGAGATAAATCAGAGTTATGAGTAGTTTTAGGTACTGATATTGGAATGTGCGGGGACTTTAATGATAAAGTCAAGAGATATTTAGACAGTGTATTTATTCCATCTACTGACGGAATAATAGTACTGGGCAAGAAGTTAAGAGCTTCTTTAGTAGCTTATGAAGGATATTTAGAGTATTTTAGGAATTCTGAAATTAATGTAAATATATTATCTCAAGAATTAAGGGATATTACAGGAAAGATATTTGATATCTTTTTTACTAAGCATTACAAAAAATTAACTTTTGTATATTTGAAAGATCCTAAAGAGGGAATAATAGAAAAAGTTAATATATTGCCGTTTACAGAAAAGTATTTTGCTAATAAAAAAAAGATATATGTGAAAACACTTAACACTGCATTAGCATATCCTCAAGTAATAATAGATTTATTTCCTAAGTATTTAGAGTGTATTGTGTTAGGTGGAGTTATGACATCTAAAATTTCTGAGCACAGTAGTAGAAGAGATTTAATGCATAATGCAACTAAAAATGCTAACGAATTATTAGATGAATATACATTAACATTTAATAAACTTAGACAAGCTAACATTACTCAGGAAATTACTGAGATTGTGGTGGCTGTACAATCTAAGAAGAAGTAGTAAAATATGGGAGTGCAACAAGAAGAAAGAGCAGAGGGACATATATTCCAAATATTTGGGCCTGTTGTGGATGTATTCTTTACAAAGTCTACGCAGCCAGCTATTAATGAGAAGTTAGTAGTTAAGAATATTGATGGGGAGCAGTTAGGTGTTCTTGAAGTGGCTCAGCTTATTGGGGATGGTGTTGTTAGATGTATTGCTATTACTCAAACTATTGGGTTAGCTAGGGGGACTCCTGTATTTAGAACTTTTGATCCAATAAAGGTACCTGTTGGGAGATCTATATTGGGAAGAATGTTTAATGTGTTGGGAGAGCCTATTGATAATAAAGAGTTACCTGAGAATTTAGAGTGGAAGCCAATACATGCTTTACCACCGCCTTTGAAACAACAATCTTCAAGAGTGGAAATTATGGAAACAGGAATAAAGATTATTGATTTATTAATTCCTTATGCTAAGGGTTCAAAAATTGGGTTATTTGGTGGTGCTGGTGTAGGTAAGACCGTTATTGTTACAGAATTAATTCATAACTGTGCTATGGGGCATGATGGGTTATCTATTTTTGTAGGTGTAGGGGAGCGTTCTAGGGAGGGTAATGACCTTTATTTTGAGATGGAACATAGTGGTGTTCTTAAGAATACTATATTACTATTTGGACAGATGAATGAGACGCCGGGGGCGAGAATGAGAGTGGCTTTGAGCGGTCTAACAATGGCAGAACACTTTAGAGATGAGTATTGTAGTGATGTTCTATTATTCATTGATAATATTTTCCGTTTTTCACAGGCTGGATCAGAAGTTTCTTCTCTATTAGGACGTACCCCTTCTTCTGTTGGTTATCAACCTACATTGGCTTATGAAATGGGTAGATTGCAAGAAAGAATTACTTCAACTAGAGATGGGTCTATTACTTCAATACAAGCTGTTTATGTGCCGGCTGATGATATTACTGACCCTGCTCCAGCTACGGTATTCGCACACTTGGATGCTAAAGTAGTATTGGATAGGAAGATTGCTTCTTTGGGCATTTATCCTGCTGTATCTCCTCTTCAAAGTTCCTCTAATTTATTAAATCCTGAGTATGTAGGAGAGAAGCATTATGAAGTAGCTAATAGAGTAGTAGAGATGTTACAGAAGTATGAAGAATTACAAGATATTATTGCTATTTTGGGTATTAATGAGCTTTCACAGGAAGATAGAGATACTGTTTTTAGAGCAAGAAAAATAAGGAACTTCTTTTCACAGCCTTTCTTTGTAGCTGAGAAGTTTACTAATATTCCTGGTAAGTATTTAAAGATAGATGATACTGTGGAGTCATTTAGAAAAATAGTGGATGGGGAGGTGGATGATTTACCTGAAGAAGCTTTCTTATATGTAGGGAATATAGATGAAGCTATAGAGAAGGCAGCTAGAATAAAGGAGCAACAAAAATAGTTGTTTAAAGAAGTAGTAAAGAAATATTACTTAAAGGAAATAATAAATTTAAATAATTCTAATGCGCTTTGAAGAGAAGAGTTATTACAAAGAATTAGTTCTTTAAGAGAGCTAATTAAGAAGCATTTTAAGTGAGATGGGGAAATAGCTTTGCTTCCTAATTTGTATTACGCTAATAAATTATTAGAGCATAATAAAGTTAAAGCTATTCATTTAAATTCCATACAAGAAGTAGCTAAGGAAGCTTCTTTTTTTACTTTTGTACCTAGAGCAGGCGTTGCTATTTTAGGTTATAAGGGGGATTTAGAACCTTTATACATAGGAGCTAATAGTATTAGTTCTTTAGGTCGAGAGAGCTATACTATCCGAAAGGATTACAGGTCTTTTGAGTGTGGTACGCAGAACTATCCTTTACTTTTTATACTTGAAAAATACTTTAGTAGTTTAAATGAGTAGGGAGCGTATCCTTTTGAAGTTAAGTGGTGGAAATTTAAAAAAACTTAATGAAACCTTTTTTTTTAATAATGAAATTATTAGTAATTTAGTAGATCAAATAGAAGAGTTATTACAAAAATACGATTTAGCTTTAGTAGTGGGAGGGGGGAATATATGAAGGGGGAGCGAGAATAAGTTAGATGCTCTTGAAGATCAGTCTTCACACTATATAGGAATGTTAGCCACTTTAATGAATAGTATTACTATACAGAATTACTTGAAAAAAAAGAATATTAAGAGCAGAATTTATTCTGCTCTTTCATGTCCAAGAGTGGCAGAAGAGTTAAATCAAGAAAATATCTCTAGAGCTTTAGATGCTCATGAAGTAGTAATATTTGGAGCTGGAACTGGGATGCCTTTTGTAAGTACTGATACTTGTGCTGCCATTAGAGCTATTGAGATAGGGGCTACTAAAGTATTAATAGGCAAGAATAGTGTTAAGGGTGTATATGATAAAGATCCAAATAAATATAAAGATGCAGTATTCTTACCAAAACTTTCATATGATGAAATATTATTTAGAAAGCTTAAAGTAATGGATCATACAGCTTTAGCATTATTAGCTCCTTACAAAGTAGAGTTATTAGTATTTAATCAAGATACTAAGGATTCTTTTGTTAAGGCTTTAAAGGGCGATATAGAGTATACCTCTATCAATTAATGAGTGCTATTTGAAGCTCTTTAGATAAGGAGTTTGGGGAGATTTTTGAGAGATTAGAGAATAACTTTAAGAAGTTGTATGTTTCTAGAGTGCATCCTGATTTAGTAGCTAATGTATTAGTCGTGGCTTATGGCTCAGAAATGAAGCTTAATGAGTTAGCTAATATTACTATTCCTTCTGCTAGGACTATTGAAATTAAACCTTATGATATTTCTTTAATTCAAGAAATAAATAAAGCCATTCAGAAACATAAGCCAGAGTTTAGTCCTATAGTACAGTCTGATTTAATAAGAATATCTTTATTGCCCCCTACTGAGGAAACTAGGAAGAGGTCAGTTAAAGAAGCTAAGGAGTATTTAGAGAAGGCAAAAGTAGCTTTGAGAGTAGTGAGGAAGGATTTTCAGGTGCTTATTAAAAAAGAAGAGCTTTCTGAGGATTTAGAGAAAAAAAATATGAATGAGTTGGATTCAAAAATTAAAGTAATGAATGGGAGATTAGAGGAAATTTATTCAAAAAAAGAGAAAGAGTTGATGACCATATAAGTTGCAGTTGCAGTCAAGAGCCGCTACAGCGCTTCTTGTAGTAGCTTCCCTCTCGTTATTTATTCTTTTAAATGCGATTCTTCCTAAGACTTTAGTACTTCCCTTTGAATTGCTTGCTCTTTCTTCTTTAGTATTTATTAGCTTTAAAGAAATAAATGCTTTAGAGTCTACAGATAACTACAAAGCAATTATTTTTTCATTTATTACTTTAGCACCTTTTTTATGGTTAGTGATAGCTCCTGAGGGATATTTAATATATTACTTATATTGATTACTTTTTCTTTATGTAATAGGGGTAGCTTCTTGGCGTTATTTTAAAAAAGATAAGTGAGTATTTCTTCAATTGAATGCATTAGCTTATTGCTTTTGGAATGCCTTTATTTTCTTGTCTTTAGTTGATATTTATTTAATGGCGTTATTACTAGGGGCAGTAATGATTAATGATACTTTGGCTTATTGGTTTGGGAGTAAGTATGGGCAAAGGAGAGTGTTTGAGTGGTCTCCTAATAAAACTCTGGAGGGATTTCTTTTTCCTATAGCGCCAGTTACTTTTTTGACTTTAGTAGTGACTTTAATAGGAAGGTGAAGTGTTAAGGGAGCTTTCTCTACAGTATGAATCACTCTTCTTATGCCTGTAATTTTATTGATGGCGAATATGGGAGATTTAGTCTTTAGTAAATATAAACGTTATTTTAATATTAAGGATTACAGTGCTTTATTAGGGGCACACGGAGGTTTTTGAGATAGATTTGATTCTCATACATTTGCATTAAATACTACTTTTTTTTTCTTATTTTTCTTTGTAGTTAATGGAAACCTATAGAAAAATATTTGTTGATTACTTTAAGCTTTTTTCCCCAAAAGAGTGGCGAGATGTAAGTGCTAAATTAGTCTGTAACTATGATGTAAATGCAAATGAGCGTGAAATAACAGTTACTTTTAAGTTCAAAGAGCCTTACATTAATGCTTCTTTCTTAAAGAATTTATGGGATTTTAGTAAGGATAGGACAGATGAGAAGCACGAAGGAGCTATTAGGTTAGTAGTAATTAATAGTATTGAGTCTAAAGAGCAAGCGGTTAATTTAATTAATCAATACTTTAATTTAATTGAGGTACCTATTACTTTAAGTCCGGAACAAACGGACTTGATGGATTACAGGTTAGAGATAAGAAAGGCTAATTTAATCGTTCCACATAAAGATAATTTACAACTATTTCTTAGATTTGCTATTAACAAAGCTTTTGAAATTGAGTTACCTGCGCCAAAGAAGGATCAACATCAGCTTTATTTATTTCATATTGAAGAAAAGTCAGATTTAAAGGGAAATAAGAAGTACAAGCTAGGGCTTACTGATTGAGAAGTATTTTATTGACTTGCTTTAAAGGCTGATTTTAAGGGAAAATTAGAGATTGGGAAGTGGTATGGGTGTAGTTATAGTTTATTTGCAGAGGGCTCTATATATTCAAACTTCTCAGACGGGAATATTACTTCATTAACTTTAGCTGATGTACAGGAAGAGCCAAAAAGAGATTTATGTGAAAAGAAGTTAGTGCCTTTATGTATACATACTAAGTATTCGGCTTTTGATGGGCTATATAAATTTAAGGACTTTGCACAGAAAGCTAAAGAATATGGACATAGCGCTTTAGGCGTTGCGGATTTAGCTTCTGTACAGTCTTTTGCAGAAGTAGAGTCTGTTTCTAAAGAGTTAGGAATAAAGCCTATATATGGTACAGAATTAGAGCTTTATGATGAGAATTATTATGCTTTTCTTAATACTGAGTTAAAGACAAGTAATACTTATTGTGTATTTGATATTGAGACTACTGGGTTAAATCCTTTATTTGATGAGATTACTGAGATAGCCATTCATAAATATATTGATTTACAGAAAGTGGATGAATATCACTCATATATCAAGATTAAGAAAACTTTAAGGGAAAGAATTATTAATTTAACTAGGATTACTGATGAGAAGTTAGAGCAGTACGGGAGAGAGTTACCTTTAGTACTTAGAGAAATAAAGGATTTTGTGGGAGATGGGATATTAGTAGCACATAATGGTATTGAGTTTGATTTGCCTTTTCTTAATGCTAAGTATGCACAGAATAATTTGGAAGGATTTAATGTGCCATTTATTGATACTATGAGATTATCACAAATATTATTCTTTGAAGAGAAATATAAATCACACTCTTTAGAGGCCATTTCTAAGAGGAATGGGGGTGATTATTCTCCTACTGAAGCTCACTCTGCTGGTTATGATGTTACTATATTATGAGAAGTATTTTCTAGATTATTAATACCTCAATTAGAGAGAGTAGGAATTGATATAGAGGATTCTTGGGAGGGATTAAATGAGAGATTAATTAATCCTAATATATTTAAATATGTACATGGACATAATGTATTAATTTATGCAAAGAATAAAGAGGGAATAAGAGATCTTTACGAAATACTTTCTATAGCTCATACTACTTCATTTCATGATAGAGCTATGATTAGTAAGAGCACTTTGAATAAATATAGAGAAAATTTATTAATTGTTTCTCCGCCTTTAAACTCAGAAATAATTGGATTACTTTTTAAGAATAATGAGAAAGAGTTGCTTGAGGTTGCTAAATTTTATGATTATTTAATACTGCCTCCTGTTTCTCACTTTGTTCATGATATAGATCGGGAAATAATAGAGGAGCAAGAGTTAGTAAAGGCCTTAAAGAGATTATTTGAATTACTGAATAGTAACAAGTTACTATTTAATACAGCTGTTAGGTATTTGAATAGTAGAGAGAGCGAGCAATATTTAGTATTAATACATACTAAAGCTATTTCTGGTAAGAGGCATTATTTATTTGATGGGAGAGAGAAGAATGATGTCTTTCCTTTGTTTTTCTATAGGAATACTGAGGAATTACTTAATGAATATGCTTTTTTGGGAAGAGAGGATTTAGGGGAGTTAGCATTTAATAATCAAGAGACTTTTTTGGCTGAAATAGAGGATAATTTAGAGGTAACTAAGAAGAAGTTACATCCGCCTTCTATTGAGGGATGTGAGTCTTTATTGAAGAAGCAGTGTAAGAAGAAGTTAAAGGAGCTTTACGGCAAGGAATTAAATAGTTACATTAAGAATAAGTTTGAATTTGAACTTAATAGTATTGTTAATAATAATTACACAGTAATATATTGAGTATCTCATTTATTAGTTACTGAGTCTATTAATAATGGTTTCTTAGTTGGGTCTAGGGGATCTGTAGGCTCTTCTTTTGTAGCTTTCTTATTAAATATTAGTGAGGTAAATCCTTTGCCTCCTCATTATAGGTGTGCTAATTGTTCTTATTTTGAGATATTAGAGGATTTTCCTGAGTCTGGATTTGATTTGCCTACGAAGATATGTGAAGGGTGTGGTAAGGAGCTAGCTAGGGATGGGCATAATATACCTTTTGAAACATTCTTGGGATTTGGGGGGAATAAAGTGCCGGATATCGATTTAAATTTTTCTGGGGAATATCAGAATAAAGCACATAATTTCTTAAGGAATTATTTTGGGAAGGAAAGGGTGTATAGGGCCGGCACTATTAGTGCTATGGCAGAAAAGACTGCTTTTGCTATTGTAAGGGATTATTTAGAGGAGACTGGGAAAAATTATAGTCAGGGAAGAATTAATTGATTAGTTAAGCAAATAATTGATGTTAAGAGAACTACTGGGCAACATCCGGGAGGGATATTGATAGTGCCTAATGATTACACTATTTACGATTTTTCTCCTATTAATTATCCAGCCAATGATATTACTAGTGATTGGTTAACTACACATTTAGAGTTCAATGATTTGCATGATGCTTTACTTAAGTTTGATATCTTAGGACATGATGATCCTACTACTTTAGCAAGGTTAAAGAAATTAACTGGCTTTGATCCTTTAAATGTACCAATTAGCGATCCTAATGTATTAGCACTTTATAGTTCTTGTCAAGTGTTGGGAGTGGAAGAAGGAGATTATGTTGATGGGGATAATACAGGGGCTATAGGACTACCAGAGTTTGGGACTTTGCTTACTAGAAAGATACTTAAGACTTGTAAGCCTAAGAGTTTTGCAGATTTAATAAGAATTTCCGGGTTTTCACATGGTACTGGGGTGTGGAAAGGGAATATAGATAAGTTTATTAAGGATGGGACACATAAGCTTAATGAGGTAATTACTTGTAGGGATGATATTATGCTTTATTTGTTATCTATGGGGCTAGAGAGAGAAGATGCCTTTAATATTACTGAGTCTATTAGGAAAGGGCATGGGGTTAGCGCTAAAGCAGAGAAAATATTAAAGAATCATAATATACCGGATTGGTATATTTCTTCTGCTAAGAAGATTAGTTATATTTTTCCTAAGGCACACGCTACAGCTTATGTATTAATGAGTTGAAGGATAGCTTACTACAAGTATTATTATCCTTTGCATTTTTATGCTGTATGGTTTACATTAAGGGCAGAGGACTTTGATTATTCTTTATTAATTAATAATAATATTGATGAAGTGAGGAGTAAATATCATGATATTTTTGAGAGAATGAAGTCTAATAAGTTTGCAGTAAAGAGCTCTGTTAAAAACAAAGAAAAGACTGCTTTTTATGTTTATGAGGCGGCTTTGGAATTTTTAAAAAGGGGATTTAAGTTTAGAACCATTAGTATAAATGAGTCTGATTATTCTGACTTTAAGCCTTTAGGGAAGGAGTTATTAGTGCCATTTATAGTTATTGAGGGATTAGGAGCTATTAAAGCACAGGCCTTAACTAAGGAGAGGGAAGAAGGGGGAGAGTATACTTCTTTAGAGGATTTAATTAAGAGAACTAAGTTAAATAAGACTGTTATTCAGAAATTAAAGGATTCAAAAATAATACCAGAAGAATGACTTTATTCTTAACAATTTTTTGCCGTTTTTTACAAAGTTAAAATAAATTTATTCCGAAATTTGATTAAGCTATTTAGAAAAAGGTTTATTAATTATGACAAAGATATTTGCGAGGCTTACAAAAGAAATATTTGTCCCAATTCAATAAATACCACAAGGTGCAAAGTAATTTTGCTAGGATTTATTTTTGTGAAATAAAAGTACTTTGATTGAGATTATTTTTCATTAAACAACCAACAACAGGAATTGATATTTTAAATAGTATAGCCTAGTATTTCATTATCCAAACAATCATCCCTTTTTTTGAGATTTTTTACAAAGTTCATCATATAATTCCTCGTGATCAACAGGTTTTTTACATCAAGCCTTTAATTTTTCTTTTGCTCTTTCTCTATCTGCAAAATCTGTTCTTTCCGCATTAAGATTAAAAGACGCAGGATTCCTACCACTTAAATCAATTTCTAGTTGACTCCTTTTAGGTGAATTTTCAAATTTATTTTTAAGAATATTTATTTTTTCATCTCATATGCCAGAATTAATCTCTTCATTTTCAATTTTTATTAATTTCTCCCTCTTAAATGCTCAATTAGACCCAATCAAACTTGCACTCCCAACTCCCAAAATACAAGGAATAACTATTTTTGATAAATAAGACATAAAATGACTTTTAAAAAGAATATTCTTGATTTTTAGTTCTTTGGCACAACTCCTGAATTAACTTTTCCTTACCTTAAGGATCTTTATTAAATCAAGTCTACAAAGCTCTTTTATAAATCATAAGCGTTAGTGCTTATTTTTGATTTTAAGGCTTTATTTTATTAAGTCTCCTTTACACACAATACATTTCTTTAGACAACGCTTCTTTGCTTTTTTTGGACTCGTCAGAACATCAATTTTTTAAAGCTTGTTTTGCTTTATCAAAATACTTAAATCCATCATTATTTCTATTTAATTCTAAAGCTAAATCAACATCTATCTCTCGAATAGAATCTTTTAAATCATTGAGTGAGGCATCTACTTTTCCATGCACAAAAACCACCTTCTCTTCTAGCTTTTTTGTGTTTGTGTTTCAAGCTTCTTCTTTGGCATTTGAAAGGTGTCTATTTAATGCAACAACTCCCCCAGATATGGCACCAATTCCTGAAATTCCTCCTAAAATCAGTAATTTGTAATTTACAGTTGACATTATTAAAATAATCAATCTTTTTTTTCGTTTTTACAAAATTCATTAATTAATTTTTTTATCTCTAAATCTTTGTTTCATCAAGTTTGTGGTGCTTTTTAGTTTTTGGTTCCTCTAATATCAATTTTATTTGTGTCTATTACTTTATTATTCGACAAATAGCTTAACTTTAATAAACAATGAATTATCGACTTTTAATAATAGGTTTTTGAAAGAAACGTTAATTTGGAATTGTTAAGCAAAATATTTTACATTTGCACTATTAAATGATAGACTAACCATAATTCCTAATTTTTATTTCTTTAAATTAATAATAACTTCGTTTGCTAAGTTCTACTAAAACAACCAGCCTTTTTGTTCTTGTACGTGACACAAAGATCTTGAGTGTTCTTTTGCTTCTGTTTTATCTTTTTTTGCACATCATTCTTGCAATGCTTCTTTAGCTTCGTCACGGTTAGTAAAATCATTTCCATTTTTTGCTAATCTTCTTGCATTCAATGTCTTGTCTATCTTTCTTGCCAAATGAAAATCTTTCTCTATCTTTTTCAAAAGTTCATTTAATTTTTCATTTCATCTCTCGTCAACTTTGCTCGGAATATCAATCCACCTCATTCTCTTAAATAAGTAATTACTACCCACCAAACTCCCACCAGAAACAAACAATGTACTTGGTAGTACCATTTTTAAAAATAATGACACAATTTTTAATTAACCAAACAATCACTCTTTTTTAACAGATTCTTTACATAATTCTTCTTCATGCTCTTTTTCTCCTGTTTGTTTATTTTCTTTTTTGCACCAAGCTTTTAAAGAAGCTTTTGCATCATTTTTATTGCTAAATTCTTCACTTCCAGAAGCGCCTGTTTTAGCTAAATTGCTAGAATGCTTTTGCGGATCAATCTTGACACTTAAACCGCTATTTGCAATAATTTTTTTAAGTAATATAGGTAATTTTTCTTCTCATTTATTTTCTGCTCCGTCTTGAGGAATATCTACAAGTCGCTCTATTTTAAATATATAATTACTCCCCACTAAACTTCCGCCAGCAGCTGCATAACAAATACCCGCAACCAAAACCTTAATTGGGAATAATAACCCGAGCTTAAAAGATTAAATTTTTATATTCAACTTTTTTACACAGTTTGTCAAAGTATTCTTTTTCGTGATTTTTTCCATTACATCATTTTTTTAAAGTAACCTTAGCATTAGCTACATCAGTGAATCCGCTATTATTGGAATTTAAAGCAAGATTAGTTTTTTCTCCTCCGCCAATGCTTTGTGCAATTTCATCTCTAGTATTTGAAGGTGTTAACATTTTTTTAAGCTCTTCTAGCTTTTGGTCCCAAACTCCTTCTTCTGAATCTTTTACTTTTATTAGATATTTCTTTTTAAATATTCAATTAGATCCAACTACACCTGTGCCACCTGCCACCAAAAAGCAAGGAATAGTCATTTTTCAAAAACCTGTCATAATTTAAAATAACCAACCTATCTCTTTTGATATTTTACACAATTCATTCTCATGCAATTTTTCATACTCCTCTTTTTCTCTTTTTAAACACCATTTCTTTAAATCATTTCTTGCATTATCTTTTTGGGCAAAATCCTCAGGAGCGGAGCTGTTAATAGCTAAATTATTAACACTTTCACCTCCTGAATTTATTTTTACACTTAACTGAGTATTTGAAGTTAATTTTGGTATTAATAATTTAAGTTTTAAATCTCATTGTTAATTACCACCATTTTATTCCAAATCCACATTTATGATTTTTTTAAATAAATAATTACTACCAATTAATCTACCACTTACTGTTGTTAATCCTAAAATAGGTAAAATCAACAGTTTGATCATAAAAACGTCCCCTTAATTATCTATTACGATATTCTTAAAAATTAATAATGTTAACAGTATCTAAAAATAATGCAACTATCCCATTCGATTACCAAACAATCAGCCAGTTCATTGTTTCTCTTTGCATAGTTCTGTAACTATATCCTCGTTTGAATCCCTTTTACTTTGGCATCAAGCTATTAAAGAATCCCTTGCTTTTGCTGGTTCTTTAAAGTTATTATTATTACTATCTTCTATTTCTAGGCTTTTCGCATGTTCACTAGTTCCAGCAATTTGTGATTTTAAATTAGTATCTCCATTTTTAATTTTTTTAAACAAGTCTTTAACCTTTTGGTCTCAATCCTCTTTGTCTTCGCTATCTATTAGTAACACCTCTTCTTTTTTAAATATTCAATTAGATCCAACTACACCTGCACTCCCAACTCCCAAAAAACAAGGCATTCCAAATTTAACTAAACTTAACATGTGAAAAAACTAACTTTTACTTACTTTTAAATAATTAGTTGATTTTTAGTAATATTTCATTATTTTTAAATTTCTGCTCAAAATAACTAGACCTTTAACGAAAGTAATAATTAACCCTAAAGATATTTTTTAAATACATTAATTACTACTAAGTAGTATGTAGTTTATGCAAGGAATTGTTATTTTTTAAATTTACAAACAGTAGTATCAAGATTGATATTGTTATATGTTCTTTCCTTTATTTCACTATTTTGGCATCATTCTTTTAATTCTTCCTTTGCTTTTTTTGGATCTTTAAATTTGTCGTTTTCGATTTTAAAAATGCTTTCTTCCTCTTCTTTACCAGTAATAACCGCAACTAGCTTTTTTCAATTATTGCTTTCGGCTTTTATTTTCTTAGCCAGTTCATCAGTTCTTGCTGTTCATAGTGCGTCTTCAGCAATATTAGCTTTATGATTTATTATTGCTACGGTGCTTGCTGTTGCGGCACTGACCCCTCCTATTCCTAAAGCAACTCACTTTATTAAAGATACTGACATTATTTTGACATTCAACCTACTTGATCTTTAACTTTACATAATTCTTCAACTAATTTTTGATCATATTTGTTATTTTTTTTACATCAGTTTTGTAAAGCTTCTTTAGCTTTAGCACTATTAGAGAATTTTCCAGAAGTAGTTATCAAAATTCCAGGATTGTTTTGGGAAATTTTGTCTATTATTTCTCTATTGTTAACAGTACTAATAATTTTGTTTAGTAATAATGTAATTTTGGTGTCTCAAGCTTTACTATTTTTGTCTTTAATATCTACTAATTTTTCTTTTGTAAATACGTAATTACTTCCTAATAAACAACCACATACTGTTAAACCACCTAAGCATCCAACTGTGGTTTTTATTGGGAAGCTCACACCGCCCTAAAACATTCAGCCTTTAGTTTCCTCTACTTGACATAAATCTTTTTCATGGGTAGCTGTGTCACTTTTGTCACTACTTTTGCACCAGTCTTGCAAGGCTTTTTTGGCTTTATCGATGTGAGTAAATTTAGCGGGGTTTGTGGTTCTTACTAGCGTTTGGCTACTAGTTTGTTTATCTATTTTTGCATCTAATCCACTATTTTGATTTAATTTAGTAAGTAATAATTCTAATTTTTCGTTTCATCTTTCATCTTCAGGTTTTGTAAGAGTAACTATTCTTTTTGTTGTAAATATTCAATTAGACCCAACTACACCTGCACCAGCAGTTCCAATAACACAAGGCAATCCTACTTTAAGAAGTAAAGACATTAATTAGTGACAGAACTTATTGAATAGGTATTTATCTTTGTTATTAACACCAGTAACACATCAATCATTTAAAGTTTGTTTAGCTTTTTCTCTATCTATAAATTGATTGTTTTCAATTTTGAATTCATTATCCATTCCATCTTGTTTAATTTGGTTCACTATTCCCGCTTGTCTACCACTTTGGTTCTTAACATTTACTAATTCTTTAAGTAGCAAGTCAATAGCTTCTGTTCTTTGGTTAGCTAATAAAGATATTGATCCTGCTACTACTGTTCCAACACAACCAGCTCCAAAATAAAGAAATTTAATTAACTTAGACATCATTTCCAAATAATCATCCTTTTTTTACTTCTTTTTTGCATAACTTATCTTTTAGTTCTGCTTCTTGTGCATCAGTCCTTATACATCAAGCTTTAAGAGCATCTCTAGCACTTGTTTTATTTTTGAATTCTTTTGAATTTGCTGGAGTTTCCACAAAAGACAATGTAGTACTGTGATGAGCGCTATCTATCTTTGCTGCTAAACCATTATTACTAGTTTTTTTCAATTCGTCTGCTAATTCAAGCAGTTTATTTTCTCATTCTTTATTGTCAGTTGGTTCAATAGCTACGATTTCGGATTTCGGAAAAGCATAATTGGAGCCAACCAAACCAACACCACCTATTCCAACAGTTGTTGCTACTACTGTAACACCTTTAAGTAAGAATGTCATTTACTTTGTTTTTGCTTATATGTTTATTGGGCTTGGTTTGTTGTTTTGTTTATTAGATTGTAGATCTCTTTATTGTTTTTGTAGAACAAAAATTTACAGACGATGATACCGAAAGCTAATACTCCTGATAATTGAGGAAGAAGCATTAGTAATGGGAATATTGTTAAACAGATAATACTACTTAGTAATATTTTTGATTTCTTTAATACATTCTTTATTCTCTCTTCATTTATTACTCTAAGTATTTGATTAAAGGAATTTAAGACTTTGAAACTCTTAAATACACTTACTGCTATTAAGACAATAAGAACTATGAGAGTTACAACTACAACAACTAATAACGGTATTTCTTCAAACATTTTTGAAGTATTGATAGGTTCTTCAAGAGAAGGAATTGATCATTCTGTAGAGACTCCTACAATAACCGTTAAGAATGAAAAAGATATTAAGGTAACACCAAGTTCTAGTTTTCATCATTTAATGAGTTCTTCCGATTTCTTTAGTAGATCATCAAACATCTATTGGCTTAACTAATGAATTTTAAATATCTTTAGTTGTTGTATAAGTTAAATAATTAAAATTTGAGGTTAGTTACAAAAGTATTAAGTTTACTTTTCTTAGCAGGGTCATCAACAGCAACTTATTTATTAGTTTCAAAGTTTAATAATAATGATATTAATAGTAGCGATATTAAAGTTGAAGATAAATCGGAATTATCAAAAGATCGTACCACTCCTACTTGACAACAAGAATTAGTTAAAGAAGGATATACACTTGTATCTAAGAATGATAGTTGGCAAACGTTTCCAGGTTTGGCTGAAGCATATAGTGAAGAGAAGACTATACCATTCGGAGAAGCAGATAATAAATTAAGTGAATTGTGTGATAAGTTTAGAGAACAAGAACAATTAAGCCCAGAGGAACAAAAAGAGACAAAAAGATGATGTGTACAACCAAGAACACTAGATTCATTATTGCAACAGAAAGGAAAGAAATTACTTTATCAAGCAGAAGAAAGAGGCTTTGTATGAGATAGTGCTAAGGTAAATAAAAAAATAGAAGATTATTCAAAGAATCAGGATGAAAAATTAAAGTTGGAAGTTAGTTGAGAGAATAATAGTAAACTTAATATAGGTTCATCCTTTTCACCAAAAGATAAAGAGAATTTTCAAAATGCATGTTTAGATTTGTTAGCCGTTAAGAGTTTTGATAAAGATTTAGAAAGAAGAATGGAAAAAGCTGAAAAGTGGTGTGTAGATTAATAAATTGAAACTAGCATATAAATTACTTGGTTTAGTCTTGTCGTCCGGAACTTCTGTAGTTGCTTATTTACTAATTCCTTTTGCGACCGTTGAAACTACTGAAAGCGGTCTTAAACCTTCGTCAGAAATTAAAAGGAGTAATGCATCTTGGAAAATAGCTTTAACTAAACAGGGTTATATTCCTGTAGATTTAAGTACGCCCTTTGAAGAACATCCACGACTTTTAGAGACTTTTAAGAAAGCGAGGAATCTTGAGGATGGTAAAGAGGGAGAAGAATTAAGAAAGTTGTGTAATTCTTTTGAGAAAAAAGATTCTTTAAGTTCTGAAGAAGAAGTGGAAGCAAAAAGATGATGTGTTAATCCAAGAAAAGTTGGTGATATTTTGAAGGGCCGAGGCAGGAAGTATATTTATACTTTGGAACACGAGATAGAGGTTTGAGATAATGAAAAAACTAGAAATCTAGCAAGACAATATATGCAAAATAAAGTGGACAACTTGAAAATGGCAACTGCTTGAAATAATACCAATTTATTAACTATTACTGAAGAGAATTTTGATAAAGATTTAGAGACATTTAAAGGAGCTTGTTTAAATGCTTTAGATGCAAAAAGTTTTGAAGATGATTTAGAACAAAAAATCAAGAAAGCTGAGCAATGATGCACAGAAGAGTAGATTCTTCCAAGCAATTTAAAAATTTTTCGAAATTCTCAATAAATTTAAATTATTATTCTCAACAAGAATTATCCTTTTTAGGAGTTCTTGGATATTAAGAAATTTCTTACTACTTTATCTTTTGCTGGTGCAACTGGGTTAATTGTCTTTGAAATTTTCTCTAGTCTTTATAGAAAACCACTTCTTTATTTAGTAGTAAGATCACAAGGATTTAAAACTCTTCTAGAAATTAAGAAAGAACCATTTAATAAGTGAAAGAGAATTTTTGTTACTAATAGAGCAGACTTATTTAGAGAAAATTTTATTCCTTATTTAACTAATAAAGCTTCAGATGCAGAAGGAGCTTATTATTTAAATAGGTGATGTAGAGAAGCATTTAATAGTACAGATTGAGATAGTTTAACTTTATGAAGAACTAGGAGATATTGTACAGCTACATGGGCAATTGAGTTTCTTGAAGAGGATGGAGTTCATTTAGTAGAAGAATTAGATGAAGAACTTAGAGAAAAAGAATGGAATAAAGTCTTTAAGGAATTAAGGGGAAATATTGCAAGAGCAGGAGTAATTAATGAATTTAATGAAAGAGAGAATAATGCAGATAGGGCTATAGCATTACTTCAAGATTGATGTGGCTATAGATTAAATCAACACTCTACTAAAGAAAACTATTTAGATAAGAAATATGCTAGGTCTTGGTGTGTAACTTTAGATTCGCCAAGAAGAAATGAAGCATAAGAAGACTATATTTTCTCTAGGAATAGTAGCATTAGCAGTACTTTATGGAATTTATAGAGGCTCACCAATTATCTCTAATTCATTAGAGAGTGAAGGCTTCAAATTAGTATCAAGCGCTAAGGATAAAGAAGAGATTTACAAGAGAATATTAGTGAGACACAAGAATCAGATTGATAAGGATATTAAGTTAGATGAATTCTTAGTTGGAGAGAATAAGAAATGAGTAGCTTTAAGTTTTTGATGCGATAAAGAAACAAGTAATAGGAAATTCTTAGTTAGTGTAGATAATTACAAAAAGTACTGTGTAATGAGTGTGGTAGATTATTTGAAAGATGGACAATTAAAGGAACAAGACAGAGAAGTGGCGAATGAAGATGCTATGTATATTTCTGGAGTTTCTTTCTTTGAAAAGGAATTAATATACAAAGACTTATTTAAAGATCAGAGACTGGAATGAAAAAATGAATTAGTAGATAATTACAAAGCTTGAATTAATTGATGCAAAACAAGACCATTCAAAAAAGACGATGTTTCAATTAAAGAATTAGTTCAAACTAGGTGTTTAATTTAATCTTTTTTAACTACTTCTCTTAGAGAATGCTTATCTTAAAAGTGCATCATCGTCTCAAGCTGGTAAGTAATTTTCTTTCAATATTTCTGGTGGAGTTTTTTTGGAAAATTGATTATTGATATTCCTGTAATAACCAACTTTTTGGTTTCAACTTAAAGTATCATTTAATTTAACATCAAATGAGGATATAGAAAACTACTCCTCCAGCAATCCATCAATTACCTTTTTCTAATATTTAAATTTTATTAACCGTTATGAAAAACAATCTTTTATTGTTCTGCAAAAATTAAATTATTTTTGGATGGATCCAAAACGTTTATTAAGAAAAGTAATTCTTGAAATAAATATTAAAGACCTATAATTACCTGTTTTTTACTCCTTTTAAGCCTCTATATAGCCATCCACAAACACTTTCAGATTTTGCTTTAATATTTCCCTTTCCTTGTATACAATCTTTGTATGCTTGATTGGTTGGTTTAGGTCTAGGATTTACTACTGGTTTTGATAATCCGTTATCTTTTGTAATATAACCATATAAAGCACCGCCACTGCCCGCCACTAAACTACCTATTAAAACAGTTTTCACTTTGTTAATTAATTTCATTGTCTAATTCCTGAAATATCTTTTCAGCCTTATATAACTTAAAGCAGGAATAAAGTTAAAGAATTTGTGGTAATGAATGAAGATATTTAGAAAATATTATTAGGAATATTAGTTATTGTTGGAATAGCATCCGGTGTTGTGGGTGGCTTGGTTAATCTAAACCAGTAAAGTCTATTAGATCTCCTAAGTTTAAAAGTTTCTGCTCCTCTCAATAAGACAGTTGAAAGAATATTTAATACTTGAGAAAAATACAATAGATGTTTAAGTTACTCTACTAAGTGCGAGTCTTTAAGACCTAAAGAATTGAAATTTAATTAACAGGAATGGAATCTTTAACTTGATCATTATTGATTTAATAATTCATCCCTATAGTACTCATACTGTTGCTTCCTCATTAATATCTCTGTAGGCAATCCTTCTTTAATATTGTTAGACAATTCTCAAAATTTATCTAATAAATCAACAATTTCTTTTTGTTTTTCTAGTGAAGGTACAGGAATCTTAAGCCCTTTAATGGAATCAAAAGTAATATTGAATAAACAAGCTCACATACTCGATTTTGTTTTTTGTTTTTGAGCATTAGTAGTAGATAGAGCATAAGATAGATATTTAGGATTTTGATTATGCTTTATTACAATGCATACATCATCAATTAATGCTTGCTCTTTTCCTAGGTAAGCGCAAGCTTTACCTATTCCATTTTTGCTTTGGCTTGTAGCAGCTATCAAAACATCTCCATATTCGCAATATTTAGGGTTTTGAATCTTTGATTTATCTGTAAATAAAGTACAAATATCAAAATGTAGTCTATTCTCTTCAAATAATTGCGCATATCTTATGCAAGGGTCTCCAGATTCTAAAATAGAATTTTTTAAGAACCTCTTACCCCTGTAATGATCTGTAGTTATTTCTCTTAAAGTTAATCATTTGATCTTGTTATCTTGTTTGAATGAAAGTAGCTCATCCCTATAGTACTCATATTGTTGTTTTCTTAAACTTAGCTCTTCTTCAAGCTCTTCTGATAATTTTCAAAACTTATCTAGTAAATTAGCAACTTCTTTTTGTTTTTCTAGAGGCGGAACAGGGATTTTGAGTTCTTTGAATTTATTTAAATTTAAGTGTAGTATTGCAGATTTACCTGTTGTCATTTGTTCAATTTCTTTAGTTTTTGAAATAAGAAAGTGAAACAAGTACCTAGTGTGAATGTTATTTTTGGGTATTACTTTAATTAACTGAGAACTTAAATAAAAATTGCAATTTTTATTGTTGAAAGCAACTTTTCCTATAGTTCCATCTTTTGAAATAACTATTTCATTAGGGTATAGTATATGTTTTCCTAAATTTTTGGAATAATCTGAAGGGTAGAAAAATTTAAGTTGAGTATCATCTATTTTGTTATTTTTTAAACTCGTAACTCGTAAAATAGGTTCCCCGTTTTCTTTATATTTATGACTTTCAAAGCCATAACCAGCTTGTAAATCGCATATATCTTTGATAGTTAAATATTGAATATCAGACACGCGAAAAATTTAATTATCAAGTATATTTACCATTACCAAACTTTCTGCAATAAGAAGGAAGCCATTTACTTCTACAGCTATTGTATGCATCAAATTCGTTCACTGTTTTTTGAGCAACTTTATCTGGAGCTACGAAAGGTTTAACTGGAATTATTTCAACTTTTTTTTCGTGAATAGCAATTGAAGAAGATTGGTTTAAGGCTGACAAAGTAATTGCGGTGGCTGAAACTGCAATATATACAGAAGCGCAAGTTACGCTTCTTCAATTTATTATTTTGATATTAAGAGGAGATGATAACAGATTGTGATTATTAATAGTAGATAATTTGAGTTTTTTTATTTTTTTCGTTTTTGTTCAAAATCTCAAGAATTATCTCTAGCGCATTCCATACATCATCCTCTCGAATCGCTACACTCTTGATATCCTTCATCAGCTTTAGCATAACAATAATCTCTAAATGCTTCTCAATTTGTATGTTCTTTTACAAAGCCATTTCTTTTGGTTTGATCATTTGTATCTTTATTTTCATATCAATATTTTCAAATTTCATCATCTTTGTAATCTGGTAAATATCAAACCCCTTCTCCTCCGGTGCTTGTTAATCCAGATAGCCAAAACTGACTCGGTATTTTTGAATAACGAGTCATTTTTTTATTGTAAGCTATTGTGTCATTTATTTTAAGACCCCCAAAAGAAGCAATTAAAATCGTAGCCCCCCCTAATAAACTACCGATTAACTTTTTGTTGATAGCCAAATTAATAAATTAAATTATTAGGTCTTATAATTTTAATAATTCATCCCTATAGTACTCATACTGTTGCTTCCTCATTAATATCTCTGTAGGCAATCCTTCTTTAATATTGTTAGACAATTCTCAAAATTTATCTAATAAATCAACAATTTCTTTTTGTTTTTCTAAAGAAAGTAAAGGAATTTTGATTTTTTTAATTGAATCAAAAGTAATATTAAATAGTCCAGAAGAAATGCTTAACTTTATTTTTTGTTTTTGAATATTTGTAGTTGATAACGCATAAGCTAAATATTTAGGATTTTGATTGTGTTTAATTACCACGCATATGTTGTCAATTAACGCTTTTCCCCTTCCTAAATAAGCACAAGCTTTAGCTATATTTTTTCCAATATTGCTTGTGGCAGTTATCAAAACATCTCCATACTCGCAATATTTGGGGCTTTGAATCTTTGATTTATCTGTAAATAAAGTGCAACCATCCAATTGTAATTTATCTTCTTCATATAGTTGTGCATATCTTATGCAAGGTTCTCCTGATTCCTCAATTGAATTTTTAGGAAAGAAACTGCCTCTATAAATATCAGTTGCTATTTCTCCTAAAGTTAACCATTCAATCTTGTTATCTTGTTTGAATGACAGTAACTCATCCCTATAGTACTCATATTGTTTTTTTCTTAAATTTAGCTCCCCACAGAGCTCCCCAGATAGTTTTCAGAATTGATTTAGTTTGTTAGCTATTTTTGCTTGAGTAGCTAAATCAGGTAGAGATATTTTGATTTTCTTTAATCTATCAATATCTAATGCAGGAA
>NZ_LWUJ01000012.1 GCF_001645765.1 Candidatus Mycoplasma haematobovis | reverse complement strand
ACAAAAAGATACATTTTTGAGAAATTCTGGATCTAGTCAAAATAGACGTTCGTGCGAAGACAAAGATTTAAGAATACCAGAAATATCTATTGAAGCACTTACAAAAGAAACAAAAGAAACAAAAGAATTATTTTGCTTGAAAAAAGATCATGGTAATAATGGTTCTAAAAATATAGTAAGTGATTTTCTTTATTTAATTTCCAAACAACAAAGCTGAATACTATTTAAAGATAAAGAAGGTATACATGCTCTTACATACAATGAAGAAGCTTTTGAAGATGGAGAGAAGACAGAGAAGCTGAAAAAACATTTAATAAATTTAAAGGATTTTGATCTCAAAGGTAAATTACGTAAACATTTAAGTGAACATTTTGAGAGATTAATACTAGGTAATTGAAATAGTTTTCTTAAAGAAAATAACAAAGAGTTCAAAGAGTTAGTGATGAGGTTGAATGAATTTTTGTTGAGAAGTAGTTATTCTTCAAAATTATTTCATTTGCGGAAGGCATTATTAAAGGATTTTCAAATAAATTTTGAGGATATTCTTCAAAAGAAGGAAGGTAAATTTGAAAACAGTCAAAAACTATCTTTTGCTGGTAAATTTCCTTACGAATTTTTCAACTCTCAAGGTCAGAAAATTCTTATTCCAGATAATAAAGATAATCTTCATGAAAAAATGATACCACATCTAGAAAATGCTTATCTTCTTAGATTGGGGAAAAATTCTAAAGTCCTTATTTCAACGGATAGTTTTTGAGATGTAAAGAAAAGCTATGAAAAATATATTGAACAATCAGATAAGTTATTTGGACCAGCCAGCAATAGAAAAAAATGAGATTCTTTCAATTTTTTTGAATTTGGAAATAGTTCTGTCTCAACGGTTTCAACAAAGCTCGAAGTTAAAAAAACTAGTTTATTGAACTTTATATGAGTATCTCTTCTTAGAGAAGAAAAATTAATTGAAGTTTTATTACAAGAAAAGATCAAAAATGGACTTGATTTTTTCGATTTTTCAGAATGAAAATTAAAGGGAAAGAAAGATTTTAATAAATCTGCAGAAGTTGAATTTAAAGATGGAAAAGGTACACAAATTAAGGAAAAAATAATACTGAGTTATTTACATTTGAATTATTTATCTTTAGCTAAAGATTTTGACATCCTTCAAATACTAGGTAATTTTGATCTTGACAAGAGTAGTAATAGTACGCAATTAGAGGATTTTTTTGAAAAAATTTTAAGAAAATCAAAAATTATCAATAGCGCAAATGGTTATGGCGTAAGCAATGGAGGTGTTGCTCTAGAATTATTTACTATTAAATGATTATCAGAAAATAAGTTTGAGAACTTCAGAAAACATTTGAGAGAAATTCTAAAAAGAAATTCGTTAGCGGCTTTTGTATTTTCAAAGAAATTTTCTGAAAAAGAAAAGTGTTTACCTACAACTAGAGACAAAACAAAGATATCTGGAAATTTAGAGATACCAAAGGATATTAAGAAAAATTCATATATCTTTAGATCTACTCAACCTCAACCTCAACCTCAACCGAAAGAAGAGTGAGCTTGTCCAATTGATAAAGATATGGTTGATTTTGCTTCTGTAACAACAGAATCAACAACAGGAACAAAGTATTTAACAGGCTATAAAGGCTTAGTAAATGGCAACTGAAAAGATTTCTTCCCAGAAGATATAGTTAGCAAGTTAGAGCATTCTTCTCCGCTTTGAAAAGATTTAAATTCCTTAATTAACTATATAGATGAAAGCATTAATTCTGAGGATAAATACGAAGAATTAATAAAGATACTAAAGAATCTATTTCCTAGTTACAGTTGAGATTTTGAAGGAACCAAGTGTGAAAAGTTAGTATTTGATTGAAGAACAGGAATTAGAGGAAGTTCTTGTTTTGAAAAATCAGATTCTTCTTTCAAAGATAAGAAAGAACAGCTTAAACAATATTTAGAAAAAGGACATAAAGCAGACAGGAATTCATCAAGTACTAGATTAGACGGAGGCAAACAACTATTAGATGAAAAGTTATTTAATTCTAAGAATGATTGATTTACAGACAAAGATGGAAACTATTTAATTAGTAGTTCTGATGGAAATGAATATCAAATATATTTAATTCAAATTAAATATGATGATGTTAAAGATCAAAGCAGTTGAACTGATTTCTTAAAAACTATTAATAGTAGTCCCTTTTTTAGAGAATTAGTTAAAGTCGCTAAAGATCCAAAAGTACAAAAACAAGCCTTACTTTCAGAATTAAATTCTGGAACAGGTAGTTTGAAAAGCTTTAAGACCGGAGACGATAGACTTAAAAGGATATTAGGCTATTCTTGATTAAATCTTAAAAATTAATTAGTAAATGCTTCTCTCGAAGAGATTTTCTGTAGCTGTTGGTGTTACTGGTAGTGCCTCAGCCTTTATGTTCTATCAACAAGGCTGAGATACTGGATCAGCCTTAGATGATGCAATATTAAGTGATATTTACAAAGATACTGCTTTATTAACTAAAGTAAGTATTGATAGTTCTATAGATAGTAATATATCGGGAGTTAAAGCTTCCTTTGCTTACACTTTATTCTCTACTAATTTAGATAGCTTTGTAAAGAAGTTACATGAACACTTTCATACTTGAGCATTATTTAGATGAGCTGATTCATTCTTACAAGAAGGTAATAATGAAAGTTACTTAGTTCCAAAAGCTACTATTTATGATGAACTAGTAAAGCTTAAATTTAGTTATGCAAAGCCATCAAAAGCTAATTTAACACCTCAAAATTGAGATCGTGATAGTTACATAGCTACACAAGCCAAGCCAGTATTAGAGAAACAATTTAAAGATGTATTCTTTTCTACTTTATTTGTTACAAAAAAGGGAGATAAACATGAATTAGGTTTTGATGAAAGCATATACACTCAATATGGTAGAGGATCTTATTCTTCTAAAGTATCTCATTTTCAACAATTTATTTATGACGAATGAATAAAGCAAGAATCTCCATTTCTTCTATGTACTAGAGATTGAAAATACTCTACCAATTTCAATCAAGGTAATTTCAAAAATGAAGATAGCATAAAGAAACCAGAAAAGCCTAGTTTTGATTTTCCAGACTTTGGAGATATTGAATCAGAAGTTAAAGAATTTAATAATAGTTATGGCAATTCAAATGGCAAGAAAGATTTCTGCAGAAACCAAGATTATCAAATATGAACAGCCTCAAAAATTGCTGAATTAAAGGATGGATATAAAGCATCAGCCATTCTATGAAGAAATGGTAAAGATAATGGCAATAGCGCTACCAAAACAATAAACGGAAACGGAGAGAAGGTTCTTGATTTGTTTGTAGATAATGGAAATGGAAACCAAGAACAAACTAGTTGAAATGTTCCTAAAGATTTACTATCATCATCATCATCAGATAAGAAAAATTTATTTGCTTTAAGAGACGTTAAATCCAACAACAACAACAACATTGCCACTTACGCAAGAACATTAAGTGGATTATCTTTCTTTTTCAAAAATTCAGAGCATTCAGATACTAAAAAATTTTTATTAAAGAATTTAAGTGAAAGTGAAAGTGAAAGGACCAAAAAGATAGGTCTTTTTGAACTAAAGGATGAGCTTAAAGAATTCTTTGGGAAGAAAGCGGGTCAATTATTAGCATCATACTTAAGTAAGAATAAGAGTCAATTATTTAAAGATGGAATTAGTGAAAAACTTTCTTCTCTATTAGGCTCTACTTATGAATTTGCTCAACAGCTAGACAAGAACCAAAATCTTTGAAAAATACTTCATAGCTTTTCAGAAACCTCAAAGAATTATCTAGATGTTAAATGAGGCCAAGGCCAAGAAGAAAAAGCTCCTTCAAAAGAACATGGTTTAGCAACACCTATTCTTTTCAAAAGAAATCTAGACATGATTACTAGTCTAGGTGAAGCAAAATGATTAACTGAAATTAAGAGCGATAATGATGGTAGCTTTACTACTCTAACAAAAGACTTATTTAAAGAAGAAAACAAAGAAGAATTATTTAATAAAGCCCAAGAATTAAAGAAAGAATTAGCTAAATTTTTCAGTAATGTTTCAGTTAATGAAGAGAAGCAATACTTTAATGACTATTTATTAGACAATATTTATTATGACTTTAAGAAAGCAGACATAATAAAGAAAACCATAAGAAATGTAGCTTTAATAAATAAGTTAGGCTTTAATTGATTCAAAAATGAAATTAATGATTACTCTATTAAAGTAGCCAGAAGTACTTCATTACCTAATAATACTCAAGAAGAATTACAACAAGAAATAAAAAATAGTGTTATTGATGTTTTCTACGCAAAAGAATATCTTAAAGAAGACTATTCAGATAGATTAAATTATGGTGGATACAAATACACCAACATTAACAACAATGACAAATATTGTGCAAGAAAGATTACTAACGGAGATACAAAGAAATTAACTGTATCTACCACACTAAATGACTGTTCAAAAAAGACAGAACATGAAGAGAATGAAAAACAATTTAGACAGAAATTAGTTAACTACTGATTAATTAAGAATTATTACTATCATGCTTATGGATATGAAATCTCTTCAGATTTAAGTAGTAAATACATTTACTATCTTTACTCTATTTTCTGATTAACTAATAATCAATTTGCTAATTTGAAATCTTTCATCTTGTCAAATATACCATCTAATAGGTTTGGTGCTTTAGTATGAATGGATAAGGTTGAAAAAGCACATTGAAAAAACGGAGAAATTGAAGGTAGCGAAGCAAAAATTGGCAAGAACAAGACTTCAGATAATAATCAAGCTGAAATAGATAATGTTGATATGTACTTTAGAGATGTTAATTTGTCAGATATCTTCAACCCATTTGCCTCTACTAAGATTGACAAACCAAAAGAAACAAATGAGAAATTTCCATTAAATTCCGACAGAATCTCAGCTTTTGCAAAAACAGGAAATAATGAATTTACAGAATTCTTTGGTTTCCAAGGTTTTGTTTCTGAAGTATTTGGAGATTTAGATAAAGAAATAATGCAAAAAATATTTAAGAATTTCCAAATACATAACCCATCCAAAAACAAGAATTACAACTTGTTAACTCCTTATGAAGTTAAAGAAGAAAACACTACTGGGTTAGCATTTGGTACAGTTGTTAAAGAACAACAAGATGTTAATACTGTTATTGATTCTTTTGGTGGCGTAGATACTTTATTGCATTGAGTAAATTCTTACTTTAAGTCACAATCTGACATATTAAAGTCATGAGTATCTGAAAAGAATGCAAATGCTCCATTAGCTAATAAAGCCAATATTCCACTTCCAGAAATGAAACAAAAAGTTAAAGAAATCTTCAAAGATGGTCAAGCTTACAAAAATGCAACAACTAGATTCTCAGGTTTCTTACAAGGATCAACAGAATCTACTTTCCAAGATCAAAAATTCTTTATTGCCAATAAAGATAATACCAACACTGGATGAATTATTTACATCACTCAAGTAAATAGAAATGACTTCCAAGGAGGTTTTGAAAAATTAATTGATGAAATTGGAATTAAAACATTGTTTAAAATGTTGGCTATGTTGCCAAATGTTGAGGTAGCAAGAATGAGACCGGCACATCAAATGTTTTTAGAAAATAATTTAACAGTATAATTATGGCTATGGAGAAGAAGAAAAAGGAGGGAGAAAAGAAGGTGGAGCTTAAACTTACCTTGGATGAGTCTGTTTTTGATTATTTTTGAAGTGAATTTGAAATAGTTAGTAGCCTTAATCCTCTTAAAATCGCTAAGTTTGAAAAGTTTGACGATTTCTTGACTTTTTACATAAAGAAGTTAATTTATTGTTGCGGTAATTTTTTCAAATTAGAGAGTTGTTTAATGAGTATCTTTCTACATTTAAAGAAATTAGGGGTCCCTATTCAAGATTTTGATGATTTAATTGAAAAATTGGATTTGATTGGGAGGTTATCTAAGAAATCAGGCAAGCGTAGGAAAAGTTAGTTTTGCTATTTTAAATGGCAGGAATAAGCGATATATTTGGTTTTATCGCTAATTTTTTCAGCTCTTTTTTAGGTTTTTTTGAAGAGAAAGGCAGACTTAGAGCAAAATCAGAAGATTTTGAAGAGCTTTGTCAAAAGAAACAACAAGAAGTTGAAGAAATGAAAGCAAAAATTGATGAGCTAGAGAAGAATGCGGAGGACTTCAAAGAAAAGGTTAAATTGATAGATTTTTTAGGTGGTTTTGAAGAAATGCAAAAAATTATTGATGATTATGGTAGTTTTGCAAAAATAAGAGAAAAATTGCTTGAAAGAGAGCAATATAAATTAAAGCAAGCAGAATATGAGAAAACACTTGAAGAGAACTTTAATTTAGTTAAGGAAAATATTAAATTAAAGTCTGAGCTAGAACAGTTAAAGGAAGCAACTCCTAAGAGTTAGAGACTCATATTAAAGATTTTTTATTATCCTTACTAACTTTTGGTAAGTGAAAGAGCATAAAGCAGATTTATGAATCTGCTAAAGAGCTATTTGATAAGCATGGCAATGCAGAAAGTATTGAAAAGAAGCTAAACACTTTTTCTCAAGAAAACTTAGACCTTAAAGAACGATTAAATAATTTAAAGCGAGAATTAAGTGATTGAACTAAATTTGAAAGCGCTTCAAAAGTCGAATGACAATTATTAAATCTAAATGGAATTAAAGAAGAGTTACAGACTAAAGAACAAACTTTAATTAAAGTTAAAGAACAATTAGATACTTTACAAAAAGAATTAAATAATTGAGCTAAATTCGGCAATATTTCTAAAATTGAAGAACAATTTGAAATATTAGAGAAAACTAAAGAAGAATTAAGAACTTTAAAGAATAATACCGCCTTTAAGGACTATGATATTATTAATTTAAGAAGAGAATTAAATAATTGATCTAAATTTGAAAGTGTTTCAAAAGTTGAGTGACAATTAGATGAATTTAAGAAAATTAAATCAGAACTACAAATTAAGGAACAAGAATTAACTAATTTCAAAGAACAAATAATATCTATAGGAGGTAAAGAAGCAATAGAGAATATTAAGAATTTAATAAAGGAAAATGATGGTTTAGAACAACTATCACGCAATCTAAGAAATTACTTAGATATGCGTAAAGAAGTTGAAAGTATAGAACAAGGAAAATCACTCAGAGATTTAATAAATGAATTTAAAGAACAAGCAAGATTAAGAGGACTTTCTCAAAAATCTACAGATATTGGTAGTTCTATGGGAGAAGAAGTTGAAAGAATGCTTAGAGAATCATTCTCTAATGTTCTTAATTTTTCTTGAGAAAGAGAGAAATATATTCCTGAAGCAGGAAAGAGAATTGATTTCTTTTTTGAATTTAGAGATAGATTAGGGGGTTTATTTGGAAAAATAGCTCTAGAGAATAAGAATGGTAATCAATGGTTACCAAAATCTTGAAAAGAGCAAATTATTGATTATGTACATTTAACTAATAGCTTTTGTGGAGTATTATTTATTCCTCCTAGACAACCAGGACTAGATGAAATAGAGGGGGGAGTTACTATTGATAATAGAAAATTTCCTATTTTTTCATTTGATAAGATAGATGACTTTAGGAAGTTCTTGATTTTAGTATTATGGTTAGCTGCATCTTACACTCCTCCACCACAAGTTAATGATGCAATAGATTTTGACTTTGCTAGCGATATGCAACAAAGCTTAATAAAAAAGTGTGGTACAATCTGTAAGAATTATGTTGAGTTCTTGGAAAAATTCGAAACTTTAGATAAAAAAATAGAGGACATTTCTAAGAACTCCAAAATTTTACAAAAACGTATGACTCAACTTAAAGAGCGAGTTATATGTAACAAAAAGGCTGTAGAAGAAGAGCTAGCTACAATGCAATACTATATTACAGATAAAAGTGCCGCTCTCCCCGAGAGCCTTTCCAATGAACTATTTACAGAGCCTGAAAATGATGAAGAGTAGTTAAGTGAGCTCAGTACAGCTTCTTAGGATGTATCCTAAAAAGGATACAAGAATACAGGAGCCTACCCTTAAACCCCTCACCAATTATGAAAAAATCTCTATATTCTTCTCTTACAGATCAACTACTATTGTACTATCCATCTTAACTCTTGGCTTCTATTACTTATACTACCACTTCTGCCTAGAACAACACACTCCTAATCCTTTCAATACAAGAAAAAAATATGGTGAATATGTTATTGAAGAACATGAAATACCTTCAGTTATTGAAGATCAACGCTTTAGTAATAGATATATTGCTTTATTAGAGGGCAAAGAATATAGATTCTCTTCCAGAAAATTAAGAACTTGAATTGAACATTTCTGAATTCAAAAAAAAGTAAAGATAGTTTCATTCTTTTCGGGCTTTATTTCAGCAATTGAAAGATTAATGGTTTCTTTCAATTTCTTTGCTTTATCTAGAGAACGAATTCAAGAAAGAGATGAAGATTGAGAAAAGAGAATTAAGGGCTTACTCAAAAAGAAATTAGATTTAATTCCAGAAGATGAATTCAATAATCTTGATTTTGAGGACAATATTAAGAGATCAATAGGAGATAACCCAGAGACTTTAATTCCTAAGCGAAAATACGACTATTTTATATTATTTATTTTTGGCTTTAGCTATGTTCTATTTTCTCTAATTACTTTAGGTATCTTCCCTCTTTACCACTACTGAAATCAAGAAAAAGAAAGCTTTAAGCTCTCTAGCTTAAATTACCAATCAGAATTCATGGATACTAATGAATTCCAAGAAAGAGTAGAACAACTCAAGAATGAAACTGATTTTGATTATTCTGCCAAATTAATTTCTGCAGTTAATTTTGATTCAAAATCAAATGCTTTTACTGACCTCTACAAAACAAGATTATTTAAGAATTATGAACGTAAGAAATTAACTATTTGACTATTAAATTTCTTCACTGGAGGTATATTTGGTATTTGATTATTAACTAAGAATGCTTTCAAAAAAACTCCTGTCTCTAAAGACTTAGATGATTTAATACTTTACTTTAAGAACAGAAAAACTAATAAAGTGTATTTAATACGCGATTTAACTTGAGATATTAAGTTAGCTTCTTGTTTAGCTGCTGTTAGAGAAGAAAAGATGCAAAGAGATATTAAGAAATTATTGAAAGTTAGTGGAACAGGTCTTTATCCTTTCTTTTTAAGAACTATTTCTTCTGATTGATTTAAATGAGCTTTTTCATTCCTTGCTTTTTTCATAATTCTTTCAGTTGAATGCTTACTAGGAGTTTTTGCTTCTGGTACTGTTATTTTCTGACTCTGAACTATATTTGCTCTCTCTTTCCTATCCCTCTTTACTTACCATGTAAACTTACTTTTCTTCTAAGTTGAATTTACCAATAAGCCTTGATTTCAAGCGCTTAAGAGTAATAAATTCAAGAGTTAAAGTCCTATCAGAATTCGCTACTTATTTCCTTTGCTTCCTCTTCGGAACTTTCTTTGTTTACATCTTCTTTAAAGGCTTCCAAGGACTATTTAGTTACTCTTTCAGAAGTATTTTCTTTAGTGGCGACTTTAGTGCAAAGAGTGATCTAGTTTCTTTTTGAGCCCCTTTTGGAGTAACAGCTTTCTTAGTAATAATTGTATTATTACTAGCTATTCCTATCTCCCTCAGATGCTCAATCTGAATTTCCTTTTATGCTTCTCCCTCTAATCAAAAATTCTTTTCCCTTCTTACTTTATTACTAGCCAATATTCCTTCTGTAGTGCTTGGAATATTTGTAAAGAATTATTTAGCTAATTATCTCAAAGCTCTTTTCAAATTAAGTAGCACACTTAATTTACTTACTGCTGCTGTTGCCTTGATATTTATGATGTTGCCTTTAGTAATCTCTATATTCAATGCAGCCTTTGAAAACAAAACAAATTATTTAGTTTCTTCTGAAGTATTAGGTGTTAGTCGTATCTTTACTATTTACAAAATACTTATTCCTAGAATAAGAAAAACCACTCTACTAGCTACCACAATTATTGTAAGTAGAGTACTATCAGAAAGTGTAATGCTCTTTCTGATCTTAAATTCTCAAAGCTATTCTACTGCTTATTCTAGTTTTGGTTCTTTCATAAATTCACAAGTCAATCCTATTGCTCCTTTAATTTCTGAAAACTTCTTTTCTGATGGTAGTGATGAAAAAGTCAAGAACTTAATGTTCTTATTCGGAGCTTTATTATTACTAATTTCACTATTAGTAAATGCTATTTGTTATTACTTAATAAAGCAAGAACCAGGCATTAATAAAGCTAGTGCTAAATTATCAAAAAGAGCATGATTTAATAACTTAATTAAATGATACTTTATTAAATGTGTTTTTTATGAAGCTAGGAAATTAGATAATAATAAATTAAGCATTCATGAATATATCTTTCTTAACTTAAAGAAATACAAACCAAAACAATTATTACTTCTTGCCTATAGAGTCTTTGAAAAGATCTGTATCTCTATTTTTTGTATCTTTGCTTTCTTATTACTAACCTCTATTACAGTAGAGGGCATTGAAGCTTTAGCAAATAAAAAAATAAGTAGTGGAGATACTACTCTCTATAGAGCCTTTATTAATACATTATTAGTAGTAATTATCTCTATTTTCTTATCTTTTCCATTAGCCTTTCTTTCTTCTATTTTCTTATCTGAATATGCAGGCAATACTACCTTTAAAAAATATATTCTTTGCTTAATTAATGTAGCTTCTTCAACACCCTCAATAATTTTTGGAATATTTGGGTTATCTTTCTTTATTTCAAATTTAGGTCTTACTGGTAGTGGCGTAAACGGAAAGAGCTTATTAGCAGGAATACTTACTATTACTTTACTTATTTTGCCCTATATGATTAATTTATTTCTTAATCATATCTCTAATATTCCAAATATATATAGAGTAGCTGCTTATACTTTAGGCATCTCAAAACACAAGACTTTCTTAAGCATTATTCTTCCTCTCGTTCTTTCAAATTTAATTTTTGCTGTATTGTTATCAGTAGGAAGAATAATGGGAGAAACAGCTCCTTTGTACTTAACAGCTGGTATGAATTCTATTAATACTACTCTATTACTTTATCCAGGCCAAACATTAACTACTAGAATATATTCTCAAAGATATGGCTCTAATATTACTGAAGGAAATTCATCTATAGCTGAAACTTCTTTTTGCTGCGTCTCGTCAATATTCTTAGTTATTCTACTTGGTAAATGTTTAATTCCTTTTATTATTGAGAAAGTATTACCTACTACTAATATTTGACTTAATCAATACTCTAATAATATGAGTTATTATTGAAATATATATATGAATCGTGCTAAGAAAACGGCTCTTAATAGGCACTAGAAGTGGCTAGTCTTTTTTTTAAAAAAAAACAAGAAACTATATTACCTAAAGTAAGCAATGAAGAGGAAGAGTACATACTGGAAATTAGGAATTTAAATTTATGAACTGAAAATAAAGAAAAATTAATACTTAAGAATATTAATTGCAAAATTAAGACTAATTCTGTTATTGCCATAATAGGACCTTCTGGTTCTGGTAAGTCCTCACTCTTAAGAGCTATTAATAAAACTAATTTTGAAGATAATGAATATATTTATGAAGGCAAGATACTCTATGGCAAAGCAAATGTACTTTCATCTTCATATCCAGTCGAATATTTAAGAACACAAATAGGAACAGTGTTGCAAAGACCAGTAATGTTTCCTATGTCCATAAGAGAGAATATTTTATTTGCTCTCAAAGCTCATGGTATTTCATCAAATGAAATATTAGAGGAAGTATTACGTAAATCACTTGAAGATGCGCATTTATGAGAAGAAGTTAAAGATAGATTAAATGTTAGACCTGAAGGTAGTCTTTCTTTAGGCCAACAGCAAAGACTTTGTATAGCTAGAGCAATCGCTCTACAACCTAAAGTACTATTAATGGATGAACCTACTTCTGCTTTGGATTTAAAGTCTAGTAATAAGATTGAAGAACTTATTGTTAAGATTTCAAGCAATAAGCTCTCTACAATAATATTAGTCTCTCACTCTTTATCTCAAGTACGCAGAATAAGCCATTACACTATCTTCATTAAAAATGGAGAGATAATAGAGAGCGGTACTACAAGAGATATCTTCACTAAACCTAAACGACCAGAAACTAAAGACTTTATTTCAGGCGTTTATTAATGTCTAAAGGTAAGCTAACTTATTCTTCTGCTATCTTTCTCTCAATTAGCTCTATGATAGGGGCTGGGATTTTTATGAAAACCCAGACTCTTAATAAACTATCTCAGAACTCTTTATCTCCTATATTCCTCTTATTCTTTATTTTCTTAATAAATATCTTTGCCTTCACTTATGTACTTATCAAAATTATTCCTTCTCAAAATAGTAATGCTGGTTTTATGGAATGAGCAAGAGAATATTGCTCACCCCAATTAAATGCCGCTTTCGTTAACTTTATTCGCTATTTTTATCATCCCATAAGTCTAGTACTCTTTTCAGTATATGGAGTATTAGGTATTAGTGGTAATTCTAATATGAGTACTCTATTAGCTATTGTATTTGCTGTACTAGTAGTATTCATATTAATGTTCATTAATTTAATTTCATTCAAAATAGCTCACAAAATACAGTTAGTACTTTGATCTTGTGTCTTAATTCCTCTAATATTACTACCTATATTTGCTATTGCTTATCCTTCTTCTGAAAGTACTAAAGAAAGAGCTACAGGTATAGACGGTTTAGGTTCATGAATGGTATTACTATCAGGCTTACCTTCTTTACTTTTTATTTATGATGGATTCTATAACTTAGCTTCTCTTAAAGACAAATTAGATTCATCCAAAGACTTAGTAAAGTGCTTAGTTATTTCAATAATTGCCGTTACTCTAATTTATTTATATGTAATCATTGGCTTTAGTATAGGTAGTCCAAATTCTGACTATCAAAATTTCAATATCTTTAAAGGCAAACCTGCCCTTAAAGAATTATTTGAAATACTAACTGGTTTAGCAGGATTTATGACACTTAATTCTATAGCTTTAAGTAATATACCCCAACTTACAGCTATGAATGATACTTACAACTTTAAAGATTTAACTATATTAAAACGTTTTCTGTTCTACAAAAGTAAAGGAAATAATCCTGCTTTTGAAAATAAATTCATTTCTTGAATTTATTTATTACTTCAAACTTTCTTTTGATTCATAGTAATAGGTATTGCTTCTTTCTTTGGTGGCACTATTGAAGTATTAGATGCATTAGCAGATATAGTATCTGCTTTTGTATTTGGTATCTTAGTTGCTATTATTATTGGTAGTTTAAAGAAAAATTTAAAGGATACTCCTTTCATTTATGCAGTAATATTCTCTAGCTCTCTAATAATAATAGCATTACTATATTTATTTACCTCTTATTTAACTGGTGCTTTTGGCTTCGCAGGGGCCAACAGATTTAGTTTTGGATTAAAATTATCTTTACTACTATTATTCCTAATCGGTTCTTTCTTTCCTCAAATAAAAGATAGAATTGATAGAATATTTAATGCTAATAAGTATGCATTACATCATATAGATAATAATAGCTTAACTACTTTAAATAATGGCCTATAGACTAATAGCTAAAGCAGGATCTAGTAATAAATTAACTCCTAATCATGAAAAACAAGAAATAATTTGTGAACTTAGTGTAACTACTATTACACCTCCGGAACTTTACACATTACTATTCTCTCCTCTAGAAAAATATGAAGAATTAACTATTGATTACTTAACTTTTGCTAACTTATTCTTTGAAAAAATATATCCTGATTCTTTAGCTCTAGTACTTTACACTATTTATAGCCATTACACTACCATACCTTTTTCATTAAAGACTAAAGAAGAAAAAAAGAAATGAACTTTTGAAGGCTCAATACCTGAACATATAGAGACTTTAGTATATGCTCAGACTTTTGCTAAGAAATTGCAAGAATATCCTTCAAATTTATTAGTTCCTGAAACTTTTGTAGATCACGCTAAAGAACTACTAAAGGATTTAGAAAATATTAAATTAACTCATCTTAATTATGAGCAATTGCAATCTAAAGGACTAAGGTTAATTGAAGCAGTAGGTAAAGCTTCAATTAATAAGCCCTGCTTATTAATTATTGAGTACACTCCTAAACCTAATGAAAAAGCTAAAGCTTTAGTAGGTAAAGGTATTTCATTTGATACTGGGGGGCTTAATGTTAAGACAGGGTCCTATATGTCTAATATGAAATTTGATATGTCTGGAGCCGCTTCTTCTTTGGCTACTATTTATGCTTTAGCTAAAAATAAATCAACTGATAACTTAATAGTATTATTGCCATTGGCAGAAAATGCTATTGCTGAGAATGCTTACAAACCAGATGATGTGATAGTTTCTTATTCAGGCAAGAGTGTAGAGATAGACAATACTGATGCAGAAGGTAGATTAGTATTAGCAGATGCTATATCTTATGTAGCTATGGAATATGCTCCTACTGAACTTATTACTATAGCTACTTTAACTGGAGCTATTGGTTATGCATTAGGTTACAAATATGGGGGAGCTTGAGCTACTACAGATAAAGCATGACAAGAATTATATGAAGCTTCTTTATTTGGAGGAGAATGAATATGAAGAATGCCTTTTGATGACTATTATTTACAAGCTCTTAAGAAAACAAGAGTGGCAGATATTAAGAATTCTGCAAGAACAGGAGCTGGCGGAGCTTCAAGAGCCGCCTGCTTCCTAAAGGAGTTTACTGCTTCTATACCTTACATTCATTTAGATATTGCTAATATAGCGCATGGCGAAGGAGATGCCTCTGGATATGCCCCAATGATAAGAACTTTATATTATTATTTATTTAAAAGCAAATAGAGGCTTGTATTTTGTTATGAGAACTACTCAAATTACTAGAGAAGTAGGTTTAGCAAGAAGAAAATGATATCTTATAGATGCTAAAGATTTGATTTTAGGTAGAATGTGTGTTCATATAGCTAATTTATTAAGAGGAAAGAATAAACCTGATTTTACTTTAAATCAAGATTGTGGTGATTTTGTGGTAGTAATTAATGCTTCAAAAGTTAGATTAAGTGGCAATAAAGCAGAAAGAGAATTTTGATATAGACATTCTGGTTATCCAGGAGGAATTAAATCAAGAAGTGGTAAAGAAATGATAGAAAATTACTCTACTAAATTAGTAATTAAAGCAGTTAAAGGTATGCTACCTAAAAATAAATCTCTTTCTGATGCTTTACTACACAAACTTAAAGTTTATCCTTTAGACCAATATAGAGAACATGCTCAAAATCCTATAGCTTATGAGTGCAAATAATTTTTACGGTTTCGGCACTAGAAAAGAGGCTATTGCTAAAGTGCAATTAATAGCTGGCGGGAGTGGAAATATATTAATAAGGACTGGGAATGCTAAGAATAGCAAAACTAAAGAAGCTTTGGAATATTTTAAAAATCCTTTTTTTATTCAAGACTTCATGTATCCTTTAACTCTTACTAATCAAGCTAAGTCTTTTGATATTTGTGCTCATGTAAGTGGTGGAGGAATAATTGCCCAAGCTTCTGCTATTAAATTAGGAATAGCAAGAGCTTTATTAGTATTTGATCCAAAAATGAAACCAGCTATGAAGAGTTACAAATTATTGACTCAAAATAGAAAATATAAAGAGAGAAAGAAAGTTGGAAAGAGGGGAGCTAGAAGATCACCACAATTCACTAAGAGATAATCTTAGTGTTTCTAAAATGCGGAAATTTGTATACGATCCATCAACAGCTAGAATAGGCCTAGGTACAAATATTTATAGAGAACAAGAACCGCTTACTGGTATTTTAATTGAGGTAGTAAAGCATGATTATGACTTTATTGATTGTGCTTGAAGGTATGGCAATGAAGCTATTATTGGCATTACTATTAAAGCCATAAAGAAAGAAAATCCTAGTTTTGAATTCACTATTCCTTTTCAAAGCAAAGTATGACCTACTCAATTTAATGGAGGTATTATGAAATCACTTAAATTCTCTCTTTCTAAAATAGGAACTTCTTCCATCATAGACTCTTACATGCTACATAGACCTATTCAAGAAATGAAACTTAATTTGATCGCTTGAAAACAATTAATAGATTGCAGAAAGAATAGATTGACTAAACAAATAGGCTTAGGGCACTTTGATAAAGACTTAATTGAAAAGCTTTATGAAAATACAGGCGTAAGACCTCAATTCTTACAAATAGAGCTTTCTGTTAATAATATGAGATGAGATAGGATTCACTATTGTAGAGAACATGATATTGATATTCAAGCTTATGAACCATTGGGTGATTATTTATCTAATTCTCAAAACGCTACTTTAATTTCTTTAGCTCAAAAATATAATACTACTATAAAAAATTTATTACTAGCTTATTTATTAAATCAAGGCATTACTCCAGTAGTAACGCCTGAAACGGTTGAAGAGATTAAAGAATTTCCTTTAGCTAAGAATATAATACTAGAAGCTGAAGACATTGAAGTAATGAATAGTATTAATACTTACAAAAATAAACATTTTGAATCTCTTGAATTAGATTTTAGAGAAGATATTATTTAAGATGATTGCTTATTTCTGTTTATCTGGCAAACAATTTATGGCTAAAGAAGGGGATATTATTGAGGAATGTCCTTATGTAGATGGAGTGGAAGGACAAACAGTATTTACTGAAGAAGTAATGTGTATTAATGAGGTTACTTCTTTTGATTCTAGCCCTTTCATAAAGAATGCTAAGATTGAATTAAAGATACTTAAACAGGGGAAAAGTAAAAAAATTAGAGTAGTTAAATTTATTTCTCAAAAGAGACATAAGAGATGGAGAGGTCATAGAGCTAAATATACTAAATTACAAGTAATTAAAATTCATTGACAAAGATAATAATAACTAACAATTCACTCTTAATAGCTGGCCATACTAATTATGCTTCAAAAGGTAAAGATTTAGTGTGTGCTGCTATTTCTGCATTAGTAACAGGTTCTGCAGAAATATGAAAAGATAATAAAGAAATAGAAACTACTATTGATGAAGATTCTTATTACTTTAAATTTAATAATTTAAGTAAGGTTACAAAAATAGAATTGGACTTTTTAATAAAACATTTGAAAATAATTTCAAACAATTATTCTGAACATATTAAAATAACTTATAGAGATTTTACGTATTGTAGGTAAGGATAAGGGTTTAAGCGCCTTTGAAGTTATGGGTGTGCCTTGTGTTCCTTCCAAATCTAAGTTAGGTTTCGGAACTGAGAATTTAAGAGAACAAGATTTATTAAGAGAGTATTTAAGGGAAGCTAATAAAGCGGACTATGATTTTATAGACTGCGCTTGAAGGTATGGTAATGAGCCTTACATAGGTATGGCTCTTAAGGACTTAAAGAAAGAAGATATGTCTTTTGAATTTAAAGTACCTTTTCAAAGCAAAGTATGACCAACTAAGTTCACGGGAGGTATTAATAAGTCTATTAAATTTGCTCTAGCAAAAATAGGAGCAAATGACTATATGGATTCTTATTTATTACATGCACCAGCTACTGAAAAAGATAAGAATATTAATGCTTGAAAACAATTAATAGATTGCAGAAAAAGAGGCCAAACTAAGAAAATAGGTTTAGGTGATTTCTCAATTGAAGAAATAGAGAGTTTATTTAACAATACTGATATTAGACCAGATATCTTACAGTTACCTTTAAATATCAATAATATGCATGAAGAATATTACGTATATTGTAGAGATAAAGGAATAGAGGTACAAAGTTATAGACCTTTTGGAGATTATGAAAAGAATAAGTCTAATAAACAATTAATTGAATTAGCACAGAAATATAATACTAATATTAAGAATTTATTAATAGCATATTTACTTAACATAGGCATAACAGTAATTGTTATGCCTGAAAATAAAGAAGAAATAAGTGAATTTCCTAAAGCTAAATTAATAGTATTAGAGGTCAAAGATTTAGAGTTACTTAGTAATATAAAGTAAAAAAGATGAGTGGCCAATTATCGTTTATTTAGCACCGTACTCTTAACAGCAGGTGCTGTCGCAGGAGTTAGAGAATATCTCAAACCCAGAGATATTCAGTCTATGCTTAAGTGAAATGGTGTAAGACTAGTTTCAAATAATGATGGATGAAAAAGCGCTTTTTATGAAAATAAAGAACAACTTGAAAAATTAGGAGTTAGAGACTCTAATGATTTATGAAAATGATGCTCAGAAAGATTTAAGTATGGTTTAGGAGACCCTACTATATTAACTGATGTTGAAAATTATTGTAAGGATTCCCCAAAAACAATTATGGGCAATATTATTAGAGCAGGGGAAGAGGGGAAGTTAATTAAAGAGTCAGATCAATTAGCTTCTCAGATTGTTTATGTAACAACTAGTGATAGAGAAAAATTGATTGAAGTAATGCAAATTGAAGCTGATGATCAGCAGAGAGGACTTTATGCTTTCATGGGAAAGAAAATTAGTGAATGGTGTGCTAAAGAAGTAAAGAAAAATGTTGTAGATGTCGAACATCTAGGTAATGTTAAGAAATATTGTTACAACAGAGGAGTCAAGAATGTTAAAGGCTTATTAGAAAAAGAAGGTTTAAAGACATTGCCAAGCACAGATGATTACAAAGAAAGATTCAAAAATGAATTAAGTAGATCTCAGGAATTAATTACTCAAATAGGACATACTTTAAATGCAAAAAGAGCAGAGAAATTGAAAGAATATGAATTTAGAAAAAGAATCTACAATTACACACAAGAAGAACAAGAAATAGAGATGAGAAAAATTGATGAAATTGTTCCTGCAACTTTTGACGATAACTTTATTAAAGCTAATAGTGGTCAATATTTAAAGTGGTGGTGTGAAAGTCAATATAATAGCAACTTAACTGGTACAGGTGTTTTCCCGGAAATATATCAAAGAGTTAAAGCAAGATGTACAATTAAAAAATCTTAGGGATTAGATTTGTGATTGTTTATTAAAGTTTGACCTCTCTTTAATTTAAATACTTTTTTAACAGCGTTTTTAGGGGCATCACTTCTTTCAGTAACGTAAAAAATAGCCATTACTGGGACTTCTTTTCCACAATAGTTTCTTCCGCTTTCTGCTACTTTAGCAACTTCTGATTCTAAATTAGGAATATCTTTCTTTTTGGTTGCCAAGAAATCAGCTAATGAATAATCTTTAGGTATTGATTCAGTTTCATCAACTATTCTAAATACACATCCATTCTGCTCATCAAAAGCTTCAATCTCTCCATAAGAACTAATCTTCTCTATTTTTTTATATTCACCTCTTTGATTCCTTCCAGTTAACTTATCAAAACTATCATCTATACCAGAAAAAGTAGTACTTACTATTGCTACACCACTACACCCAGAACCTACTATTAATAATTTAACTATTTCCTTAACCATTACTAATATCCTTATTTATATATTCTTTTATTAAATAATTTTTCAGCCCTTCAGCCCTGAAAGTAAAAGCAAATATATTATGGCTAACTATAAATTATTAAGTACTGTAGTCCTGACAATAGGTTCTGTTGCAGGAGTTAGAGAATATCTCAAACCCAGAGATATTCAATCTATGCTCAAATGAAACGGAATACGTCTAATTTCCAACGATGATGGATGAAAGAGTGCATTCTATGAAAAAGAAGCCAAACTTAGAGAAATAAATGTTCATAGTGCTAACGGCCTATGAAAATGATGTTCAGAAAGATTTAAATACGGCTTAGGTGATTCATCAATATTAGATTCTGTTCAAGAATATTGTCAAGATAATCCAACCACAATAATGGGAAACATTATTAGATCAGGAGAAGAAAAAAGATTCATTAATGATTCAGATTCAATCGCTTTTCAAGTAGCCTATGTAATTAGTGGAGATCAAGATAAATTAATTGAAGTGATGCAAATTAATGCTGATGAATCTCAAAAGAAGAACTTTACCTTTATGGGTGCTGAAATTGCCAAATGATGTAAAGCTCAAAAAGAAGCAAAGATTAAAGATGCAGAGCATCTAAGTAATGTTAAGAAATACTGCTACAACAAGAATGTAAAGACAGTTAGACAATTATTAAATAAAGAAAAAGTAAATATCATGACCAAAACTGAAGAATACAAAAAAAGATTCGATGAAGAGTTAAATAAGGCAACAGATTTAATTGATTCACTAAGAACTAGCATGGGAAAGATAAGGGAAGCAAAAATTAAAGATCTGGAAAGCAGGACTAAAAGATATGGATTAGCAGAAGAACAAGTAAAAAAAGAGACAGATAGGATTGATGAATTAATACCTTCAAATCTTGATGATGAAGCTATCAAAAAGAATGGAGTTCAATATCTAAAATGATGATGTGAAGGTAAATATAATAACGATTTAACAGGTACTGATGTATTTCCTAATCTCTATTCAAAAATAAAGTCTCGTTGCGCTAATAAATAATGTCTATTTTTTTATTGCATGAGCTTTTTTGACTACGTATGATACACCTTTCTTTAATTTAAAGTCTTTTTTGTCAGAATCATAGAAAATTGCAAATACTGGTCCAAAATCTTTGCAATAAGGCTGTGCACTTTTTGCAACCGCTACTGCTTTTGTTTCCAAATCAGTAAAGGTCTTGTTATGTTCCATTCAGAATTCCTCTAAAGAATACTCCTTCACATTATTAGGATATTTATCATCTACTATCCTAAATAAACAACCGTTTTGTTGACCAAAAGCCTCGATTTCTCCGTATGTTTGTATTGTTGTAATCTTTCTTCCTTTATCTTCGGTGTATCTTAGTGTTATCTCATCGTTTTCATCTATATTGGAAAAACTAGTACTTACTATTGCTACACCACTACACCCGCCACCAATAGCCAAAGTACTTAATATTGGTTTGATCACTCTTTATTATCTTCTAGCTTATTTATTAATCAGTTACTGAACAAAACTCTTGTACTTCTTCTAATTTTGAATAGTTTTCTGGAATGTAAGGTAATTTAAGATTCTCTTTACATCATCTCATAAGTGGTTTAATATCAACGCTATCTTTAGGAATTTCAACACCTTTTGTTTTCAATTTACCCTTTAATTTTGCAAATGTCTTTCTCTTTTCTACTGCAGTACCATCATCTATGGACTTAACATTTTCTTGTTCAGTCATTATGCTCTTAATATCCATAGTACAAAATTTCTTGATCATATTGAATTCTTCAAATTTATCTGGAGAAAAATGTCCACCTAATCTAGCTTCACATCATCGTTTAAGTAAATAACCACCTTGAACATTTGAATCTACACCATAAAATTCAGCAATGCTAACGTTTATTTCTTTTGAATGTAAAGAGTATTTACTTTTTCACTTAGTAAATTGATCTTTCTTAGCTTCGAATAATGTTCTGTAATTTAAGGACTCTAAATGGTTTTGGTTAGTGGGATGATCAAATAAGATAGATACAGTTTTGTAACTTAATCCAGAAAAAGCAGTTAGAACAGCCGTAGTTATTACAGAATTTGCTATCGCCCCCATCGATTAAGTTTTGTATAAAAATCAAATATTTAACCTAGTATTATATAGGAAATTTTTTATTTTTTCTTTAATAATTACTGATCAGTACAAAATTTAACAATTCATTCATATTTTTGCTGTTCATATTCACCTTCAGAGCTTTTTGTACATCATCCTTCCAAAACTTTTGGCTCTACAATATTTGTTCCTAATTCTGCTACTGTTATTCTTGTGGTTTTTACTGCATCAGTATATTTTCTAACTGCATTAGCTCATCCATTATCCCCACTTATTAGCGTCTTTTTGTCCCTTTCTAGATAATCTTTAGTGGTAGGAACTGAACAAAACTCTTTTACTTGTTTAAAGGTTCTGTTTTGATCATCTTCATAATCAGATTCAGATTTTTCATTACATCATTTTGATAAGTCCTCTATATTCAAGTTGTTTCATCTTGGAGTTTGCTCTCCATTTAAAGTAATAAGAAGATCTTTTGAAGAAGCATGTTTTTCATATTTTGCCATTATTACTTCTCATTTTTTGAAATCCGTATTTAACCCACCTAATAGTTTCACTCCTTGGGATTGTAATTTAGATGCAATACTTCCGGCCTTTGCAGGAACTATACTTTCATTATCTGGTTTTGATTCAAGAGAAGGCATTAAATCATTGCCTCAAAGACTTGCTACTGTTGCAATACCCCCTGTCACTAATGAAACCAATCCAAATACTTTCTTATTGAAAACCAACTTTCAATTACCTTTGTTAATTATCCCCAATTCTTATACTAGTCTTAAATCTTTAAACCTTCCTCAAAAACACTTAATAAATGTTAAGTTTCTTAATTTAATGAGTTTGTGTTAAATATTTTCTTATTAAGAGGTCTCAAATACTTTAAATATTGATTATAAACTAAATAATTCTTACACTTATTTAATTTATTAAGAAAAGTATTACATCTAAGAAAAATGACTACCTTTGGTAAAGTTGTAATTGGTGCTTCAACTTTAGGAACGCTTGGGGGAGGGGCTGTTCTGGCTAATAGCTTACTAAATAAAAAGGTTGATGAACCAACCCCAACACCCCAACCAACCACTAGTGAAAGATTAGCCAAAGAAGGATTTGACGGAGTTCCTACAGATGGATGGCAAACTATATTAGATGCGTACCAATTAGTTAAAGATACTAAGACAACATTTAAACGAACCCCAGAAGAAGTTGAGACTCTTGATGGTTTGAAAGCAAAATGTTTGAACGCTTTAGGAGACAGAGGAGCCGATGAGGGAAATTACAAGAAAGCAAGACAATGATGTGTAAAGACAGTAACTACCAAAACTGTTTTAAATAATTTAGGTTATGAAATCTTAGATTCTAGCGATTCTAAAACTGATCAGGATACTGTTTGAAAAGAAATTGCAAAATCTCTTAAATTAAATCCTAACTCTTTCCCAGCAATTGGCGAGAAAGTAAAAGTAGCAAATAATGACGACGATGTTAAAGAGCTTAAAGCAGGTTGTGAAGCTTTGAAATTAAATGAAGCTAAGACTACTGATAAAGACTTTAATGATAAATTAGAGTGAGGCAAGTCATGATGTTCAACACCAAAAACAAAGGAAAATTAATATGACAACTTTGACCAAAGCTGGAGTTGCCGTAGTAGGAGTAGGCACTCTTGGCGGAGGAGCGATTTTAGCTAATAATTTATTAAATAAATCAGAAGATATTCCTAAGACTATTACTATTGAAACAAATCTAAAGAGTTTTGAAAAAGAGCTAGGCGAATCAGTTCTTAAATTAGTTGGTAATGATAATCAAAAAGAATGAGGAGAAAGAGCAAAAGAACTAGCAACATCAACAAGTCAATTAGATGCTTCTTTAAATAAGCAAACAGTAAAGACATGAGAGCAATTACGCGATTGATGTAATGGAAGTAGAAATGATACTTTTGATAAGGATAGTGTCAAATATAAAAATTTTGAGGAATTTTGTACTTGAAAAGTAGGAGACAAATTAACTGGACATATTCCAAAGGAAACTGTGGAAAGCGATGGAAAATGAAGAACTGCCCACGCAGCTTTAAAGGGAAAGAATAATTTACCGCAAAGTCTTAAAGATATTGTGAGTACCGCGGAAGCAAATGATGCTGATAAGAAAGCTATGCGTAAATGATGTACTGATTCCTACAAAGAAAACTGGGTTGGTTCAAAAGACACAAAAGTTGCATTAGTTAAAGAACATTGTAAATTAAATGGTTAAGCCTGTTGTTATCTCTTCAATTGGAGTTGTGGGTGCTGGGGCGATTGCAACTGGAGTATTTTTTGCAAATAAATCAGATACCTACTCTAGTTACTTAGAAAAAATAGGAAGGAAATTACTTGGAAAAGAGGAAACTGGATGGGACACATTAAAGACTAGATATGATGCGGAGAACGAAGGTTTACAAATAACTTTAAGTGGGCAGACTACTCCAGCAAAAACTATTGAAGTACAACAGTTAAAGAGTTGATGCAGTGAGAATGCTAACAAAACATTTACTAAAAAAGAAGACACAACATTCTTAAGTGTATCTGCATGATGTACTGCTCCCAAAACCATTGAAGGACAAATAGGAACAAGCAAAACTATTTTAAATGTTGCAAAGGTAACTAGCGGAACAACAAATAATCATGAAAACTTATGAAAGGGAAAAGAAACCGAATACAAAAAATCCACCAACACTAATTTAATTAAAGAAATTCAAAGTAATGAAGAAAAAGCCGATATAGCAACCAGCGCTGTAACAGTAGATAAATTAAAGGATTGATGCAACCTATCTAAAGGAAAACATTTCAAGCATGACAAAGATACAAGATACCTTAAATTTTTAGAATGATGTGTTAATTAGGTAATTATGACTACTGTAACTAAGATTACAACTGGAGTAGCAGGAGTTAGTACACTTGGTGGAGGAGTGGCATTAGGAGTAAGCTTATTTAAAGAAAAACAAACAGTAAGTACTAGATTAGTAGCAGAAGGTTTTGATGTAAATGTAACAGATTTTGGAAACCTATTAACAAAACACAATCTTGCTAAAGAACCTAATATTTTTGTAGATACTTCTGTAACTACTAAAGATACTGCTTGGTTACAAACGCAGTGCAAGAGGGCTTTAGAGGGCGGAATTAAGGACGAAAAGAATTACAAACTAGCAAGACAATGGTGCGTTAAAGAAAGAGCAATAAGTGATATCTTTGGTAGTATTGGACTTAAAGCTTTAGATAATACTGGTAATAGGGATGATAATGGAACATGAAAAACACATGAAGTAGTATTAAAAAAAGATGTTACTACAGCAGGAAAATTAAGTGAAACTATGAAAGGAGATACTACTATTACTGTGGCTAACATTAAATCAGCATGTACAGCATTAATTGCTATTAATACTACCGATAAGGACTTTAATGATAAATTTGAATTATCAAAAACTTGATGTGCAGTAAAGGATCCTAAAAAACAAAAATAGTTTAAATTATACTATTAAATAAATCATTAAAGAAGATACATAGCTAAATATATTTGCTTTTCAAAAAATAGTTTATTTTGTATTCAAAAATAATATGAAAATTTAAACTTCATAATTAAAGCAAGTTTTGAACTTCTAAAATCCAAATAAATTACTATTTGCCTTAATTAAGTGCCTTAAACAGAAAGGTTCTTAATGTGTCGAGCGCTAAAGACATATGTGGTCTTCAGCGGTCTGTTCATAATTGCCTCACTATTCTACAAAGCAAGTTCACTTGTAATTTACCAAACAACTAGTAAAGAGTATTTAAATTCTTTAGGATATCAATATCTAGGAGAAAAACACAAATTTGAACATTGAAAAGTTAACTACAAATTATTTCATAAGAGTCTTAGTAAGAGTGTATACATATTCAAAAATATAAGTAATGAGGTTGAAGGTGGCTATTTATTATAGGAATGATGTAATAAAAATGTTGGTATTAGTGTAGGAAGTCAAGAAGAATTCAAGTCAATAAAGAGACATTGTGTAGTCAATCTCAAGAATGCCATTCTAGGAGATGGTAACTGAAAAACTATTGGCGATGTATTACAAAATGAAAGAAAAAATTTTCTAAAAGGAAAACAAGGTATCTGTAGATCGATATTGGAATATGACATACTTAAATGGTGTAATACTAGCTTTTGAATGGCTAATATCCCAAAGAATTATGCTAATTTAGGAAAAGCAAAGTCTTGTTGTGCAATAAATACTCCTAAGCAATAACTGCACTGGTACAGAAAGATTTAGTATTATTGAATTCAGTAGTAGTTTCAGATTCAAACATATTTTCCTTAAGCTTGTCGCATAAATTCTTAATTTCTTGTTGCTTTTCTGAAACATTTGAATTAGTAATAGCATTCTCGATAGTTGTAAATTCTGAAATTAATCCTTTTGTATAATCCTTAAGCCCATTAACTTTTGCTTGTCATTTTGAATCACCATGTTGCTCAGTAATAAATCCAGTGATTTTATCTTGCAACCATAAGGAACAATAAGCTTTAAAATCGGCTAAATTATTCTCATTTGGTTCAGAATTGTAAATCTCTTCACAACCACCTTTAACTAAAGCTTTAATATCGTCAGAAAAAGTTAAACTACTTCTACTGTCTTGTGCTTGTTTTAATTTTCCATTATTACTAAGCACTTTCGTACTAGTAACTTTAAGTTTTTCTCATCTTTTTGTTCAAATAGCATCATTATTTGGAACAGTACTTATTAAAGAAGCACTATATTTAGATTAAATTGTATCTACTTGTTTAGTAGAATAAACGTAAGTAACTGCTCCTGCAGTGCCTGCTACTCCAGGGACACCACAACTAAATTAGCAATATTAGACATAGATATAAGAATAATCCTTTTAACAATTTATGTATGTAGAAACCAAGATTGGTGTTGGCCTTGCTCTATTAACCGGCACTGGTGTTAGTGGCTATTTTTTAAGTGTTAAAATTTAAGAAAAATTGAAAGCGAACTAAAGTTACTGGTAAAGAAGATTGAAAAAAGAAATTAGCTTCTTTAAAGACTTCTGAAAAAGATAGTTTGGTTAACGATTTGGAACAATTAAAGAGTAAAGATTCTGGTTTAGATGAATGATGTAATCAAAATTATAGGGCTTATTTCAAGGATGAAAATGATACTAGATTTAAGAATGTTTAAATATATTGTACTTACAATAATAAAAATAAATTACCTGATAAAACAATAACTGACACAAGTAATTGAACAGCGGCAAATGGTGTATTAACTGGAAAAAGTGATGGATTATCTGAAATTATGCAATCAATTAAAGAAAAAATAGCATCGGATAATAAAGCTTTAGAAAAATGATGTAATAACTTCTACAAAGAAGTGTGGAATGCGCAAGAAACTCAAGGCTTTAAAGATGCCAAAGTTTACTGTGTAGAACAGTAATTAACTATTTAACAACAGGCGTTTTATTTTCCTCTGTACAACGAGTTCTCAATCTAGAATAAACATCGGGATAGAATCCTTCTTCAAATAGTTTTCTAGTTTTTTGCTCTTCACATCATTTAATCAATCTTTCTGTAAAAACGTCTTCTTTTTCCTTTAATTCTTGTCAATGATTTGGTTTTTCTTTATCTTGAATATCATTTAATAAAGTATCTCCTTGCATTTCATTCAACCTTTTCAATTCTTGGAATTTATTCTTTAATTGATCTTTATTAAGAAAAATTCTTCCTTCTGCCTCAATTTTTGATTGCGCTGTCTTTATGCCTTTCTTTTCACAAACTGTTTGAACTAATTGAAGTTCAGTATCTTCATTCTGATTTAATTTAGTATCACAATAATTTTTGTAATCTTCTCAAGCGTCTTTTGCTTCTGTTTTGTCAGTGTATTTCTTGCCACTGAAACTATTAATTAGAGAAATAAACACCGGTGTGTATCTATTTAAAGTAAAGGCTACTTTAAAATCATCATCTGCTGTTAGAAATTTATCTTCTAAAAATCCTTTCCCTATTATCCTAGCTTTCCTAGTATTTAAAGTATCAGAACAAAAATTCTCAACGTCTGAAACCAACTTATCGTCTATTCCTTTTTTGTAAAGATCTATACAATATTTCTTTAATGCTTCTTTATCCTCTATTTTCTTTTCCTTTAATGCATCCTTCTTCTGAAAAAGTAAAGCACCTCAAACAAACTCATCTTCCTCTTTTGCTAATTTAATACCTCTTCATTCTGCAGCATCTTTAATACTCCTAGGTTTCTTTAATTCATAAACTAATATAGAGCTACCACTAACTAGTAAAGAGGAACTAATTAAGATAGAAGATTTACTATTAAACATCAATTAAAGCCTACTTTTTAACGGTACAACGAGCTTTAACCTTTGCATAGGAGTTAGGGAATACAATATTACTATTAAGGTCATCATCAAATTGCCCTTCACATCATCACTTTAAGTATTGACCACTATTTTTTCTTATTGCTGCTTCATCTAAATTTTTCGGTATTAGCTTTTCAAGTTCATCATTTTGTCTAGTTAATCATTCTTCAGGATGACCAAACTTAGTTTGTCTATCTTTAATATCTTTCTCCATAGTAGCTCTAATTGTTTCAACTCTATGTTGTAAGGACTTTATTAAATCAGTTGCATTATTTAATTCTTTAGTAAATCTATCGGCATATTCAGCAGTGGTCATCATTTGTTTTAGTCCCTCTTTCTTTATTAAATCCCTAACCTTTCTTACATTTTTATTGTAACAATACTTCTTTACATTTCCTAGATGCTTCGCATCTTTAACTTTTTCATTCTTTTGGGCTATACATCATTTGGAGACTTCTGCGCCCATATAGTTAAATTGATTCTTTCGTTCTTCTGGAACTTTAATGCCCATAACTTCCATTAATTGTTCTCTATCTCCACTGATTGCATAAGCTATTTGAAAAGCGGTAGCATCTGTATCTTTGATAAATCTCTTTTCTTCTCCTGATCTAATAATGTTTCCCATTATTGTAGTTGGATTATCTTGGCAATATTCTTGAACAGAATCTAATATTGATGAATCACCTAAGCCGTATTTAAATCTTTCTGAGCATCATTTTCATAGGCCGTTAGCACTATGGACATTTATTTCTCTAAGTTTGGATTCTTTTTCATAGAATGCACTCTTTCATCCATCATCGTTTGAAATTAAACGTATTCCATTTCATTTGAGCATAGACTGAATATCTCTGGGTTTGAGATATTCTCTGACTCCTGCAACGGAGCCAATAGTAAGGAGTATAGTGCTAAATAACTTATAGTTAGCCATTAGTTGTCCTTATAGACGCTAACGTTGGCTTTTTGTGGCTTGACTATCTCATTTTTTAGTTAAGAATGTCTCTAATTGAGGGTAATACCTCTTTAGTTGGTCCTTGTATGAAGAGGTTTGTCCTGGGGAACCATTAATTAAATCATATTTAGGTACTACTATTTTGTTATTTACGTAAATACCTTCAGATCTTAAAGGTTCTGCAAATCCAAAATTATTTGCAGAATCATGCATTCTGTATAGTCCTAATACATTACCATCTTCATCAACTACTAATGAACCAGAAGCTCCTCCACCCATAGTTACATTATTTAATAAATAGTTGTATCCTCAACTGTAATAGTGTTTACCATTTCAATAAGTGGTTGTATTTTTGTATCTTTTGTCTATTTTTCCAGCATCAACATGTCCTATAATACTTTCTCCATGTGCATTCTTAATAGCAACTGCTTCATGTGGCATAACTGCTACAGTTGAATGAATGCTTTTGTCTTCAAAATTATTCTTTAAAGAAACATCAAGATTACCATTAACTGGATAACCAGCAATGTAATAAGGCTTATCTGTTAAAGAGTCTTTTTGCATTAACTCTTTATCAAAGAAATTTAAAGCCTCTTTATCTTGATTGCCCTTAGGGTCTACAGGATACTTGTTATAGAAATCATCTGTTATTCTCTTTGCTTGATCTTCACTTTCAAAATCAACTTCAATTACTGCAAAATCTTTGTAGTAATTATCTCTTCTTCAAGCATAACCCCTTGCCGAATATCTAGAACCTAAGAAATTAATAGGAGCATAGAATAACTTAGCATCTTTAACTGTTTCAAAATTATCTTTAGTATGACTATCTTTTCATAAACCTAATTCAGAATAACCATATCTTTGAGAAAGAGAACAAACTGTAGTAGTTCTTAAATCAAGAATTATTTCTTTATCTCTATAGTAATCTCTAAGTGCTTTAGTATTAGCTTCTGGTATAGGTAATTCTTGTTGATATGGATTTGAAGTAAATCTAAATCTACTTGCTACATGTGCATTAGTTGCAATAAATCATTTCTTTGGGTATTTTTCAGTTCCTTTAGGTAAAGCATAGTCTAATATTCAACCCGTTCCTGAATCACATGGCATAGCCAATTTAAAGGTGTAATCATTTATTTTCTTAAGTATTTTTTCAGCTTTACCTTTATCAAATCCTGTTTTTGAACCATGATTAAATGTTGAATGTTTTTGTGTTCAAAACTTATTGTATTGTGAATTATTAATTACATCTGCATTTACTTTCTTTAAGTGCTCTGGAACAAAGAAATCACCACGTGGTGATTGAAAGTATTCAATATGTGAAGAATAAATAATACTATTAGTTAATGCGGCAATTGATAATGCTGTAGGAATAAGAAATCTTAAATTTAAAATAGGTCTATTACTAAGCACCTAAGCTAAGAAGAAGCAAAACACCATTTTTCATACTTTTTGTAGATACTTTCAAAGTTTTCTTCATACATTTTATGACTTTCTTGAGCTTTACATCAGTTGTAAAGAGCAGGGCCTCCTTTATTTCTATCTCCATTATTTAAACCATCTGGGGCACTTTCAGATATAGTCAAATTGCTTGTTCCTTTATTAGTGTTATATGAATCTCAGGCCTTTTTTCATTCCTCAGTATCTCCGCTTGCTCCATTAATATCTGTCTTATTATTTCTTTTTGCTTCCTCTAATAAAGTGCTTGTGTTTACAAAACATCAAGTATTTATTAATGAATAATCTTTATCTGTTTCTTTAGAGAACTTAGTATTTTCCATTTCTTTACACCAATTAATTATTTCCTCTTTTCCAACTTCTTTATTGCCTTTCTTTGGTTTATTTTGGTTACCTGAAGAATATTTATTCTTTAATGCAGTATGAGCATCAGCTACTAAAGTAATAAATTGTTTCTTCTTTGTGGTATCCTTCTTGGTTATGTATTCAACTATTGTTTCACCACTATTTAAATAAGCAATAGCGCCACCAGTTGCAGAAGCTAACCCTATCCCACCGGCACCAATCAAGGCAATCTTTAAAGAACTCAAAATCTATTCTGCTTTAGTTGTAGGACATCATTTTACAAAAAGAGCATAAGTTTCTTCTGCATTATCTTCATATAACTTAATAGCTTTTTTTGAATTACATCAAGTATGTAAAATTTTCGCACCAGCAGTTTGATCATTACCGTTTAATTCTGAGTCATTTGTAGAACCAGTTATCTTTAATACGGGTTTTGTTTTTTCTCTTGAATAACCAGTTCATGCATCTGTTCACACTTTGTTATCAGCTGTCTCTGTAGCTATTTTCTTATTATCATTCTTTAATTCTTTTTCAAAAGAATTAATATTAATGTAACATCAAGACATAATTTCTTTGTATGTATAATTATCTTCTCCGCTAAATTTATTTTCAACTGCTTTTTCACACCACTTACCTAAATCTTTTGCTTCAATTACTTTACCTTTCTTTTTCGGTTTGGGTCTTTTCGTACTTTCACTAGATGCAGTATATTTTTTCTCTATTTCCGCTAGATCTTTATTGTCAGAAGTCAAAAAAATCTTATTAGATGTTTTGTTTTTCTTTTGTATATGAACCTTAATACTATCTCCACCGTAAAAATAATTAATAGTAGCTCCTGCACCAGCAACGGAACCTACACTACCAGCTCCTATTAATATTTTTGTTCCTATACTCATTATTCTTATTTAGGTTTAGTACATCATTTTTTGAATAATTCATAGGTGGCTTCTGCATTGTCCTCATAAAGCTTTTTGGCTTTATTAGTACTACACCAAGCTTCCAATGCTTTTCCTCCTTCTGTTTTATTTTCTCCATTTAAATTAGTTAAATTATCGCCTGTAATTGTCATTCCTGTAGCTACTTTATTGTTTTTGTAAGTCTCTCATGCAGTTTGTCAATCAGTACCTGTATTGCCTTGTGATGAATATATTTGTTTTTCGTCAACTACCATTTCCTCTTCAAAAGAATTGGAATTTATGTAACATCAAGACAAGATGCTTTGATAAAGTTCATCTTTATCACTATTAAATTTAGTGCCAGAATTATCAGCACATCATTGCTCTAAATTATCTTTAGTAACTATCTTGCCTGATTTATCTTTAGGTTTTGGCCTTTTGCTATCAGTAGATGAATGGTACTTATTCTTAATATCTTCAAAGTTCTTGCTATCTTTAGTAAAAAATAACTTATTTTTTGATTTCTTTGTTCTCTCTATATGTTCTCTAATACTTTCTCCCCCGTAGAAATGATTAAGAGTGATACCTGTACCCGCTAAAGCTGTAGCACCTCCTAGTCCTAAACTAATTAAAGTAGGGGTTTTCATATCTATGATTTAAAGCACCATCTTTCGTATCTCTTTAAACTTTCTTCAGAGCCTAATTCATACATTTTTTTATTACCACTAGATTGACATCATTTGTACAAAGCAGGCCCGCCGGCATTTTTGTCTCTTGCAGTATTTAAATCTCCAATATCATCGCCTGTTATCTCTAATTTTTTTGTTGTTTTTTGGGTATTGTAAGTTTCTCATGCATTTTTTCAGCCATCTGAATTTCCATCACTACCATCAATATTCTGATCACTACTTTTTCCAGCTTGTTGAAATAAAGTATTAACATTTACAAAACACCAAGCACCTATTGACGAATAAATTGGATCCGTATCCTTAAAAAATCTAGTATTTGCGGCTCTTTCACATCATTCAATTATTTTGTCACTAGTAACTTCTTTCCCATTTTCAATTGGCTTGTGGCTTGCTCCAACAACCTCATAACGCTTTTTCAAAGAAACATGAGCTTCTGGAACTAAAGAGATAAATTTAATATTACCATCACTCTTATTTGCAATATGATCTCTAATTGATTCTCCTGAATTTAAGTAAATAGCAACACCTCCAGCTGTTGCTGAAACTAATCCTGCACTACCACCAATTAAAGTTAATTTTGAAATAGCCATTGTTACTTGGTACATCAATGCTCGAAGCGAGCAAAATCTTCTTTAGCTGTATCGATATACATTTTCAAAATAGCTTTTTCATCACATCAAGCCTTCAAAGCTGCCTGACCATCTGTATCTTTATTTCCATTGAGCGCAGAATCCCTTTCATGTCCCGTTATCTTTAAGTTAGAAGTTTCTTTATCTTTTGAATATTTCTTTCAAGCATCTACTCAATCTTTATTGGTAGATTGTGCTTCTGTTATTCTTTTCTTTGTAGAGTCTCCCAATTCTTTTTCAAAAGTGTTCACATTAATGTAACATCATGAAACGATAGCATCAAAATCATTATTTTTTCCACTATATTTACCTCCGATAGCCCCATTACATCAATCAACTAATTTCTCCTTGGCTAAAGGCACTCCTTTCTCATCATTAGGTTTAGTTCTTTTTGAAGAATGATAAGTATCAAGAATGTCCTTTAATCCCTGTAAACCCGAATTTAAAAAAACTCTATTTTTGTACTCTTTAGAATTAAGTAAATGCTCTTTGATTGATTCGCCACTAACAAAATGCTTAATAGCAAATCCTGCTCCTGTTAAAGTACCTAAACTACCAACAGCCACTAATGACTTTATTGCTACACTCATTTGCCCTAACTATCTTTCGAACATCACTTAACAAATAAAGAGAAGTCTTTTTCAACGCCATCTTCATAGAGTTTTTGGTTAGCAGTTTTTTTGGCATTACATCACTTATGTAATGCTTGTCCTCCTTTTGTTTCATCATCTTTATTTAAATCATCGTAACTAGATTCTTCAATCTTGAGGCCCTCCTCATCTCTGCCGATTTTGTATTTACCTCATGCAGTTTTTCAATCTTGGTGATCGGCACCATTTGAAGAAAGTAATGTTTTTTTGACTCTACCTAGATCAGTCCCAAAATCATTGGTATTGATGTAGCATCAAGAAAGAATAGCTGCAAGATTTGAGCTTTTTTCATCTCAAAATTTTTGATTAACTGCATTCTCACATCATTTTGCTATTTCTGTATCTTCAACTGCTTTTCCGTTTGCTTGCGGTTTAGTTCTTTTTGAAGCTTTGTACTTAGCCTTAATATCACTCAAATTTGGAGTATTTGAAGTAAGGAATATCTTATGTGGAGTCTTAGTTGTCTTCTCTATATGTTGCTTAATTGAATCACCACCATAATAATGATTAAGAATTGCGCCTGTACCAGCGATAGTTCCCAAACCACCAATACCTAATGTGGTTAATCCAAGTGTTCTCATTATTTAGTACATCACTGTCTAAACAGTGCATATGTTGCTTCAACTCCATCTTCATAAAGTTTCTTCTTATCCTTATTCTTTTCATCACACCATTTATGTAATGCTTTACCTCCTGCAACATCATTAGTACCATTTAAATCTGTTAAATCGTCTCCAGTAATAGATAATTTAAGTATATTTTTCTTAGTATTGTAGTTGTTTCAGGCGATTTTTCATTCTTCTTCGGCAGCGCCCTGATTTGAATATATTTGTCTAGATTCAGAAGCCATTTCTTCTGAAATAGTTTTGGAGTTTAAGAAACACCAAGAAAGTATTGCTTTATAGGTTTCATCTTCAACACTACTAAACTTAGTGTTGGCATTATCAGCACATCATTGAACTAACTTTTCTTTATCTACAGAACTTCCTTTATCGTCTTTTGGTTTAACTCTATTACTATCCTTTGATTCGTGATACTTAATCTTTATCTCATTTAAATCAGATCTACCAGCTACAAGAAATACTTTATTTTTGGATGTTTTTGTCCTATCTATATATGCTCTTATGCTTTCTCCTCCATAGAAATGATTAATGGCAACACCTGTACCTGCTAAAGCAGTAGTGCCTCCAAGACCTAAACCAATTAAAGTTGTTGTACGCATTACTTATCCAGCACTATCTTTGAAACATCACTTCAAGTATTTTTGGTAAGTAGTCTCTGAATCTTCTTGATACATCTTGCTATCTCCAGTTCTGCTACATCATTTGTGCAAATCTAAAGCACCCTTTTCCTTATTATCTGTGTTCAAATTTGTTAAATCAGAATCAGTTATTCTTAAAGTGTTAGCAGACTTGCCACCATTGTAAGTACTTCAAGCATTTTTTCAAGCTTCATCATTACCATCCTTATCAGAAACATACACTCTATTTTCGACTTTATTCTTATTGGCCTTTTCTGATAAAGAAGTAATATCTACAAAACATCAAGTCTTCAAAGATAAATAAGTAGGATCTGTTTCGCTAGAAAATTTAGTGCTTGCAGACTTTTCACATCATGCAACTATTTGATCTTTTTTGACCTCAACATTACCATTCTTTGGTTTATGGTCTTTTCCTTTTTCATATCTAGACTCAAGTGCTTTTTGAGCATCTTTAACTAAAGAAATAAATTTAGTATTGCTATCATTCTTGTTTGCGATGTAGTCTCTAATTGATTCTCCTGAATTTAAGTAAATAGCAACGCCTCCTGCTGTTGCTGAAACTAATCCTGCACTACCACCAATTAAAGTTAATTTTGAAATAGCCATTATTATTAAGCGTCCACTTTAGGACATCAATGGTCAAATTTATTAAATTCCTTATCAGCATCATCCACATAAAACTTAGTATTAACCTTAGAATCACACCATGCCTTTAGAGCTGCTGCCCCCTTTGCTTCATCATTACCATTTAAATCTCCTTGTTTTTCTGAATATGTAATTTTCAAATTTACATCATTTCTTCCTAATTTGTATTTGCCTCAGGCATCAGTTCAATCTTTATGTTTTGAATCCTGCGCAGATACTTTCTTATTCCCGCGGTTCTTTAGTTGATCTGCAAAAGAATTAGTATTTATGAAGCATCATGAATTAACTCCCTTGAAATTTGCATCATCTTTACCATAATACTTTCCTTTAACAGCCTCTTTGCACCAATTGACTAAATTGTCTTTATCTACCGGTTTACCGGTACTGTCTTTTGGTTTAAATCTAGTAGAACTTTCATATGTAGTAAGAATGGCATTTAAATCTTTAGTTCCTTTAGCAAGAAATTCTTTACTACCATTTGATTTTTTTAAGAAGCTCTCAATTGATTCTCCACCATAGAAATGATTAATAGCAAAACCAGCACCAGTTAAAGTCCCTAAACCGCCAACAGCTATTAAAGATTTGACTACTACACTCATTGCCTCTAACGCTATTTAGCGCACCACTTAACAAACAAGGCGAACACATCCTCCATGCCATCTTCATAAAGTTTCTTAGTTTCATCTTTTTTTGCGTTGCATCACTTGTGCAATGCCTTGCCGCCAGCTACTTCATCGCTTTGATTTAAAGCTTCATAGCTTGCTTCATTAATTTTGAAACTTTCCTTATCTGTTCTGCTATTGTATTTACCTCAAGCTACCTTCCAATCATTATGCCCTTCTGCCTCTCCAGACAATATCACTTTTCCATTCTTAGTCAGTTCATCTTTAAGACTATTTGTGTTTATGTAACATCAAGAAATGATCTGTTTGTAAATATCACTATTTTCATCTGAAAATTTACCTTTAACTGCATCTTCACATCATTGTCCTAATTCTGTTTCTGGAACATCCTTACCATTTTTCTGAGGTTTAGTTCTCTTTGATGTTTTGTATTTTCCTTGTATTTCACTTAAAGCAGGTGTTTTTGAAGTAAGAAATATTTTGTTTTTTGATTCCTTATTAGTCTCAATATACTCCTTAATACTAGTGCCTCCATAAACATGATTAATTGCTAAACCTGTACCAGCAATAGAGCCTGCGCCTCCAACACCCAATGCAACTCAAGCAGTCCCTTTCATGAATTATTTTCCTTTAGCCTTAGTACACCAAGTTTCGAATAATCCATAAATTGCTTCAATATCTTCTTCATACAATTTCTTAGTTTCTTTATTTCTTGCCGCACATCATTTTTGCAACGCTGGTCCTCCCTTATCCCTTGCAGTTCCATTCAAATCAGTAGCAGTTGAATCATTAATACTTCCTTTGCTTTCCTTACTAGAGTTGTAAGTATCTCATGCTCTCTTTCACGCATCTTCATTTCCACTTTCGCCAGCTATTAATTCTCTTTCTTTTGATTCAAGCTCTTGCGCAATAGTCTTAGGATTTACAAAACATCAAGAAAGTATGTCTTTGTAAAGTTGGTCTTCAACACTACTAAATTTAGAATCAGCATTATCCTTACATCATTGCTCTAATTGTTCAGCAGTAATCTCTTTGCTTGCAGAATCCTTAGGCTTAACTTTCTTTTTATTTTCTGTATACTTTTTCTTAATATCTGCTAAATCTAAACCAGTTGAAGTAAGAAATACTTTATTTTTGGATGTTTTTGTTTTCTCTATATATGCTCTTATGCTCTTGCCAGAAAAAAAGTAATTAGCAGTTGCGCCAGCACCTCCAAGTGCTCCAACACCACATATTCCTGCTAATGCTTTAGCAAGAGTAGGAGACATAAATAAAATAGAAGATTAATATGTCTCCTTCTTTTACAGAAAAAACTGATACATATATTAAGATTTGAATACCTATAGGTGTTGCTTGATTTTTATTTCTTTTCTTTCTTAAATGAGATCCAGAGTCTACTTACAAATGTATGCCCATATTATTAGGGGCATACTTTGCATCTGTAGTAATAGTGATAATTAAAGGCTTTAATTTAGTTAAAGATTTAATTAATAAAGTATTAATGCAAGAAGATTTAGAATTAAGAAGGTTATTAGTAATAAATAGAAATTTATTAATAGTAATAACTATATTAGATTTATTGCCATTAACAATACCATTAACTCTTGTACCAAAAATATATTTCTGAAGATATCATCAAAAAATAAAACTTATGAATAATTAATGCGAAGCAAATGCGAACATTAAAATTTGGTGACTTTTTCTAATATTACTTAGAGTCTTGTGGCTTCTCATTCTTCTATTAGGGCTGTAGACTCCCTACTACCCTTCATTTTAAGAATGAAGAGGTCAATAAGATTCTGATGAATGTCAATTTTCTTCTTATACGCTTCATTTATAGGATGTGCGCTTGGTGCCAATTCAAATCCTTCTGTAGCTGCTGGTTGTTTTATCCCTTGTTTTATTATTTATTTAGTAACTTATTGAAAAACTCACACTCGTAGTGCTCTATTAAGACGTACCTTTCAAGACTATGCACAGGTTAAAGATATTCCCATGCTTGAACCTAATTACACTACTCTAAATTTCTTACTTAATGTTTTCATTTGATTAGATATCTTCTTATGGCCTGTTATGTTCCCCATGAAATTCATATTCTGAATTTATTATAGGAAATTTAAAAAAAGAGTTAAGCAACTAAGAAGAATGGTAGCTACAGGAGAATTTGAATTAGAGGATGATGATATTACTGAAGATCCATTCTATGAATTCTTATTAACAGAAGGGCTATATGAAAAACCTAAAATTACTGCAGCTACTGTTGCTGAGACTTTAACAGGTAAGACTAAGAAAAAAATAGAAACATTAGGTCCTCAAAAAGATACAGAAGAGGAAGAACAAAAAATGAAAGAAACATTCCAACAACTTAAAGAAAGTGATGATTAATGTTCAATAAGCTTTTTGAAAGAAGTTATTCATTAGTAAGATTCTGAACTCGTTGACAATTTGCAGTAGTAATCTTTTCATTCTTAATGGTTCCTGTATTAACCAACTGACCACAAGGTCTAGTTATTTTTATGGCTGTTGCTCTTGTATTTATCTATATATTTGCCTTTATTGGAGTAGCTAAATCTTTACCTTTAAAGAGAATTTATTGAAAAGGTTATTCTTTAATAAAGCATCACAAGAATAAAGAATTAGTTAAATATGTAGGTAGAGTATCTAAATTCTTAAGCATCATTATTGTGTTAGACTTATTACTGCCATTAACATGGGTATTTTCATTACCATTTAAATTATTAATAGAAAGATATCTTTACTATATTAAGTTTTCACTAGGAGCAATTGATATAGAATATGATTAATAATTAAATGCTTAAGATAAGGTTATTAAAAATGGGAAGAAAAGCTCTTCCCATTTACAGAATAGTAGTTATGGATTCTAGAAAACGAAGAGATGGTGCTTACATAGAGTTAGTTGGTACTTACAATCCTATTAAGAAAGATGTAAGAATTGATAAAGAAATATACAGTAAATATATAAGTAATGGAGCACAGCCCACAGAAGTAGTAGAGAGATTATTTAAATCTTATGGCAATTAATAAAGTAGCTTTAACTGAATTAGTAGAGTCTTGACAGTGCAAGGTTAATATTCCTAATATTGCGCCTGGCTATACTGTAACTATTTCAGAAAGAGTAGTAGAGGGAAAGAAATCAAGAATACAAAAATTTCAAGGAATAGTAATTAGTAATAAACATAGAGGAAGACTTACTCATAATTTATTAATTAGAAGAAAATTTGATGATTTCTGAGTAGAAAAAAGATTCTTCTTACATTCTCCTTTAATTGAAGAAATAACTATAGATAGGTTAGCTCATGCAAGAAGAGCTAATTTATATTATTTAAGAAAGCCTAAAGGATTAGCGGAAAAACTAAGAAGACTTAAGAAATAGTTGCTAGAGAGAATTACAGTCTTAACTATCTTTCCAGAAATAATAGAATCATATATCTCTAAATCTATACCTAAACAAGCACAACTTAAAGGCTTAATAGAAATTAAAGTAATAAATATTAGATCTCATCCTCAAGAACAAATAGATGACTATGCTTATGGCGGGGGAGGTATGGTACTTAAAGTTGAACCTATAGTTAGAGCTTTAAGAGAAAATAACTTATTAAATGAACATATTATTCTTATGACTCCTGCAGGAATAAGATTAAATCAAGAAAGAGCAAAAGCTATAACTACAATAGCTAAACATATAGTGCTAATATGTGGGCATTATGAAGGAATAGATGCAAGAATCAATAAATATATTAAAGAAGAGATATCTATAGGAGATTATGTGCTTAGTTCTGGAGAATTAGCTTCATTAGTCTTATTAGATTCTATAATAAGACTAATACCTAATGTAATTAATAAAGATAGCTTAATATCAGAATCCTTTAATGATTACTTATTAGATTATCCTGTATATACAAGACCACAGAATTTTGAAGGTGATTTAGTTCCTGATATATATTTGTCAGGAGATCATAAAGCTATTGAAAAATATAGATTAGAGATGAGAAAGAAGATTACAGAAGAGAAAAGACCAGATTTATTTAAGAAATACTTAAAGCTAAAGTAATTTACTTCTTAACGAACTTGTCAACGAGTCAACCCAATTGTAACTTAGCAGGATCTAATTCTGGATTTACCTTTAATCAAAGTTCACTATTTGGAAAATAATCCATTCTTTTTGTTATTTGCATATCTTTTTTAGTAAACATACCATATTCATGCATCATATTAATATTGATTCAAAATCCATCTCTAATTAATGCTTCTCCTAGAATTTTGTGGAAATAAATACCTACTGAACTTAATAAAGTACCAGTTAATAAATCGCTTCAAGTATTCTTTTGTGAAAGTACTGATTCAATAGCTTTCTTTAAATTTAATTGTGCAAATGAAACTTTAGCTTTATTTCAATCAATTACTTTTCTTCCTTCAAATAAATTAGAGCTAGTGTCATATTCTTGTTTAATTGCTTGAATAATATCTTTAGTTCCATTTACTATTCCTTGTGATGTCTTACCTGCTCCATTTAAGAATTGATCATATTGTCCCTTTTGAATAGAGCCCTCTAATACTATTGGAGCATCGGGTAGGTACATAGAATGATTGAAAATTAGACTTCTTGCAATATTTTCAATTTCATCATTTTTTGGCTTTGCTATTGCTTCTCTATTATCAAATGAGAAATTAGTACCTCAATATTCTGATGATGTTGACGCTTTACAATTCTTGCTAGCTTTATTCTCAGTCTTGTTCTCAGTACCTCATCATTTAGGGTAATCAAAGAATAATTTACTATATCCTGTTACCATTTGGGAATGCTCAAATACTAGAGCATTTCCTAATAAAGAATTAAAGAAAACTGGTCAAGGGCGTGTATTAATATCAGTATCTTTTCTGTGACTTTTTTTGTAATTCTCATCAAATATAGAGTTAATAGCATGAGCAATGAAAGTAATAGGGCTTTGATTTAATTTTGCTTCAAGTTGAAATAAATCGTTGTAGCTTAAAGGATTATCTTTTTCTGAACCTAAATCAAATTTCTCATAGATTGAATAGAAAAGTTGTGTAAATTTAGATAAATCTAAACCTGCACTAACATCTAAAGCTTTTCATCCTATACTCATTCTTGGAAATAATTTACCCTGTAAATCTGATGTTTCATCTAGTGCTAAAGTTAAAGGTGTTCCATTAGTTTTATAAGTGTAAGTAATTGCTTCGTCTTTATTAATCTTTAGTGACTCTAATCCAATAAATTTACCAACATCAGGAATTAAGCTATTCATAATATCAATATCCCCAAACTTACCTCCATTAATTCCAGATATTAAGCCAGTTAAAGGAGTTAATACCTCTTTAAGATTTATTAATTTATTTGTAAGATCAAATTTGTACTTACCACTTTCTGTTTGTTGTTGTTTTAACTCTTCATATTTATTTTCACTAATATTCCATACACCTTTCAAAGGTATTTTCATTTCTTTAGTTCAAATAATTTTCTGTTCAAAACTAAAGGCAAAATTAGGAAAATCTCCACTTTGTCCTGCTTGGGAATAAACTCTTCTAGGTGTTTCGATTCACTTAATTTCAACTCTAATTGAATCTTGAATTTGCTTTAATTGATAAATTCAACTCTTTAATAAACCTATTACTTCTTCAATTGTTATTCTTATTCCACCTGTTGAATTCTTATCATTAGTTAATAACTTATTAAGTACTTGTTTGTAAGTATCATTAAGTCTAAAGTGATGATATAGATTATTTCTGAATTGATAATTATTTAATACTTGTTCAAATATGGATTCTTTAATTCCTTTATCATTCTCTATAGTTTTCTTTTGCATTAAATCAATAAGATTCTGAATATCCTCTATTCTTGTTCTTATTAAATAAGCAACATATCCTCCATATCAACTCTCTATATCTTCTTTAACTTGTTGTTCTGTTATTCGAGTTAAATAAGGTGTTAATTTATCTTTAATATAGCCATAGTCAATAGTATTGAAAGCTGTTTTCATTCACATAGAATACAACTTCTCATCACGAGAGATAGAGTGTGGAATGAATCTACTGGAACCATAAATTAATTGCAAAGAAAAATGAGTAGAGGTAATTGTTTGTTTATTAGGTTGTTGAATATTCTTTACTACTTTTCATTGGTCATTTTTGGGAAATAAATTTCAAGAACTATATTTAAGACCATGTATACCTGCGGCAACAGGTGCTACTTTTAATTCTGCATTATTTAGTAATATATTTACTTCTGTTTGAGTATGTGGGTCTAAATCAATAGATCTAAATACTTGTGCTTTTCTTCCGCTTAAATTAGATACTTTGAATGAAATAGAGAATTGTTTAACTTCTGTTATTTTGTTATCTTTATTTAACTGTAAATCTACTTTAATGCTCTCAGTATGTATTAAAGTATCATTGTATTTTGATTCTTCTCATAAAGACCACAAAATATCTTGTACTAATTCCTCTTCTTTAAGTTCTCTTACTTTTTCAGAAAAATAAGTATCTCCATAAATTAATTCTCTATCTGAAAGAGTTGCACAAGATAAACAATATGCTTCACTAGAAATAGCTGCTTTAATCTTTCCATTATTAGCTTTTCATAAACTAAATTTCTGTTTTTCAAAGATATCTTTCTTATTTAAGTACTTAGTTAAAGAAGGATGAAATCTATATTTATTTTGATCTAAATTCTTTAATGTATTTAATTCAAGTGCATTATGCACTTGAGGTATAGGAGCTTTAGTGAGCTTTAGTGAGCTTTATAGAATCTCTATATTTACCTTGTTGTATATTAGCCCCTTCTACTTTTCTTATGGAATTAGAAAGAGAGGGCTTTATGGCTCCGAGATAAGCACCATAAGTAATAGAGCTACCTAATACAAATTTAAGTAATGATTTCTTATGTGAAAGTAATAAGAAGATTAATTCAGCACAAGACATATTAGAGTAATACTGGTAATACTCTCTTCTCTTTTTTCTTTATAGGCATAAGTCCTCAAGTTGGATTCTTTTGAGTAGCTAAATTACCTCTAATATCGTTATGTAATTGGTATATATACCAAATAATATTAGTGAAGAGTATTACTGAAGGAATTGAAGTAACAATTCTTGCTACTAAGAATTGTTCATAAGGAAGAGCAGAAAGCTTAATATCAAAGAGTGGTAAAGCAATAATATCTACTATTAAATAAATAGCACAGTTAACTACAAAAATAAGAAAGAATTCATATAACTTAGCATATTTATGTACTCATGCTACATCTTTAAATTCTTCTTCATTAACACGATTAACAGCTAATACAGAAATTCATAAATATGTTAGAGCTATTGAGAGCATAAATGTTACAAAAATAAAGATTAGAGATCAAGGTAAAGAGAAGGAGAGGGAGAGAAATTGCACTCTATATAGAGAATCGCCTCCATGATTTGAAAATAGTAAGATACCTAAGTAAATAAGACTTCCTATAGCCATAGCAGCTGCTAAACCAGCTGGTTGATATTTCTTAGGATCTTTCATACGAATAAGTAAATTAATAAGACCACCTAAGAAACCATTCATAATGGCAGAGACAAAATAACCATAATTCAATACAGAAGAAGTAAGAATAACTGTTAATAAGTCAGTACTAAATCCTATGAAAGCTCCTATTATGGGGCCAAATAGAATGCCTCCTATTTTGATAAGAATATTCTCAACTAAGAAACGGGCTCCTGGATAAATCTTGAATAGTCATCCCATCATTTGATTGGATAACATTGAAATAGTAATAATTAATGCAATATTCATTGCAGTAATCATTGAGACACTTGAAATACCATTAGTTTGTAATCTAGGTAGTATTATGTATTCTTGATTAGTAGTAAATCTATAGTAGAGTTTCTTTCCTAGTAATACAGCAAAAAAAGTACTTACTATTAATGCATAAACAGAGGTGACATGTTTATCATTAATAGCATTGTCTTGCAGCAATGCCAAAAACATTACTGCAAATGCCTTTCAATTAAAGCTCTTAATTTTGATCCTTCCATAAAGCCTAATGTTCTATATACTTCAATACCTTTTTTGTAGAATACAAGTGTAGGAACACTACCAGTACTTACTATTTGATTAATTTCAGGTACTTCATCTAAATTAGCTTTAATGAAAGTAATATTTGGATAACCTTCTGCTATTTCAAAAAATATAGGTGTTAAATGTTTACAAGGAGGACACATAGTAGTGCTAAGCATTAGTAATACAGCTTCTTTTTCTTGTAAAGCTTCAACTATTTCTTCTTTAATTAGTGCTTGTCTTGCTTTAACCATTATTCTTTAAGTATTGAAATATCTAGCATTTGATGTTTAATTAAGTGTTTTGGTAAGTCAGGTATATCAAAGTCCATTTTTACAGCTATTTTTAACTTTAAATTAGGTGGTAGTAATTGCTTAAAGGAAGCATACCTTACTGCATTAAGAAATGAGCAATATTCTAAAAAAGTTAAATCAAATTCAATCTTAGTAATATTTATGCTTTTGTATCTAATTCCTTCTGCTTCATTCTTAAGTACAAATAGCTTTTTTTGATGATGTCTTTCATAAGAAGTTTTTAATAGTCTTTCTTTAGCTGAAGCAGGCTCAATACTATTATGTAATACCATAAATTCCAACATAGGATATTCCTCTATTGGCTTTACTTGTGTCTTACTAGAAAAAAAGAAACTAAGAATATTACTCCTACTTATTATTTTTTCTTTTTTAGGTGATAAGTAATCATGCTTAATAATAGTTTCAGGTTCTGGAGAGACAAAGAATAATCTATCTAGAACAGCTACTTTAGTATCTGGATAATACACAACTTGTGGATATAGTTCTAATTCTCCTTCGTATTCTTTACCTAAAAAGGCACATTCACCATTATGATAGCCAACATATTCTTTGAGTGCATCTCAAAGAGTTAAATTCTCTTCATTTCTAAAAGATTTAAAAAAATCTACTAAAGCTTCTGATAGCCAAGAGTTAACATCTGGATAAATCAGTTGCTTTTCCATATATTAATATTATTTTAAGTTATATGCACCTGTAGCTCAACGGATAGAGCATTTGACTTCGGATCAAAAGGCTGTAGGTTCGAATCCTATCAGGTGTGCCAGTTTTAATAGATACTTTTTTTATAAAGATCTCTACATTCCGCTAATACCTTTAAAGCTCCCTCTTTATCTATAAATTCTTGTACTTCAACTGCTTTATTTTCCAGCTTTTTGTAATTAGTAAAGAAATCTTTGATTTCTGCAAGAATAGCTTTAGGAATATCATTTAAATCTTGAAATTCACTATATCTAGGATCTACATCAACTACTCCTAATAACTTAGTATCTCTATCTCCTGCATCTATCATTTTCATAGCTCCTAATATTCTTGTTGGAACTACCGTATTAGGAATAAGAGATTCAGAAGAAATAACTAATGCATCTAATGGATCTCCATCGTGATCTAATGTTTTCTCTATATAACCATAATTTTGTGGGTATACATTAGAACCATGTAACACCCTATCTAAGGATAATTTTCCTGTTTCTTTGTTTATTTCGTATTTAAGTCTTGAACCTTTAGAAATCTCAAGAATTACTTCCAACTTATTCATAATTATCTATTAATATTAGCACAAATATATGTCAATACTGGATAATCCTAATTTACTAAAGAATATTTTAATGGGGGCTGGAGGAACAGGAATAGTTGGTGTTATGGCTATTACTAATCTTAGACCAGATGAAAGTGCTTATTTGTTAAGAGTAGTACCTGAACCAAATAGTGTATCAGGCTGTAATGCAAATAATGCAGATACTTGTATGGATGGAAAAAAATTTGAAGAGATTGAGAAAGTTAATTATTCCTACAAAGAATTAATTAATGGTACTACTAGGTACAATAACGGTGATTATGTAATCTATTATGGTTCTGAAGCGTGTCCTCACTGTACTGGTTTCTTATTTGGTAATGAAGAATTATCGAGAGGTAATCTTTATTTAAAGAGGGACAAAATGAGTGATGGGGCCTTTATGAAGGCCTACAAATATACTCGCACTAATGAAGCTTTAAAGAGTAAGAATATTAAATTCTTAATGTATGAAGATGTGCCAGAAGTAACTAAGTATACAACTAATGATGATTTATGAGTATTGCCTTGAAGTACATGAGATACTACTGATTTAAATAAAGGAAGAATTAAAGGAGAATACAAGAGAAATGATAAGTCTGCTATAGAGTTTAGGAAGGTATTTAAAGCAGCTAGAGAAAGATTTGGAGATAATGCTGGCGGTACTCCTACAGCTATTATTTACAAAAGAGGAGTAGGAAAAATATTCTATAGAGATAAGTTGCCTGGACTTAATTTAAGACAACAAGGAGAAGCTCTTTCTGACGATATTGAATTAATGAACTATATTCACTATTACTATGTAGCGATGGACAAAGCAAATTAATAAATATTTATTTAAATTTAAAAATTAGAGTACTAAATAAGAAGTAGTTTCTTTAATAAAGATTGCATCTAGTGTAAGTACAGTATGTGCTGTAAATTATTTAAGTCTCAAAAATCCACTACTGTAAGTCAAGATTTATTTGCTAAAGGACTTAATTTAATTTCTTCTTTTCTTTCGAGTGATTTAGCTACTCAATGACAAGAAGAATTTGAATCATATGAAGAGAATATTAAGAAAGCTATTGGGGTAATTGAAGTAATAGACAAGAAGGAGGAAAGAAATTACAACGATAATGAATTCAAAATATAGTAAAGATTCAGAAAATACCCAAAAATGATATGTAATTAGATCAAACAAAAGCCAGATGGAGATAGTTAATTACAGATGCAAATGTTGATAAATGAAATACCAATTACTTAATCATATTGAAAAATAATGAAAATAAATTTCATGCAGAAATAGGTTGCTTGCAAGGGCTAAAAGGCGATGCAAAAGACATAGAATTAATAGAGGGTTGATGAAATAAGAAAGAAAAAAGTCGTAGCGCTTTTTCTTTCTTCTGTACAAAGGCTAAATATGATATTTTTCAACCCTCTACTGATTAGATTCAGATACTTCTTTAATTTTTCTTAAGTAGTATTCCTTTATTTCTTGTAACTGTGAATATTTTTTTAATTGTTTATTCAATATTTCTCTAATTTCTTGTCTTTCTTTTTCAGAATAGTCATAATTAATCCAATAAACCAAGTTGTTTTTGCAAATATTTAATAGCTCTTCAATAGATATTATTTCATTGCTATTAAAATAATATTTCTCTTTAACAGATTTAAGCGTTACTAACTGTATATTTAATTGTTTACAAGTATGTAATAAATTCTTAGTTAATTTTTCATCTAAAGTTATTAAGAAAATCTTTGTTATTTCTGCTCTATTTATTTCATCTATTACTTCTTGCCATCTTTCTCTCAAAGTGGTCTTTACACTAATAAAGATCACTTTATCTTTGTCTATTTGATACTCTACAGAGCTAGGAGAGATAAAATCTATTAATTTTTTTGAATCTTTATTTTTAATAACACTTTGATTATTTACGGGAATATTGCTACTAGAAAAAATTAATTCAATAATACTTTCAAATTCCTTTCCGGTTCTTGATCTTCTGCTTTGAGTTAAGGATAAATTCAATGAATAAAGATGTTCATGAAATTGCTTTAAGAAATTAACAATTATTTCTTTAGTTTTTGGATCACTAATTTTAGCTTCTTTAAATAAATATTCAAATACATGATCTAATGAAAATATCTCTCTATTTTTCAATTCTTTAAAACTTTTTCATCTTATTTCTTCAATAACAGTACTAGCATTCTCTAAAAAATAATTCTTATTTTGTTTATTAAAACCTAACTCAATAAATAATTCACAAATTAATTCTCAAGCCGCTTTAGAACGCTGTTTTTGTCATTCTCTAACAAATTTTTTAAATTCCTTTAAAGATTGTTCGTTCATTCTTAAAATAACTTTTCCAATACTACTAAAAAAATATTAATTCAAACTATGAAATCAATACCTTTCCCTAATAATGAAAAAGCTAAATATAAAATGATTGATTTATTTGCTGGTATTGGTGGGACAAGATTAGGCTTTCACTTAACTGGACAAGTTAAAGTAGTGTTTAGTAGTGAAATTGATAAATTTGCAAAAATCACTTACAAAACTAATTTTGGTGAAGATACGGCCGGAGATATTAGAGAAATAAATACTAATGATATTGATGATCACGAAATATTAGTAGCTGGATTTCCTTGTCAAGCATTCAGTCAAGCAGGCAAGAAAAAAGGCTTTAATGATGAAAGGGGAGCATTATTTTTTGAAATAATAAGAATTCTTGAAGATAAGAAACCAAAATCATTTCTTCTTGAAAATGTAAAGAATTTAAAGACGCATAATAAAGGCGAAACATTCAAAATAATTAAGGATAATTTAGAAAAATTAAACTACTATGTTACTTATTCTATACTTAGAGCTAGAGACTTTGGAGTGCCTCAAAATAGAGAAAGAATATATATTGTTGGCTTTAATAAAGGATTGATTAGCAGTTATGAAGAATTCAAAATGCCCACTCCAACTTTAGAAAGTACTTATGTAGGCAATATATTAGAGCAGAATGTAGATAGTAAATATACTATTTCTGATTTACTTTGGGAAGGGCATCAAAGAAGAAAAGCCAAACATATAGCAAAAGGTAGAGGGTTTGGTTTTTCATTATTCAACAAGAACAGTAGATATACTAATACCATTTCTGCAAGATATTACAAAGATGGTAGTGAGATACTAATAGAGCAGGAAAATAAAAATCCTAGAAAGATAACGCCTAGAGAGGCCGCAAGACTACAAGGATTTCCTGATAATTATCTAATACCTGTAAGCGACAATCAAGCTTACAAACAATTTGGTAATTCTGTCTCAGTACCAGTAATTTATGCAATAGCTAAAGAGATCTTAAAAGTATTAGATGGCACACCTATAAATTAATTTATATTTTCCTTATTACAATACTCATTATTGCTAGGTTTTGGCTCCTCTGAGCAAAACAATTCAATTCAGTTGCTTGCTACTCTTTGATGATCCGGTGTATCTCCCAATTTTGTTCAAATTTGGGCCGCCTGTAAATCTACAGGAAGTGATTCTTTTTTGGAATTTTTAAGTTTATTAAATCATTTAGGAGCATTGCTAACTTTAGGTGCTACAGTAAGTTCATCGCTAGATCATCTGGAAAAAGCATAATAACCAGCTCCTCCAACTGCCCCAGCACTACCCAGCACAATTAAAGGCTTCTTAAATCTTACTCGCATATCTCTTTCTTTTAATTTCTACCTTTTTTACTATTGTCAAACATTAATGAAATATGAATACAGAAGAATTAAATAAACAACAAAAAGAAGCTATAACTGCACCTCTTAAACCAATATTAGTTGTTGCTGGAGCAGGTACAGGCAAAACAACAATATTAGTAAAGAGATATGAATATTTAGTTAAAGAATATGGAATAAGTCCAAATAATATTCTTGCTATTGCTTTCACTAAGAAAGCTGCTCAAGAAATGAGAAAAAGAATAGAGCAAACTATTAATAATTTAGATCTAAAGAATACTTACATCTCTACTTTTCATAAATTTGCCAAAACTTTATTAGAGTCTAGTGGCTTTAGTTTTGCTATTTGTTTTCCTAAGAGAACTGAATATTACATAAGAGAAATAATTACTGAAGAACTAAAGTTATCAATTACTAATATTAAGTTTGCTACTGATATTATTAGGAAAATTAAATGAAAAATAAGAACTAAAGACTTTACAGAAGCAGACTTAGTTAATATTGGAAAAGAAATAACTAGATTTAAAGAAAGTAAAGTGCTTGATAAATTTCCATATAAAGAAATGAAAGCTGTTTACAACAGCTATGAAAAGAAATTACAGAAACATAATCAATTAGATTTTGATGATATTCTTTTGAAAGCTAATGAATTATTAAATAACGAACAAATAAGAGAGATATGAAATCAGCAATTTAAGGCAGTATTATTTGATGAATTTCAAGATATTGATGAAATACAGTTTGAAATAATTAAGAAATTAACTGAAAAAGAAGCAAATATTTTTTGTGTAGGAGATCCAGATCAAGCTATTTATGGCTTTAGAGGGGCTCTAAAGAATTCTTTTGAAGAATTTAAAGAACATTACAAAAATGCAGAATTATTTAAATTAGAGCTTAATTACAGATCTACTCCTCAAATCTTAGAGACAGCTAATACTTTAATTAATAAGAATAGAGGTATATTTTCAAAAGAATTAAATACTAATAATCCTGATGGGAATAAAGTAAGTTGTTATTTAGCGGGAGAAGAAGACAAATATGTAGTTAATACTATTATTAAATTGCAGACTGAAGAAGATATTGCTCTTAAGAATTGTGCAGTACTTTACAGAAATAATAGTTTTGGTAATCAATTAACTAATTTATTACTAGCCAAAAGAATTCCTTTCATCTCTAGAGAGCTTTATGCCTTTTGAAGAAGAGAAGAAATTAAAGATATGATTGCATATCTTTCAGTAGCATTTGAAAAAGATGCAAAAAAAGTAGATAGAGCGCTTGAAAGAGTTATTAATAAACCAAATAGAGGGATAGGCATAAAGAAACAAGAAATATTAAAGAATACTGCTAAAGTTGAGAATATCTCTTTGAGAGAAGCAATAACTAAATCAAAAGATTATGCTGTGAAAGCTTTTTCTGAATTACTTAATTCTTTAGTAAATCAAGAATTAAGTATTGTAGAGCAAGTAAATAATGTATTAACTAAATGTGGTTACTGAAGTTATTGGTCAGAAAGAGATATGGAAAAATATGATAGAGCTAAAGCGATATTAAAGAATGTATTAGATGAAGAGAAGTTTGATTTGGATGTTATCAAAAAGAATATTGAAGAAATGACTAAATATGGGGTTGAGAAGGATCAATTGTATATAGGAACTATACATGGTGCAAAAGGGCTAGAGTTTGATTATGTTTTTGTAATTAAATTAGATGAAGGAAAGTTGCCTTACAAATATTCTTTAGAGGCCGAGGAAGAAAGAAGATTGGCTTATGTGGCCTTTACTAGAGCAAAGAAAAAATTATTCTTAAGTTCTTCTGGAAAAGTCTCTCCCTATATTAAAGAATTAAGTAACTTACTAGAATTTAATCCTTAACTTTTTGAATAACTCATAATTTTGAAGATCTAGAAGCTCAATTCTCTACTATTTCATATTCTTCAGGAACTATATATTTCTCAGTAACAAATTTAAATTTATTAAGAATATTTTGTGAATAGTCTTGAATCTCTATATTGTCACAATATTTACTTTTTCAAGCTCTAACTATTCTTTCTTCTCCAGAGTGAAAAGTAATAATACAAGCAATTCCTCCTACTTCAAGAATTTCATTTAATGACTCTAGAGCTTTCTCTAATGAAGAAAACTCTTTATTAACAGCTATTCTTAGAGCTTGAAAACATTTTCTTAATACTTTATTAAATTTAATAGCATCTATATTTCAGAAAGCTTCTTCAACTATAGCTTTAAATACTTCTGTAGTTTCAATGAAATCATTTTGTTTTCTATAAAGACTTATTAAATTAACTAATTTATCTGGATTAGCAATATCTCCATATTTCTTAAAGATATCTTTAAGCTCTCTTCTTGGATAAGTATTCAATATTTCTGCAGCAGTTAAAGAAGAAGATTGATCCATACGCATATCTAAATGGGCATCATATTTGTAACTAAAGCCTCTTTCTTTATCTTTAAGTTGCATAGTAGAAGCCCCTAAATCAAAAATAACTCCTTTTGCTTTAGGTAAGTCATGTTCTTTTCTGTACTTAACATAGTCAGCAAAATTCATATGTATTATTGAAAATCTATTATCTTCTTTCTCTAATTCTTTACCTATTTCAACTGCTCTTTGATCTAAATCTAGTCCTATTACTCTAGCATTAGGAGAAATTACAGAAAGTAATTGTTTAGTATGCCCGCCAGCTCCAAAAGTACAATCTAAATAAAGGCCGTCAGTAGAGTGGGCTAAATATCCCACTGTTTCTTTAGCCATTACTGGAAAATGAGCAACGTATGGTGACATATTTACTTTTGTTGCGACAGCTCTTGCCCCACGGTTTCCAAACGATTTCTTTCATCGTCTCTTCAATTTTTCAGTGCTTCTTTGCTTCATACCTCTATTAAATCCCCTACCCCTACCATTACTAGCGTACCTTTCTGAAGATTAGTAGCTAGACTTCCTGGTATTACAAATCTATACCATTTATCTAATGCAATTTCATGTGATCTACCTAATGTCTCTCTTCTTAATGCTCTAGCCTTAATATCATTCTCATCGTAACTCATTAATTTTTCACAATAATTTTCAAAAGTAACTGGAGTTCTGATTGCTAAGCAGTCATCGTAATGCTTAGAGATAACTATCTCTAGTCCTAATTTTTCTTTCCACTTACTAGGGATAGTAATTCTGTTCTTGCTATCCATTGTTACTTCATGCTCTCCAATAAAGACAATTCCTTTTTCATTTCGCAACATCTATTATTCACTAAAAATCTTAACCACAATTTACCACTTTTCGCTACTTTTTTTATTTTTTTTAATTATTTCGGGATTTTCAACCACTTTTTAAATTAGCCTACAAACCAAATAAACTTAAAATTTTCAATATGTCAAATATCAATAACTACCTATTGCAATACGGCTTTGTGATAATTGGTAATGAAATTTATGGGGGGAAGAGTGGATATTACGATTATGGCCATTTAGGAGTGTTATTAAAGAAGAATATACAGAGAGCTTGAGAACAGTACTTTATTAGTAGTAGAGAGAATGCTTATTTCTTAGATGCTTCAATATTTACTTCAGAAAATGTATGAAAAGCTTCTGGGCATATGCAACACTTTAACGATGTCTTAGTAGACTGTAAGCAATGCAAAAAGAGATATAGACAAGATCATTTGCCAGAAGATCAAAAGTGCCCTAATTGTGGAGTTATTGATTGAACAGATAGTAAATCCTTTAATTTAATTTTCAAAACCCAAGAAGATAACTATTTAAGACCAGAAACAGCTCAATCCATTTTCATAAATTTCAAAAATATTCTTCGCGCTTCCAATGCTAAGATACCTTTTTGTATAGGTCAAATAGGTAAAGCTTTCAGAAATGAAGTAACTATTTCACACTTTATTTTCAGAACTAAAGAATTTGAACAAATGGAATGTGAATGATTTGTGCATAAAGATAAAGCTAATAAGTGTTTTGAGAAGTGTGTGGAAGAGATGAAATCATTCTTACTTGAGGAATTAGCTATTAACAAAGAAAATATTAAAGTGGTTGAGATTGGTGAAGGAGATAGAGCTCACTATTCTTCAAGATCTGTAGATATAGAGTTTAAATTCCCCCATGGTTGAGGTGAATTATGAGGATTAGCAAATAGAACAGATTTTGATTTGAAAGCGCATCAAACTAGCTCTAATAAAGATATGAGCTATTTGAATCCCCAGACTAATGAGAAATATATTCCATATATAGTAGAGCATTCAATTGGTTTAAATAGACTCTTATTTGCGGTAGTCTCTGATGCTTATGTAATAGAGGAATTAGAGAATGGAGAGAGTAGAGAAGTATTAAAGATTAAGTCTGAATTAGCTCCTTATTCTTTTGCTATTTTGCCTCTAACAAAAAATGAAAAAGATTTAGCTTATGATTTATTTAGATCTTTAATTAAGAAAGGTATTTCAGTGGCCTTCATGGATAAAGGTTCTATAGGAAAGAGATATAGAAAGAATGATGCTATTGGTACTCCTTATTGTATTACTATAGATCAAGAATCAACTCCCAATAATTTAACATTTACTATTAGAGATAGAGATACTATGAAACAAAAAAGAATAAGTCTTGAAGAGCTAGAAAATGCAAACTACAAAGCCAACTTCTAATTTTCCAATATTAAAGGTTGTTCAGCACTTTGTAAAGACAGTACAAAAAGGAGCTAATCATTGGTGTGTTTGTCCTTTTCATCAAGATACTAGTCCTTCTCTTTCTGTAACTCCAGAAAAGAATATATTTAAGTGTTTTTCATGCAATATCTCTGGAGATGCTATTGCATTTGTGATGAAAATAGAGAAATGTAATTATGTTGCTGCCATCAAAAAAATAGCACAAATACTTAATTTAAATCCTAATGATTACTTATCAAATAGCTCTAATTCTTATTCCAAACTATACAAAATTAATGAACTTACTGCAATGGCCTATAACAAATGTTTGTACAACAGTAATAATAAAGAACAATTAGATTATTTACTTAATAGAGGCTTAGATAAAGAGATTATTGATAAATATCAAATTGGTTATGCTCCTAAAGAAGATATCTTAGAGAGTATCTTTAAGAGCTACTCTGATGCTAATGAAAGTGAGAAATTTGAAGAAGAGGATTTCAAAAAAGCAGGTATCTTTTCTTACAATAAGCAAGGAATAAAGGAGCCATTCTATAGAGATAGAATTATCTTTCCTATATGTGATAAAGATAATCAAATAGTTGGATTTTCTGGAAGAGCATTAGGTGATATTACTCCTAAGTATTTAAATATTAGATCTAGTGTACTATTTAGTAAGAAAGCTACTATTTTCAATATTCAAGCATTAGAGAGTCAAAAACCTATTTATTTATATGAAGGCTTTTTTGATGTACTTAGTTCAGAAATGATTGGTATTAGGAATAGTGTTGCTTGTATGGGTACTTCTTTGAATTCAATAGTATTAAGTACTTTGAAAGAATTTTCAAAGAATATAGTATGTTGTTTTGATAACGATAATGCTGGTTGAAATTCAACCATTAATACTTTCAAAATATTACTTCAAAATGGTTTTTCTGTTCAAGTAGTAGATTTATTAGATAGTGATCATAAAGATATTGATGAATATTTAAAGAGTAATCAAAAAGAAGCAGAAGAAAAACTACTTAATCCTATTCATTTCTTTAGTTGATACAAAAAATATATTGCAAAGAAGAGTAATTTGGAAGAAATAATTAATTTGCAAATGCTTATTACTAACTCTTTAGAGTTCTTATTTCAAGATCATAATGATGAAATTAAGATAAGACATGGTATAGATTTAGCTTATGCTAGTAGCTCCATACGAATAATCTTTGACTTTTATAAAGAAATAAAGTTATTTACTGAAACTAAACATCAAGAAGCTATTAATAAGAAATATGAGCGTTATTCCAATGCTATTATGTGCTCTTTATTACAAGAGCCTACAAAAACAGTAAGAGTCAATATTACTCCTACTACTAAATTTTCAATAAGTCTCTTTGGTACATTATTTTCTAAGTACTTTCCTTTAATTCCTTATTTAGAGAAGAATTTAAATCAATTGGAAAGTAGTGAAAAATGAAGAGTAGAGTTGCCTATAGATTGCACTACTTTTTCTGAAGAAACAAGAGATTTTTTTAATTTATTAAATAATACTATTGAGGGCATAACAACAGCATACGATAATAGTGCTTTTCAAAAAGAGAGACCAATAGAGATAAAGAGTAAAGAAACTTTTTTTGATAATTATTACAGTTTACATAGGGCTTATTTGGATAAATTAATTGAAATTGTTAGTAAAGATGAATTCTTAGAATTTCCTGAGAAATTAAAGAAAAAGAATAGCTATTTAGAAATACAAAAAGAAGTGCAAAAAAAAGGTTCAGAATACAGAAAGAATTCTTCCTTTTTTGGAAAAAATGTACATTAAGGAGATATGAAAAAATTATCTCTTAATAAGAAATATTTGTTAGTTGGAGGGGCCGAAAGTAAAGCGAAAAAAGTAGCAAATACAACCGTAAAGAAGGGTAGTAAAGCTACTAATTTAACTAGATGAAATAGTTATTTTCATAATGCTGGTCTAATATCTGTTTCTGCTATTGCTGCTGTAGGACACTTTTCTAGCTCTATTCAAGAATTATTAAATAAAGTGCAGGGTACTGAAACAGAGAAAAAATATCATACTTACAAGACTGCTTTAAGACCAAACTTTAGATTTACACAAAGCTATTGAAATAGTGCTATTACTTTTGGAATGCCTTGATATTACTAATGAAAAAACTTAATAACTTAGAGAAGAATAAATATAGAGGTGGTGGATCTTGATTAGGAATTATTCAAGGGGCTGTAGCATTAGTTTACACAATTGGTGAGATATTAAATTTTTCTGCTTCTTGAATTCCTGAAAAGAAGAGCACTAATAAATATACACCCCCTATTCAAAATGAACCCAAAGCTTTCATAAATCGTAATGATGACAATCAAATTACTATTTTTTCTTAGACTTTTCTTTCTCTAATTTCTGAGGCAATAATCAACTTAATTCTTTTTCATAATCTACTTCTTTATTAATAACTACTCTATCTTTAAGTTTTGAATTGGCATCATAATTACTAAATATTTCTGCCTCTAAAGCATACCAATTACTAACTTCATTATTATTAGGATTCTCTAATCTATAAATAATTACATATCTTCTACGCTTATTAAATCCTCTCTTATTCTTCTCTATTAGTTCTCTCCTATGTGATTTAAATTCATGTTTAAGTTCAGAAATATATTGCTTATTTAATTCGGCAGTTTCTTTCTCTAGAGCATCAAAATAATCTTCAATTGGAAATCTATCAGGATATTTCTCTTTAATATACTTTTGTTTATTTTTCTTTGCTATAGCCTTTGCTTTAAATATTTCACACTTCTTTATTTCTTCATGTAATTCTTCTTTTTCTGGTCTTTCAAAAGCATAAGCAGAATGTATTCTTTGGCCATGAATATTATTTAAATGTAAATATTCTTTAATTATTAATCAAAGATGATCTTTCTTTCCTTTTCTTCCTAAGCCTCTTCTCTTACTACTTTCTTCAGCCTTTTTCTTTTGTAAATACCAAATAAACCATATTAATACAGCAGCTGGTAATATGGATACTAGAAAGGAATGTAAGTTTTGTATTAAAATAGTATTTAGAGACAACTTAGTATGCCTAATATATTATCTAATACTAAATCCTTAAAAAAGGACAAAGCCAGAAGACTTGTAAGAATTTCTTGTAAGAAAAAATTGAAAAGAGTAGTAGTTCAATCATTAGAAAAAAAGGATATTTCTGAAGTATATAAGACTTTAGATAGTCAACTAGCAAAAGGAATAATTAAGAAGAATAAGTGTAATAGACTTAAATCAAGATATGCTATTAAATTAAATAATTTATCATAATGGTTAAGGTTATTAATAATGATGTAGATGCAGCTCTTAAAGAGTATAGGAAACACTTTAGTGAGATAAGAAGAAGAAAGATAAGATATAGTTATTATTTAAGACCAGCTTTAAGATTAAGAGAAAAAAGAAAGATAGCAGCTATTAAGAGAAAATTTTATTAATAATTTTACTTACAAACTCTATTTATTAGGGTTTAATAGAAATAAGGTAATAAGGAAAGTAAAGAGAATTTGAAGGCAGTCAAATAAGAGGTATCATTTTACAACCCTTATGTTCCCTCCGGACATAAAGAATCAATAGCGTTTCGTTGACTTTCATAATAAAAAGTTCAAGCATCACTTAAGGACTCTTTACAAAATCCTGCAACTACACCCCTAAGAAGTTTTGCTTTATTCTCTTGTGTTGAGTGATCTTTGCTATCTCATAAATTGGGGAAACGTTCTTTAACAAATAATTCAATTTTTGAATCTACAACATCCTGAAAAAGCTTACCAAACTTAGTTTCATCCAACTTATTACTTTTTCTTAATAAAACTACATGAACAGGCAAGCTGCATCACTTTAATCCGTGCATAAGCACCTTTCCACTGTCAGATTCCCATTTTCCTTTAGTAGCATTTTGACATCAACCTTGTAATTCTTTTCCACTACTTATTTTCAGTAACTTTTTTATTTTTGTTTGGTTATTTGTAAAAATTGTGTTAAAGATTTCTGGTGCTTTATCTGGCGGATAATACTTGTCAACAAATCTGTATCCTATTCCTTTTCCAGAAGATATTAATTGTTCACGCTTTAATGAAAAATAAACATAGCTACTCATTGAAAATGAAAAAAAAAGAGAAATTAAAATGGGGAGTTTTAGTTTTGAAATCATAACTCACCCCCCAGAGAGCTAAATAGGATGGTGTGACCAACCTAAAAGTAAGAGCAACAAGACTATTCCACCCCTTTTATAATAACGAAAAATACCCCTCTGTTCCTCATCCTATCCTTGCAAAAGCCGAAGCTAATATAGAGCACTAATCCAGTTCCAAATCTAAAAAAACAATTACACTGCCTTCCATTTTTTATTTCCTATCCATCTTCGTCATCATCCTGTAAGTCTTTAGCTTCTTCAAGATCACTACCTCTCTGTAAATCTTCATCTGAGTACATTTCTTCCTCAGAAAGCTGATCATCAAGCATATCGTCGCTTGGATCAGCAAATAAATCCACTATTGAAAATATTTTAGTTTCAACATCTTTAACAAATCTAGAAATCATTGCCTGTCCAAAAGCCGAAGATAAGAACAATGCTTTCTTGGCTCTAGTAAAAGCGACGTAAGTTAATCTTCTTTCTTCATTAATTCTTTGTTCGAATTCATTAGGTTCCTTTTCTAACAATGTAAACTTTGAAGGAATTTTCCCTTCGTCCATATGCATTACAAATACGTAATCAAACTCTAAACCTTTAGCACCATGTATAGTGGTTAAATAAACAACATCTCTATCTGCTGTATATTTTGTAAGTTCTCTTAATCTTTCTTTAATTTGCTCAAGATCATTTAAATCTTGATCAAAAATCAATTGTAAAAAGGTATTTATATTTGAGACTCTTAAAGGGTCTACTTTTTGAAAATGAGATATTAATCCAGACTCTCTTAAGATTCTTGTAACTCTATTGTGTAGCGGTCTTTTTTTATCTTTGGCTATATTTCTAATAGTCTTAAGGATATTGCAAAGATCCTCACATTTCTGTTCGCTATTTACCTTTTCCTTTGAAACAATATGTTTTATTAGTGGTCTTCCTAATTCTCTTGCTTCATTGGTCAAAATTTCCAAAAACTTTGCGCCGAATCCTCTAGCTGGTTTGTTAATTACTCTAAGAAGGGATTTATTGGCATTGTAAATATCATCCTCAAAAGCTATATTTAAATAAGCTAATGAGTCTTTAATTTCTTCCCTATTTCAAAGTCTCTTCAAATCCTCTGAAAAGAAAGGAATTCTTTTTTGTGTAAGCACTTCATTTACCCTTCTCCCATAAGACCAATTACGAAATAAAACAGCAAATTTCTTGAAAGGAACTTTTTTCTGCTTATGTAAGCTTAGAATAGTATTGGTAATTTCTTCAATTTCTCTTTCCGGATTAGTAGTAATAAAATGCCTTACTTTTTCACCATTCTTTTCTTTAGAGCCTGGAATTAAATACTTAGAGAAAATGTTTTTTTTCTTATTTATTAACTCATTAGCAACATCAAGAATTTGAACAGTTGAACGATAATTAATTTCAAGTTTTACAATTTCAGCATCATCAAAATAATTCTTAAAGTCTTGAAAAGCCTCTGGTAACGCATTTCTAAAACCATAAATAGCTTGATCTGGGTCTCCTACACAGAAAATGTTCCTATTATCTTGTGAAAGCTTGGAAATAATTCTAAATTGTATTGGGTCTATATCCTGAAACTCATCAAACAAAATTGCTTTTATTTTTCCATCCCATTTACTTCTTTTTGATTCATCCTCTAATATTTTATCAGTTCTAAATAATATGTCATCATAATAAAGCGAATTTTGTGACTTAAGAATATCTTCATACTTCGCCCAAATTTTTTTAAATTCCTTAAAGGGATATTTTTTGCTATAGTATCATCATTTGAACGTGTAATAATCCTACCAGCCTTTATTAAATCCCAATCAGTAGCAGGTTTTCCTGATACATTTTGAAATCACTTCACTTTTCAAATAAGTCTGGCACATTCACTATTAGATTTAAGCGGAAGATTTAATTTTTGAATAGCTTCTTTAACACATCCTATTGCTTTAGTTTCAAAACAAACTTTAAAATTTATTCCTTCCTCGGCAAGAATTTCTCTACAAAATTTATGGAAAGTAGAGACTCTCACATCTTTCAAAAACTCTGGATCCGGAAATAAACGTGAAATTCTTCTCTTTATTTCGGTAGCAGCCTTCTTAGTAAAAGTAACAAGTATTATTTCTTCTGGAGGTATATTCTTCTCTTTAACTAGATACTCAAATCTCTTTATCAGAACTGTCGTTTTTCCTGTTCCGGCACCCGCTACTACTAATATCGGTTTAAGGGGTGCAGTTACTGCCTCTCTTTGTTGTGGATTTAAAGATCTTAATATTACTTTAGATTTATCTGAGGACATGATTTTCTAAAAAAGTCCGCCATCTATATCATCGTCGTCATCAGGAGGATCTGACTCTTTAAACTCTTGGGTATCATCAAAAAGTGGATCGACTTCTGAATATGAATCATATTCCGCATCTTCAAAAAGTAAATCTTCTTCCTGAGCTTCTTCAAAAAGAAAAGTAGATTTGACTTCTGGTTTTTTCTTAGAAAATGAATCAATATTAATAGTCTGTCCATCCTTTGATTCAATTGCCTTAAACTTTGAATAAGTAGGTAATAAATCATCAATTAACAAAAAGTTTTCTTCTGAAAGATCTGGATAACAGGCAAGTCAAAGAACATTGCTAATACCTTTAATTCTATTAACAAACTCCTTTAGAACAATGTTGCAATCAAAAGTTGAAATAATGATAAAGGCCTTGTATTTATTTTCAAAATTTACACTATCAAAAATTCTCCTTCTCTGATATTCGTGGTAAATTTGATGCAAATCATTGTCACATAAATTTTCACAAGTTTTCCAAAAAGAGTCTACTTCTAATGAACTATCATCCTTATACGAAGAACTGAAAGCAATCATTATTTGATTTGGAGAAAGTCCATATTTATTTCTCATCAAGGAAATACGTTCAAACGCTAGTTTTTTACTAACCTCCTCATTTTCTGTAAGGATTGCTAAAGGTTTGGAAAAATCCTCAATAACTTCCAAAGATTTTTCTGAAAATTCTTCTCCTTGAATATCAAGTACAATTGACAGTTTTTCATCCTGATTTTCTGTAGGTGAAGGATTATTTTCTAAATTTTTCTTAACTTCAAAACTTCCACCCGCAACTTCGGGATTTATTTCATCAAAAAGTGGATCTTCTTTATCTTGCACATTTTTTTCTGGATGTACATAATCTTCAAAAATAGAAATTGGCTCATTAACAGTTAAGATCCTAGAAGTCTCCGAAGATAAAGTTTTTGGAAAAATTTCTGCCTCAGCTAAAAGTCCATTGTCAAAATTTAAATAGACAAATTTTTGGCAGTTTACTTTAAAGGTCGACAAGGTTAATTGTGATTCTCTTCTAAGAGCGACAAAAACTTTAATATTTGAATTTAAGCATCTGGCGATAAATTTCAATAAATTTTCGCCATCGTCTTCACAAACGACCAAATAATTAAAGTCAGTATCTTGTTGTAAAGAATGATTGTTTAATAAAACCTCAGGCTTTATCAAAGTAATATTTGGGTTTTTTTGTCAGTTACTTAAAGGAGAAACAATTCTTATGCTTAACTCATTTTTAATTTTATCTATTCTCTCTTGAACTAGTCGCTTTAAAACATCCCAATTTTTTGAAAATACAAAACAATTATCTTCAAAGATATATTTCTTGACCTCTGGATCCAATTGTAATTCTTTTGTTTCAGAAATTTTGGGTCCTATTGATAAAAGAGACCTTTCAAATACACTGCGACTTCCCGTAAAATCTTCCTCAAAGTTTAAATAAGTAAATCGTCGACAATTTTCTTTAAAAATTTCAAGAATATCCTTGGACTGCTTTTGAAGAAGAACCAAGACACTTTGACAAACCTTTAAAGCAGTAGCAATAATAAGATTTAAAAGACTACTTGGCTTTTCAAGAAAGATAAAAGCATCAAATTTTTCTAATTGTTTCTTTGCCTCTTCTTCCCAGCCCGAAGATAACTTAGAATCTTTAAAAATACAATTTTTGACGAAGGACTCGAAGTCGTGTTTAACTATGTTTAGTTCTCCTTTCAGCTCGAAAATTTCAGAGTTTTCAAACAATGGAGAAATTATCAATACATTTAATTTTTCTTTTGATAATTGACTCAAATAGTTAACTCTTACTGAGGTTATTTTTTCTAGGACCTTTAAATCTTTAGAGAGAAAAAGACAGTTGTTTTCGAAAACGTGTCTTTTAACCTCTGCGTCTAGTTGTAGTTCTCCGACTTCAGCGGATGTGGAATTTACCGACAATAGCGGAGATGAAAATACTTTTGCATCTCCAGCAAACTTTGATTCAAAATCAAGAAGAATAAACCTACGACAATTTTCTTTAAAAATAGTTAAAATATCTCAATCCTTTTGTCTAAAAGCGACAAAAACTTTAATATTTAACTGTAAACATTTAGCAATACAGTTTTTTACGTTGTCGTCAATGTCTTCGTAAAAAACAACAGATTCGAAACTTGCTTTGTCAATTTGATAGTTACTTAAGAAACGTGGATTAATTAAGGTTACATTTGGATGAGGTTTTCAATTTTGAGAAAAAGTAATAATCTTTATTTTTTGAGAATTTTTCGAAATTCTATTTATTCTTTCCTCTGCTATTACTTTTAAAAGGTTATTATTTTCAGAAAATAAAAAACAATTATCTTCTGAAACATATTTTCCAATTTCAGCTGATAATTGAAATGGAGCACTTTGACATGCAACACTATTTAAGCCAATTGTTACTTTTGTTTCAAAATTTGAGGGACTTTTTTCTTCGCCATTTAAGACTTCGCTTTTGTACATGTCAACATGTAAGAGGGTGCCATCCTTAAATTCACGTGCTTTACCTTTACCATAAAATGAGAACAGTCCATCTGGGAGTGTAAATTGTCTCTGGGACAGTATTGCTTGATTAGCAAGCCAAAGAATATTATTATGTTCTCCTTTAATTCTTGAAATAAATTCGTTGAGAACATTGCCCCTTTCTAGAGGTGCAAGTATAATAAAAGCCTTATATTTTTCAAAATTTGCGAGTGTGAATAGTCTTTTTCTCTTGTTGGGATCATTAATTTGAGACAAATCATTATTACACAAACCACCAAATACCCTTCAAAATGAAGTTGCCTCTTTCCAAAATTTATCTTTGTAAGAAGAGCTAAAAAACACTATTATCTCTGTCGGTTTAAAACCTAATTTTTCCGACAATAACCTAATACGCCTTTGTGCTAGTCTTTCGCCAATTTCTTCTTTTTCTGTAAGAATTACTAAGGGAAAATCAAAGTTTGAAAGAATTTCAACGGTCTTAAGTGAGAGCCTTTTTAAAATTGGCTGTTCAGGCCTTTTGACCTGAGGGACAATAGTAGGTTTTTCTTGAATTTCAATTTTCTTTTTTCGTCAAAAAAGCATAAAAAAATTTACTTACTTCAACTGAAAAATCCGAAAAAATGAATCTTTTATTGTGATAGACTAACGCCTTAAGTTTTAGAAAACCTTTTGCACTAAAAATAAGGATATTTTTAAATACAATAGCTTTAGAAAAGTTAACTAATATCAAAGACTACAAAATATAAGCAAATAATCTTAAATTAATAATAATTTTGATTTCTTACTCATACTAGCCATTTATTCATCTTCATAGACATCATCTAATAATGTATCATTCTCTTCGAGGCTACCGCCTCTATCTTCATTTGAAGACTCGTCATCTTCATCATCCTGTTCTTCATATTCTTCTGATAAATCAATGGTTTTCAAAAGAAGTGGTTCAATATCTTTAAGAAATCGTGATATCTTTTCCTCTCCCCCAGAAGAGGATAAAAATAACAGTTTCTTAGTCCTTGTAAAAGCTACATAAGCTATTCTTCTTTCTTCCTCAATTTTCTTATCGTTCTCTAGAGAATATTTAGAAGGCAATTTCCCCTCCTCCATATGCATCACAAATACATAATCAAACTCTAAACCTTTAGCACTATGAACGGTCGACAAATAAACTGCATCTCTATCTGTAGTAAATTTAGTTAATTCTTTTAGTTTGTCTAGGGCTTCTCGTAAATCACCTATTTCAAGTTCAAAAATAAAACTCAAAAACAAATTAATATTTATTAATCTTTGAGGTTCAGACCTTTCAAAATAATCCATTAAACCAGACGCTCTTAAAATTTTTGACATTCTCACATGCAAACTTGACTTCCTTCTTGCCAATTTCCTAATATCTCCTATGATATTTCAAAGTTTTCTGCACTTAGGATCCTTTCTTGCTCTTCTCTTAATTAAAGCCAATAAAGTAATACCAATACGATTCGCCTCTGACTTTAAAAGTTGCAAACTCTTTTGACCAAAACCTCTTGTTGGCTTATTAATTACCCTTAACAATGATTTATTAGCTATTAAAATGTCATCTTCAAAAGCTAGACTCAAATAAGCCAAAGCGTCTTTAATTTCTTCTTTATTCCAAATATTTTTCAAGTCTTCCGAGAAAAAAGGAATACCCATATCAGTAAGTGTTTCACTTAACTTTCTTCCGAAAGATCAGTTACGAAAGAGAACCGCAAAACTTCTATATGGAGCTAATTCTTTTTTCTTAATATCTAAAATAGTGTTTACAATTTCATCAACTTCTCTTTTAGGGTTATTAGTAATAAATAACTTTACTCGTTCCCCAATGTTATCTTCGTAAGCAGAAACCAAGCTTTTTGAAAAATCTGTTTTTTGTTTATTAATTAACTCGTTAGATACTTCGAGAATGCTTTGTGTTGAACGATAGTTAGTCTCAAGTTTGAAAACCTCTACATCATTAACCTGTTCTTTAAATTTTGAAAACACTTCAGGAATAGCATTTCTAAATGCGTAAATAGCTTGATCTGGGTCTCCTACACAGAAAATATTCCTTCTGTTTTTTGTAAGTTTGACAATAATACTAAACTGTACTGGGTCTATATCCTGAAACTCATCAAACAAAATAGCTTGAACTTTTCCTTCTCATTTAAGCCTATTTGACTCATCGTCTAACAATTTATCCACCTCAAATTGCAGATCATCAAAAAAAAGTGAATTATTGCTCTTAAGTATGTTTTCATATTCATTTCAAACATTCTTGAAAGACTCAAAAGGATATTTATTTCTTATTTCTTCATCAGAAAGTGCAGTACAATGCCTTCCTGCTCTTAACAAGTCATCGTAAGTAATGTCTTTTTTCTCAAGATGTTGCAATCACTTAATTTTTCAAATAATATCTGCAATTTCATAATTTGCTTTAATAGGAAGATTTAATTTACTAATTGCTTGTCTAATATAGTCAACAGCCCTTGATTCATAACATACTTTGAATTTTCTTCCTTCACTTTCCAAAATATTTTTGCAAAATTTATGAAAAGTAGAAGCTCTAACTCTTTGTAAAAAACTTTCGTCTTTGCCAAATACTAGAAAAAGTCTTTTTTTTATTTCTGTTGCCGCTTTATTAGTAAAAGTAACAAGTATTATTTCTTCTGGAGGTATATTCTTCTCTTTAACTAGATACTCAAATCTCTTTATCAGAACTGTCGTTTTTCCTGTTCCGGCACCCGCTACTACTAATATCGGTTTAAGGGGTGCTAATACCGCATCTTTCTGTTGTTTATTTAAATCTTCTAAAGAAACTTTGGTCTTATCTAAATCCATAATTCTCTAAAATAGCCCGCCGCTTATATCTTCATCATCGTCAGGTAAAAAATCAGGAGTTTCTTCATTTAAAGATTTGTCAAAATTTGGATCGCCTTGATCAAGGTTATTTTTTTCCAAACTTACAAGTAATTGATCCTCGTTTGTTTCTTCCTTAAAATCAAAAGAGAATTCATCTTCATCATTCTCTTCTTCTTGCAAAGAAAAAAAATCATCTTCAGTCTCCTGATCCGCTGAAATTTCATCATCTATCTTTAAGACTTTTTTTGATCTTCTGATCGCCCCTTTAAAACCAACTCCAAAGTCTAAAAATACAAATTCTTTCTCGCTTTCATTGAAAATACGTAAAATATCTTCTGGATTTTGTCGAATAGCAATAAAAACATTATCATCTTGTCTTAAAGTTTGAATAATGAATTTTTTTAAATCTTCATTCACGTCTTCACAAATCACAATTGCATCAAAATTAGATTTGAATTTCTGAGGAGCAATATTGTAGATCCCCAAAAATGCATCTAATCTAAACCAAACTATATTTGAGTTATTCTTAAAATTTTCAGGTAAAGAAAAAAACGAAATAACTAACGTCTTTAAATTTTGTTCAAATAAGGAAGTTATTTTTTGCAAAGTAACTTCAGTTAAGACATCAGTTTTTTGAGAAAAAAAGAGACAAAAATTTTCAAGTATACAATCCCTTGTTTTTGGAGCTAATATTATTTTCATCAACCTAATGTAAAAGAGAAACTAAAATTTGAAGAGAACTCATTAATAATTTTTGATAAAGAAAAAACTTAAAAAAATAAAAAATTACTGGATATTTTATTTTAGTCTCTCCCTAAAAGAGGGGGTATACAATCCTTTATAGAGAACACACTTAAAATAAAGTGTGTTATTTAATAAACGAATTTTTCTACCTTTTAAGCTTATTTAAAAAATTCAAAGCCTAAACACAGAGGTTTAACAAATAAACACAAGAAGTGGCGTTTAATAGGAACAAAATAATATTTGGTTTATTAGGAGCCTCAATAGCAACAGGAATTGCTATAGTTAGTAGTAATAACTCAAACACTAATGAAACAAATCTAAAACAGCCTCAAGATAAACAAACAATAAATAAGACTACATTAAGAACCAAATACAAGACGTCTTTAATAGATGGAGAAATGAATATTTGAAATAATAGATTTGCAGATTTAAAGAAAGGAAATCCTAAACACAAAAGTTTATTATTAGCGAAAAAAGCCAGTGAGGAAGAAGGAGGTTTAAAAACTAAGGAAGCTTGTCAAGAAATTATTGATACTGATGAGGGCGCTGAATGATTTAATGATTTTAGAAATTTCTGTGTTATGAAAAATAAAGATGAAGTACGTTTAATTACTCAAGTAAATGGCTTCGATACAAAATATTCAACATTTATTAAAGCAAAAAAAGAATCGTTAAGTAAAGGATTTGCAAGTATTTGAGATCAAAAAGGAACAGCAGTTAATGAGAGCTGAAAAACAAGTATGTTGAAAGAATGTCAAAGACTGCAAGAAAAGATGTATGAAAACGATGCAGAAGATAGGGATTTTAGTGTCTATTGTGTTATCCCTTAATTAATAACTTACAAATCAAAAACTATTTATTTAATAAGTCTATTTAAAATCCAAAGCTTAACTTTAAGAATTTATCTAATAAGAAAAATGGCCTTTAGTAAGAAAAGAATTATATTTGGTGGATTAGGAACTGCATTAGCTGCTGGAATTGCTATAGCGAGCAGTAATAAATCAAACATTGATGAAACAGCCCCAGAAAAGCCCCAAGAAAAACAAACAGTAATTAAAGTCAAATTAGGAACTAAATACAAAGACTCTCTAATAGGTGGTGAAGTTAATTTTTGAATTAGCCGATTTGAAGATCTGAAAAGAGGAAATCCTAAAAATAAAGACTTACTGGAAATACAAAAATTAGATATTGCGGAAGGTTTAGATAAATTAAGAGAAACATGCAATAAAATTAATGGCGAAGATGAAGATTCAGAACTTTTTGAAGATTTTCAAAAGTTCTGCGCTATGAAAAACAAAGATGGTGTAACGCCAATTAGTACCAAAAATGGCTTTATCAGCAAATACTCCAGTTTTTCTAGTGCTAATAGAAAAAACTTAAGTGACGGTTTTGCAAAAATTTGAGATCGTAAAGATGAATCAGCTACTGAAGATTGAAAAGAAGAAATGTTAAATGAATGTAAAAAATTACAAGAAAAAATGTATGTAGATGATTTGTCAGATAAGAATTTTACTACTTACTGTACTTAATAATATTTAAAAACAACCTCTACACTACAAGTAGCTTTACTTATTAACACAATCAACAAAGCTATCAACTTCCAAAAGCAAAGGCCTAATATCTTCAATAAATCTTGAAATTATTCCTGCATCTTTTGAGGCCGACAAGAATAAACATTTTTTAGCCCTAGTAAAGGCAACATAAAAAATCCTTCTTTCTTCTTCCACTAAATTGGAATAATTAAGTCCCTCATTCATATTCATGACAAACACATAATCAAATTCCAAGCCCTTAGCACCATGAATTGTTGATAAATAAACAGCATCTTTATTATTCATTAAACGAAAACAACTTTTGTACTGTCTTAAAAATTCGGAAAGACTTTTTGCTTCTATTAAAGAAACAAGACTCAAAAAAGATTTAATATTTTGAAGTCGACTAGGCTCTATCTCTTCATAATAATTTAATAGTCCAGTTCTCTCTAATATCTTTGAAATAACTTCACTCAAATTCAATGAACTTTTTGCTATTACTTTAATATCTCTCAAAAGATCTCAAAGCTCTTTACATCTTTGATCACTGCCCCTTTCATCTAAAAAACGAGTATATTCCATTACAGTAATATTAAATTTACTTGCCTTTCTCTTTAATGTCTTTAAATTCTTCGGACCAAAATTCCTATTTGGCTTATTAATTATTTGAAGAAAATTAACATCATTAATATCGTCTTCAGAAGCCAAACGTAAATAACATAAAACATCCCTTACCTCTTCACTATTTAAAACTCTTTCTGGATCCTCAGAAAAAAATGGAACTTTTCTTTGAATCAAAGCCTCACTTAGTAAACTTCCAAAACTTCAACAACGAAAAAGAATAGCAATTTTTTTAAGAGAAATTGACTTTTGTCTATTTACAATCTCAACTGCATTTAAAATTTCTTCAATTTCATTACACCATTTGTCAGAAATCAATAATCTAACTGGTTCGCCCAATTGCCGAGGATAACAAGGTAATAAATTTTCTGAATAATTTTCATTACCTTTATCAATTAAGGCATTTGAAACATTAAGAATATTAACAGTAGAGCGGTAATTTACTCTTAATTCAAAATTTTTAGCATTCGGAAATGCTTTCTTGAATGTTTCAAAAGGTCTGTTTAATGCATGTCTAAAACCATAAATCGATTGATTTGGATTTCCTACACAGAAAATACTCCTTCTGTTTTTGGATAGCTCTCAAATTATCTTGAACTGTATTTGATCTATATCTTGAAACTCATCAAATAAAATAACACGCAACTTTTTTTCTCATCTTTTTCTATTATTCTCATTGTCTAAAAGTTTCTTGGTTTCAAACAATACATCATCGAAATACAATAATTTATCTTCTCTTAAAAAGTTATCGTACTCTTTTCAAACTCTTCTGAATTCTTCAAAATTTTCTTCTATTTCCCTCTTGAATTTTGGTTTGAAATTAACTAAATCTCTATAGGTAACTGGTTTTTGATTAACATTTTCTAATCACTTTGCCTCTCAAATAAGTTTGACAATATCTTTGGAATCAATTTGCAAACTCAAATAGTTGTCTCTGACATATTCAATTGCTTTAGAGTCATTACAAATATCAAAATCTATTCCCTCAGTTTCCAAAATATATTGGCAAAATTTATTGAAAGTAAAAACCTTAACCTTTTTCATAAATTCAGCATCCTTATTAAATTCCTCAAAAATCTTTTTCTTTATTTCCCTGTAGCTCTATTAGTGAATGTTGTAATTACTATTTCATCTGCTAATATCTTTTCCTGTGTGACTAAATGCTTAAAGCGTTTTACTAAAATAGTAGTCTTTCCAGTTCCGGCTCCTGCTAATACAAGGCATGGCTTAAGAGGAGCAATTATTGCTTGTTTTTGTTGTTTATTTAATGCATCTAATTTAAGCTCTCCCATAACAAAAGAAAAAAAATTATACCTATTAATGCTTAAAAAAGCAATAAACAAATCACCTTTGAGGATAATTAAATGGCCTTTAGTAAGAAAAGAATTATATTTGGTGGATTAGGAACTGCATTAGCTGCTGGAATTGCTATAGCGAGCAGTAATAAATCAAACATTGATGAAACAGCCCCAGAAAAGCCCCAACATGAACAAATAGTAACTAAGATTAAAGTGGGAGTGAAATACAAAAGCTCTTTAATAGAAGGATCAGAACATCTTTGAAATGATAGATTTGAAGAGTTGAAAAGGGATAATCCAAAACATGAAGAACTAATAAAGGCTAAGGACTTGAAAGATGGTACTGGCCCACTAAGAGTTAGAGAAGTGTGTAATGGAATTATTGCTTCTGATGAAGATACTGAATGATTAGATGATTTTCAAAAATTCTGCACTATGAAAAATAAGGATAATGCACATTTAATTACTGACAAAAATGGTTTTGCAGCTAAGTATTCTGATTTTTCTAGAGCGGGCAAAGATAAGTTAAGTAAAGGATTTGCAAGTATTTGAGAACACAAAGGAGACAAAGTAAATGAAGTTTGAAAAGAAAAAATGCTTGATAAATGTCGAAGCTTACAAGACAAAATGTATGTAGGAGATGCAGAAGATGATGATTTTGAAAAATATTGTCAAAAACCTGCTTGAGGTTAATCTTTTAGAAAAAGCTTTAAACTTCTAGAATTAAACTATCTGGGAAATATTCCAAAAACTTTTTTTTCATGTTTTGCGGGATGCGGGATAACCTACGCAAAATAAATTCCTATTAACATCAACAAGTCTCTTAATTACTCCAAATTCAAAAGGACAAACTGAATCAAATCTATCGTAAATTACTGCCTTTACTCTCCTACCCCATTTACTTCTTATTTCTTCATTATCTAATAAAATCATTGTTCTGATGAAAATGTCATTACGATATCAAAGTCTCTTATCAGAGATTTTTTCTATTAACTTAGAATAGATATCTTTAATATCCCTGAAAGTAATTAACTCAGTTCCTATTGGATATATTATTGAATACACTATTAATTACAATTAAATAATCACCAACTTCAAAAGCTTTATTATTCTTTGTCTCTATCCAAGCCAACCTACCAAGTACAGTTGCCATCTTTTTTTGAAAAGGAATATTTAGTTCTTCTGCTATTTCTTAAATAGCATCCACAAAAACACCTCCACTTCTTACATTACTTCTTTCTTCAAATAATATCTCTCTACAAACTTTATTAATAGTAGTAAAATCACTATTCCTTCAACCTAAACCATCATTATTTTTATTTACCTTTCCAAGAATTCTACTTCTTCCCCAATTAGCATAAGTAATAACTAATATATCTCTAGGATTCAGACCATAATTCTTTATTAAATGATCTAGCCTACAAGCAGCAATATTATTCTGAAACTTCCTAGTTCTTATTATTACTAAGATTGCCCTAGCAGGCGAAGTAATTGCTTTTTCTATTTCTTGAAACATACTTTAATTAACAAAATAGTGCGGCAAACCCGAGAAACCGATAAGGAGAAAAGGGCACATGGTGCTTGACTTTTATGTTCGGAATGGGAATAAGTATTTCCACCATGTTATGCTCACCGCACAGAGAATGCTTGAAATAAAAAAGATAATAAAGAGTTAACTTTAAGAATACGTAAATCTCTCGGATTATTAGTAATGTTTAGCTTAATGTATTACTACACTTACACAGACATCCTATCAACCTAATGATCTATTAGGATCCTTAATCCATAAAGGAAGGGAAAACTATTTTTGGGGTTAGTTTCACACTTAGATGCTTTCAGCGTTTATCTATTCCATACATAGCTAAGCAGCAATGCCGAGGGCACGACAACTGCAACACTAGAGGTATGTTCATTCCGGTCCTCTCGTACTAAGAACAAATCCCCTCAGTTTTCCTACAGCCGCTACAGATAGGGACCAACCTGTCTCACGACGGTTTGAACCCAACTCACGTATCTTTTTAATCGGCGAACAGCCGAACCCTTGGAACCTGCTTCAGCTCCAGGATAAGATGAGTCGACATCGAGGTACCAAACAATGTCGTCGATATGAACTCTTGGACATTATTAGCCTGTTATCCCTAGAGTAGCTTTTATCCGTTGAGCGATAGCCCTTCCATTCGGTACTACCGGATCACTATAGCCTAGTTTCCTACCTGTTCGACGTGTGTGTCTCACAGTCAAGCGCCCTTATACTATTATGCTTTACATACGATTTCCAACCGTATTAAAGGCACCATTGCACACCTCCGTTACTTTTTAGGAGGTGACCGCCCCAGTCAAACTGCCTACCTAACACTGTTCATCTATCCTGATAAAGGACAAATGTAAGAAAAAACTCAAAGGAATAGTGGTATTCCACTGTCGACTCCAACTAGACTGGCGTCTAGTTATCTACGCCTCCCACTTATTCTCTAAATCCATAGAACTTTTTCAATATCAAGCTACAGTAAAGCTTCATAGGGTCTTTCCGTCCCATAGCGGCAAGAGAGTGTCTTCACTCTCACCAGGATTTCACCGAGCCTACAGTCGAGACAGTTAAGAGATGGTTACACCATTCAAGCGGGACAGAATTTACCTGACAAGGAATTTCGCTACCTTAGGACCGTTATAGTTACGGCCGCCGTTCACCAGGGCTTAAGTTAAATGCTTCGCAATGCTAACATCCTTCATTGACCTTCTGGCACTGGGCAGGTGTCGCCTCATATACGTAATCTTACGATTTTGCATAAAGCTATGTTTTTGTTAAACAGTCCCCCCTCATTCTTTACTGTGACCTAAAAAATAGGCACCCCTTCTCCCTAAGTTACGGGGCTATTTTGCAGAGTTCCTTAACTGTAGTTATCTCGAAAGCCTTAGGATATTCTCCCTGATCACGTGTGTTCGTTCTAGGTACGGTCAGAACAATCATAAGTTTAGAGTCTTTTCTTGAGAATGTGATATTTATGGCTTCGCTACTATCCGAAGAGTTCGCTCGTATTCATTCCTTGTGCAAAATTAAGCGCATTTAACAACTTAAAACACTTGAAATTTAAACGGAAATCCAGTAATCCGCCCATATTAACCTCTTCTGTCAACCCATCACTGATTGTACTGGTGCAGGAATATTAACCCGCTGTCCATCGACTACGCCTTTCGGCCTCATCTTAGGTTCGACTAACCCAGGGTGGATGACCCTTGCCCTGGAAACCTTGATCAATCGGCTAGAAAGATTTTAACTTTCATACGTTACTCACGCCGGCATTCTTACTTGTATAGACTCCAACTGTGCTCACGCTCAGCCTTCAATGTAAATACAACACTCGCCTACCACTATTAAAAATAGTCCAAAAATTCGGTATTCAGCTTAGCCCCGTTATACCTTCGGTGCCAAAAAACTAGACTAGTGAGCTATTACGCACTCTTTAAATGATGGCTGCTTCTAAGCCAACATACTAGTTGTTTATGAATTAAGACTTCCTTCTCCACTTAGCTGAATTTAGGGACCTTATTTGTTGGTCTGGGCTCTTTCCCTCACGACCACGGAGCTTATCCCCCGTAGTCTCACTGCTGGAGTAGATAAGATGGCATTCAAAGTTTAATTTCATTCAGTACACCCAGAGGGCGCCATCAGGAATTCAGTGCTTTACCTCCAAATCATCAATAATCCAACGCTAGTCCTAAAACTATTTCGGCGAGAACCAGCTATCACAGAATTCGATTGGAATTTCACCCCTACCCACAAGTCATCCGCTAACATTTCAACGGCAGTCGGTTCGATCCTCCAGTAAGTTTTACCTTACCTTCAATCTGCTCATGGGTAGCTCATCCTGTTTCGGGTCTATTGCCACATACTAAACGCACTATTCACACTCGCTTTCGCTACGGCTCCGTTTTTGATTACTTAACCTTGCATGCAACAATAACTCGCCGGCTCATACTTCAAAACGCACGCCATTACACATAAATGTGCTATGACTCTTCGTAAGCTAAAGGTTTCATGGTCTATTTCACTCCCATCTCTGGGTTCTTTTCATCTTTCCTTCACAGTACTGGTTCACTATCGGTAAATGGCTAGTATTTAGGCTTACCCAATGGTCTGGGCAGATTCAGACAGGATTACACGTGTCCCGCCCTACTCAGGATACACTCAAACTCTAAATTCATTTTGGATACGGGGGGTTCGCCCTCTATGCCATTTTTTTCCAAAAATTTCTCCTATAAATTTAGAGGGAAAAGAGTGTCCTACAACCCCTGTAAAACAGGTTTGGCCTGTTCCCCTTTCGCTCACCACTACTGAGGGAATCGCATTCGCTTTCTTTTCCTCTCGCTACTGAGATGTTTCACTTCACGAGGTTCGCTTTCAACAGTTATGAATTGGCTGTTGAATGATAAATCTTTCGAAGTATCATATTTCTACATTCGGAGATCTAGGAATAAGTATCTCTTATCGATTACTCCTAGCTTATCGCAGATTAGCACGTCCTTCATAGCCTGCCATTTCCAAGAAATCCACCTTTAGCTCTTATTAATTTACGTATGATTAACTTTATTAAGTTAACTCGGTTATTATCTTTTTCATTTCAAAGAACATCCTGAGAAAGTAAATAGCTTTCTCAAAACTGAAAATCATCCGCCTTGGTCATTATCCATAATTATTTAGTTATTACGGGTGTCCAAGTAAAACCTCACCTAAATATTCTCTAAATAGAAAATATCATTAATAACAGAAGATTATCCACCCGCACGTTCTCGTACGGGTACCTTGTTACGACTTAACTCCAATCAGAATGTTCACTCTAGATGCAAATGAATACATTTTTAAATGCCCACTCCTCTCATAGTTTGACGGGCGGTGTGTACAAGACCTGGGAACGCATTCACCCCGATATAGCTGACACGGGATTACTAGTGATTCCAACTTCAAGAAGGCGAATTGCAGCCTTCTATCCGAACTGAGACAAAATTTAGTGATTAGCTCACCATCGCTGATTTGCAACACATTGTGTTTGCCATTGTAGCACGTTTGCAGCCCAAGGCATAAGGGGCATGATGACTTGACGTGATCCCAACCTTCCTCTACATTACTGTGCAGTCTCTTTAGAAAAATAACTAAAGAGTAGGGTTGCGCTCGTTGCGGGACTTAACCAAACATCTCAAGACACGAGCTGACGACAGCCATGCACCACCTGTCACTCCGATAACCTCTACTATATTTCTATAGCTTTGCGAAGGATGTCAAACCTTGGTAAGGTTTTTCGTGTATTATCGAATTAAGCAACATGCTCCACCACTTGTTCAGGTCCCCGTCAATTCCTTTGAGTTTCATATTTGCATATGTACTACCCAGGCGGGGTATTTAACACGTTAGCTACAGCACTGAGGCTCAAACCCCAATACCTAATACCCATCGTTTACGGTGTGGACTACTGGGGTATCTAATCCCATTTGCTCCCCACACTTTCAAGCCTAAGCGTCAATTATGGCCTAAGTTTTCGCCTTCGCCTCCGGTGTTCTTAAACATATCTACACATTCCACCGCTCCATGTTTAATTCCAAAACTTCCTACCACATTCTAGACATGTAGTATTCGGTGCAAACAACTATTAAGTAGCTACTTTTAACACAGAACTTACACATCCGCCTGCGCTTGCTTTACGCCCAATAAATCCGAATAATGCTTGCGACCTATGTATTACCGCAGCTGCTGGCACATAGTTTGCTGTCACTTATTCATGAGGTACTATCAGTTGTTATCCCTCATAAAAGAACTTTACAATCAAAAAGACCTTCATCGTTCACATGGTATTGCTCCATCAGACTTTCGTCCATTGTGGAAGATTCCCTACTGCTGCTTCCCGTAGGAATATGGGCCGTATCTCAATCCCATTGTGGCTGTTCATCCTCTAAGACCAGCTATCTATCATAGCCTTGGTGGGCTTTTACCCCGCCAACAAGCTAATAGAGCATATCCCAATCCCTCAGCGCATAAAGCTTTAATAACTAACTCTTGTGAGAAAGTTACCTATAGGGTATTAATCACCTTTTCAAGTGGCTATTCCCTACAGAGGGGCATGTTAGATATGTATTACTCACCCGTTCGCCACTAACTTTGGCCGAAACCAAAGTCCGTTCGACTTGCATGTATTAGGCATACCATCAGCATTAATTCTGAGCTAGGATCAAACTCTCAGTAAATTAACAGATGACTTTCAGTTTTCAAAAAGCTAGCAAACCTGTTCAGACAGATTCTAAAAAAGAATTATATACAAAACCGATCTCCCAAAAATAACTTATTTTTAAAAAAATTATTCCAAATTCTTTCCTAAAGCCAACATTCTAAGACGCGAAATTATTAAGATCAAAAATATCCGCTGGATTTATAGGTTTTTTCAAGAATTCTTCTGCTTGTCTAAGTATTTCTTGTTCTGGGGCTGTACTAGACCGACTAGCTAAAGAAGTAAGTTTCTCATAACTTGAAACTCATTTAGAAAAATCAGTATCTATATCTAAATAAGTCTTACATATATGTTTCCTAATTTCATTTAATTCTCATAATCTAAAAGCTATTCTTCACTTATCCCTATTCTTATTTGTTTGTCTAGATTCTTCAATTAATTGTTCTCTCTCTTGATAATAAGCAAAAGATCTATTAATTATTAATACAGCATCTGAACTAGTTAATGTTTCAAGAGGAGGCTTGCTCTCAACATTAATATATTTCTTAATTAATAATTTGTAGTAAACCTTAGCGTACTTCCTCTCCGACTTTAAGAACTTATCTTCTAAATGCTTATTAGTATTATCCAACTTAGATAATAAATAAGATCAAGCTTCATCTAAAGATTTAGTAATCCTTAATAAGTCTTCTGTATCTCCATGCTTCATTTTCACTTTAAGCAATTTCACATATTTCTTAATTATTTTTGCATCAGTAAATAATTCAAACTTCTCTATATTTCTTATTTTGTTACTTGAAAACAAACTTCAATCTTTACTTAAGAAAACATTCTGATTACTAATAAAGTCTAGCAGAGTATCTGCTATTTGAGCTTGATCAAAACCAGTAATATCAAACTCTATAGGTGCTTCATCTCCACTATCTTCAATATCCATAACGCTCTGTCTATTTCCCTTTATTAAATTCTCTAAGAATTTAGTATTAGCTTCACACTTTGCAAACTCTTCTTTGAATGTAGGATCAATTCTCTGTATTTTTCAAATTAATTTATTTAAAGAGCCTTTAGTTTTCTTTGTCTTAGCTTTTCTTATTTCATCTTCAAAAATATCATATTCATAGTCTATTAAATAGATATTAAGTATTTTCTCATACTGTTGAATAAGAGTTTTCTTAAGCAATCAGTACTGAGATAAAGCTGGAAAAAAGAAAATAGGGTTATCAGGAACTTTATCCTGATAATCTGCCATCATTATCTCAAATATCTCATTCTTTTCTCTAATGAAGTCGGTGTAATGTTTAAGAAATACTGGAAAAGGAGTCTTAGCAATTAAATATTTCTTTTTGCATCAAAGTAATCCATCTCTTATTTTTGAATTCTTTCCTGCAAAATATATGAATATATCTTTTGCGGCATTAAGACAAAAAGCCAATCATACACTAGTTACAACCGCTGCTGACACCGCTAACTATCTAAAATTAATGAAGAGACTATAATTTTATTTCTAATGCTAGGCATTAAAGTAGCAAGCGGTTTTACCGCTATTTCTGCCGTCTTGTTTTCAGGATACCACTATCTTTCAATCAAATCAGGAACTATAAGTAATGTTTTAATCAATGAAGGTTACGAACTTATAGAGAATTTATCCAAGAATGAGAAAATAAAAATCTATGAAGCCTCTTTTAAAAGAAATAAAGTTTATATTGGAGCAAGAAAAGATTTTCTTAAAGGTACTACTTACGAATTAAAGGACTTTGATGATGATGAAGAAGGAGGTATAGCTCTCGCTTTTTGATGTAAAGAAGTAACAACTAAACCTGTTAGAGCAAATAGTAGTCATCATTTAATGTATGCTTCTCAATGATGTACTTTAAATTTCGAGGATAAGTTGAAACAAGAAGCATTTAAATGAGATGATTCCATCAAACCAGAAGAATGAAAGAAAAAAATTGATGAAATAGAAGAAATATCAGGTTTACCAGACAAAGATATTGAGGAAGAAGCAATAAATTGATGTAATTCTAAAAGAAATACAATATTTAATAAATTGAGTAAAGAGGACTATGAAGCAGTTAAAGTTATTTGCAGAACTATTTAACCTCCATTTCATTCACAATGAGTGGCCAAATCACTAGCCATTTTTTCAGATAAAAAACGAGGACTCTTAAATAAATTATCAGTACATCAATTATTTAATGCAATTGCTTGTTCATCAGTTGCCTCTGCACCTATATCCCCAGTAAATCCTTTAATATTTAAACTCTTAATGGTATCTTTATTTTTGATAATATTCCTTCCATAAAGATAAAGTGGGTCCCCTGGACGTAAGAGTTTGCGTTTTTGTTTCTCTAACTTTATCCTTAAATTAGCGGGAGCACTAGAATATCAATAACCTGTTAAACCTCCCAATACAGAACAGCCAAAGATTAAGCAATATCTAGAAAATTCACCGAAAGCCACCTTATTCTGGGTACTTACAGTATTTTTTAACTATTTCTTGTTTATCTCAAGACTTGCCAGAAAGATATTTGTTGCACAGCTCAAGCAATTCATATGCTTGATCTTCTGTTGGTTCTGCTCCAGTATTTTCAGTAAACTTTGTTAGTTCCTTTAGTTCCTCTTTAATTTTTGCACTATTCTGTCTAAGGACTCTTTTGTACATCCATAATGGATCACTTGGTCGAAGTAATCGTGTTTTACTTCTCTCTAAATATGTTCTCAAATTATCTGGTGAATTAGAATAAAAGTAACCTGATACTCCCCCAGTTAAAGAACTAACAAATACTAAGATGTATTTAGTAAATTCTCCTATCTCTGCCACGCCTCTACTCTAGAGTCTCTTTCTCTTTTACCTCGTTCTAATATTTTAAAAAACTAAAAACTAACAGTATTTAAGCTTAAAAGCCTTAAAATATTTTCCTTTTCACATGTCAAAATTGATGCCTTTTGTGTCCTTTAGAAACGTATTACCTATTGGAATAGCTTTAGCAACTATTACCAATTTTATATATTACAAATATTCCTGATATCAAGGTCCTATAGGAGATTTCTACTCCCCTTATCATTTAACTAGTTTAAGTGAAGAATTCACAAATAATGCTTACAAAAATAAAGCATATAGTTCAGTACTAAAAAAACAATCCAAAGAAGTTTATTTAAAGGCTGATGATAATGGAAAAGTTGATGAAACAATTGCAAAACTTAAAGATTACACATTAAAGATTCAATTGCCTTGTAGTTCTGGTACTGCTTGAATATTAGACTACGTAAAAAAAGATGACGAAGAATATCCTAAAAAATGATTTATTGCAACTAATGCGCACGTAATTAATAGTTTTAGATTTACTTCAAATAAATACGATCAAGTTCTCCCTATTTCATTATCAGAAACACAACATTTACGAAATACATACGGCAATAGAGATGGAGAACTTTCTCCTATAGCAGGTGAGGCGTGTGCAGAAGCTAAATATCATGGATATTCAGGACTTAATTTATTTAAAGAAAAAAGCGACAATCACTATTGATTGAGTCATGGCTTCATTTACTACAAAACTATTAAAGATGCTAAGTTGTTCTATGTTCCTATTAACTTCTTAGGTTCTAGATACTCTAATTCTGGTTGAGCTTGAAGATATGACAACTACTACAAAGATTTTGCAATATTAGAGATTGATTTTGAGACTGAAGAACAAGCAAGAATAATTACTGACGAATTCTATACCAAGTATCCAATAGAGGGAGCTGGTACAGGAAAAGAGAAGCTTAACCTATTTGATTCTGAATTAATGTCAAAACACACCAGTGAAGAACTAGATAAATCAAATACTAACTATTACACAGTAGGATATCCAGTAATATCCAAACTTGACTATAGTAGATATACCAATTACAGTAGTGTTGAAAGAAGAGCGTCCGTTCTACATTATGGTTCTCCAGATATAGCGGTTAAGAATATGGCAAATCAGCCGATAAGAGGTCATGCTGACTCTTATGCTATTGATAAGAAGAATAAGAATACTGTAACTATATGAGACGGTAAAGCTCATTACAACTGAGGCTACAACTACTTATTAGAAAATATGCATATGGGAGGTGGTGCTTCTGGTTCTCTAGTAACTGATAAAGATGGCAATGTATTAGGTCTATACAGAATGCAAGATACTCATAATAAATTGGGGTTTGTAGAACCTTTAAGATCAGAAGGCCTTTATATAAATTCAAAAATAATACTTCCTAAATATGACTTAATTAAAGGCGCTCCAGGTCAAGTTACTTCTTACAAACAACAACTAGAAAGATATTATCCAAATGCAAATACTTTATTAAAGAGTCAATGAACTAAAGGATCTCCAAACTTAAAACTAGTTTCATAATTCTTTACTTAAAAAACAACCAGCATACCTAATTAAGTGCCCTTGAAGTTAAAGGTTCTTAAGTGTGTCGAGTATATTGCCATTAATATGTGGTAATAACTCTAGATTGGCAGATATTACAAAGAACTACAACACATTAGACACTACTAGAACTTGTTGTTCAATACCTACTAATTAACTTTGCACTCCGATTGTACTTGAATTAAATTCTTTTCACACGATTTGCCTGCGATAAAGGCTTCATGCCAATAATTTCCTCAATCCATAGCTTTTGCGTAGCATCCATTCTGGTTCTCTCCTTTACTCTTTACAAACTTAGGGTCGTATTGTCTTTGAAATATATTTACTAGGTTATCTAATAATAGATTTAAAGCAATGGGGGATCTGAGTCCTTCATTTCATAAGTGATATTTGTTGTAACTCACTGGATACTTTTCTTTATTTACCTTACCTGCATCAATATCTTTCTCTCCTTTAAGTAAAGTTCCTAAAGACTTTAAAGTTACTGCATTCTTATCATTGATAAGATTCCAGTCTTCTGGGTTTGCTAATACTAATAAACTATCTGCTTGATTTTCAAATTGAAATAAATTACTTGAATCTAAATTAACATTACCAATCTTTCACCATCATCCATTGTCATCAACTGAAAATATTTCATCTTCTCAAGATATATGATCTCCATTTGTTTTCTTTAAATTAGTAGGAAATACTTGTCTTAATCCTATATCTGTATAGAGAAAAGGAAATTTAGACATAGATTGAATAGTTGCTTCTCCTGCGCCGAATGAAGAGGGAGGATAAGTAACTATTGCAAAAGCTTTACTTTTGTTATTATTGATAGGAGATGTAGTAGATAATTTTGAAGGATCAAATGATGGATCAACTACTTCAATTTTTTGAAAATATTTCCTAATATTTGAAATTCTGTCTTCCAAATTCTTGGCCATAACTTTAGCATTTTGTAGTGCACTTTTCATAAAGTCTTCTCTTGGATCTCCAGCAAAATCTGTTTTAAAATTTCCATTCTTTCTCTTTACATATTCATCAATAAGAGCTGCAAATTGGAAAAGAAAGACTATTACTTCTTTTTGAGAGCCTTCTGCTAATGGGGCAGATCCAGGTAAAGTGGTTTGTTCTAAAGCGGGATGATGAACTAAAGATATGCCTGTATTACTTGCTAATAAATAGTTAGATTTGAATGTTCCTGAGGATGAGGATGAGGATCATTCATCTAATTTTTTTGTTTCTTCTGGGCCAAAGATAATTTTTGAATACCTATCTGCTATTTCTTTGTCCTGTTCTTTCTCTAAAGCAAATAAATTTTCTTTCTTTATTCAACTCTCTACGCCAAGTTCTTTCAAATTTGAACCAGCCTTCTTAAATAAATTGTTTCAAAAATATATGTATTTACCAAACCTATAAAGAGAGTTAATTTTGTCTTGGCTGTAGTCCTTAATATATTGCTTAAACTTTTCTGCCAATTGTTTTCCTTGACCTTGACCTTGACCAACATCGCATTGTTCTTCTGAGCTAGATACCGTCTTTACTGCGTCTTCTTCGAAGCACTTAAATACCTTTTTTGAAAATATTGTGTAAGGATCTCTTGCAGCTCTGTAGTTAGTAATTATTAAGTCTTTGTATGCTGGTAATGAATTAGTAGATTCATTGATATCAACAAAATCATCAGCAATAAATTGCTCTAAGAAAAGTATTGATGTGCTCCTATTACTTCATTGCTGATCGTTTTTGAATACTAAACCTGTTTCGTACAAGTCTTCATTTCATAAACTAGGACCAAATTCTTTAACATTTCCTAACAAATCATCAAGTCTTTTTTGTAATCCTTCCTTTAATTTTTTCTTTTCTGGTGAAGTATGTTCATTAACCACTAAGTAATCATTGACATTTGTTAAATAGTCATATAGAGTAGTTTTTTTAAATTGATAGGGATAATAGTCTGGAAATATTTGTAGGCTTAGTAATAGATCTGCTTGACCATTGTAGTTCACCATTATTTTGTAGTGAACATTAGTGGGATTGGATCCTAGAAATCCAATACCACTTAAGCATGGAAAGGCAGAAGCAACTATTACTTTTTTGTTAAGCAAATAAAGGAAGGATTAAGAGTTAATATGTATTTACTTAAGGAGTTAAGTAGGTATTAGTTAATGTGGGGCTTTAAGCTATAAATATTGCTTATAAAATAACTCTAAACTATGTAATGAACTTTTATCCACTTTATTCTCATGACAAACATTTAAGAACAAGCTTATTTTTGTATGTCACTTGTTAACTGAAAAGTTAAATCTTTATCTACTTTAATTCTAATTGGTTTTATTGCGGGGCTCAAGAGTTTATCTATTGATTCAGAAACTGAAAAGATTTTAATTTCAACTAATGAAGAAGAACCAATTCCTCGATATGGTAATACAGATCAATGAACCGAAGACACAGGAGAATTTCATTTAAATAGTAGTAATGGTGTTAAAGAAAAGGAAGTTTGAGACTGGGGCGTTAACTATACAGAAGAGCAAAAACAGAAAAACAGAATGGATGCTGAAAAATATCTTAAAGCATTAAATGACTATACTTTTAAGCTTTTTATGCCTTGTGGTTGAGGTACAGGATGAGTATTGGACTATCAAATTCCCGAAACAGGCAAATATCCTACCATTTGATATATTGCTACAGGCGCACACGTAGTTTGAAGGCTTAGATTCTCTGACAATACTTACAATCAAACCCTGCCTTGATACGACAAAAATACCCAGCATTTAAGAAAAACTAGAGAACAAGAATACAACGCCATCAAAGACTCTCAGGATGAAGTAAGAAATAATTGTGACTATGTAGACAAATATGGTTACATTGATATGAATCTTTCTCAACAAGAGGCCGGTGAAAGCAGAAGGGCTGATGTAGGTGCAATTGCTAAAGGACAAATGAAAGAACCTAAATTGTTCTTTTCTGCTTTCAATTACTTAAAGAAAAATGAAAAAAATAATACCAACTACAACCACTTTAGTGACTTTGTCATCTTAGAAATTGAATTTACAAGTCCAGAAGCAGCTAAAGAAGCAACCAATAACTTCTATGGAAAACAAAAAGAAGGCAAAGTTATTAATGTACTTGGAAAACCAATAGAGAGTAGATATACCACAAAAAAAGAATTATGACAAGCAAAAGATAATTACTATCACTTAGCTTATCCAAAAGGAGCAAAAAACAAATGAGTTTACACTACTAACTTTAATAAACATACAACAATAGCTTCACATCTAGCTGGAGATCCAGAAGACTGAGAAAAAGAGGAAAACAAAAAGAAATATAGAGGTTTTGTTAAAGCTAGAGATGTTATGCCTGATGGATATCAAGTATATGGAGGATTTAGATGGTATGGTGAAACTTACAATGAAGTAGGACATTTCTATAAATTTCAACACAATCAATTAGGGCCAGGTTCTTCTGGTGGATTATTTGTAGATAGTAATGGAAATGCTGTGGGAGTTATTGTTGCTGGTACAAATGGAAATACTTTCTGAGTACAACCACTTAGAAGTGTTGGTGTTTCTGAGGAAGAGGCGGGAGTTAAGACTCCTAAATATGATCTTATTTTAGGAGCGGAAGAACAAGTAAATTCTTACAAAAAACAAGTAGAGGAATACGTTATTAAAAAAGGAAAACAAACTTGATTAAGTACTAGATCAGAATGAAATAAAGGAATAACTCAAAGCAAAGCTACTTAAGCAACTCTTCTTACTTTCTTTTTAAGCTCTAAGTATTTCTTTAAATCATAATAACCATACTTATTCTCATCTAATAACTTCTCAATAAATAACTCCACTGCTATCATACTCCTCGCATCATTTTCACAATAAATATACATAAATTCTTTATTCTTTTCTCAATTACTAGCATCTCTTTCTTTTGATGCTAAAGCTCTTGACAATAATAAAGCTTGTGCCATAGCACCATTCTTACATCTCTCTAATTCTGAATACTTTACAGTATTAGTTTTCACTAATAATTCTTCTGGTATTAATTCAATAACTTTCTTAATACTATGAAAACCCCTTAATTCTTTATGAATAATATATGGCGAATTACCAAAAGTAAATCAATCAGCTAAATCTATAGTCCTATCTATTATTGAAACTATCTTTAATTCATATTCTTCTTCATTTATTAAAGTGCTTATCTCTTTAAGTCTAGTATTCTCAAAAGCTTTATTGTAAACAATATACGCCACATCAGGGGCATCTATATATATCTCATCTATTATTCTCTTAAAATCACTTACTTTAAGCTCTAAAGGATCAAGAATAATATTAACTACTCTACTTTCTTTATTATTCTCTGTTTGTATTAAAGATAACTGTAATACTATTTGAGTAAAGGGTTTAGTATTTTCTAAATAAGGAAAAGGTACAGAAAGAGTTTCAAAGTCATAATATATCTTAATAGTCTTATTCTTTAAAGTATTGTACTTAATAACTGCTGGTTCAAATACATAATAAGCTTGATCTTCTTTAAAATTTAAGAATTGCATTTCATTTAAATAGCTCAATAAATTTGAATTACCTAAATGAACTATTAATTTATTAATAGGTAATAGCTTTCCACTAAAGGAAGTATTCTTAAAATACTTCCTAATAAGATATCAATATCAACTACTATCAGGAGTAACTATGAATTTATGATACTTTAAATAAGTATTTACTACTCTTGTTAAATTTACTTCTCTATTAGGCTTATTCTTAAACTCTCTCAATTCTTTAATTATTCCCTCTATATTTAATTCTTCTTGTTCTCATATTTCATTCTTAAGTTCCAAAAACTCTTCTCTAGTACATAGTAATTCATAAAGACTATCTCCATAATTAATATTCTCTAATTCAAAATAAGTATTTACATTCCTAATTCTTTCATCTTTAAAGTCAGTAATACATAACTTCTTAGTAGTAACCGGTAAGAATACATTGATATGTATTATTAATTCTTTATTTGGTACTATTTCTGAACTTAAATAAGAAATAAAGTATTGCGAAATCTCAATATCTAATTTCTTAAGTACATATTGATAATAAATAAGAGAACCTATTAATTCTTTCTTTAAAGCAGTAGATCATGAATGTGTTATTAAATAGACTCTATTTTTGTATTTGTAGATAGCTGTAGGGATTATCTTTAAATCTTCACAAACTATCTTAGGCTTAAATATGAAAGCATTTCTAGAACTTTTAAGTGCTCTTAGAAATTGATCAGTAGAGTCATCTTTATAGAAAGTATGGTCATAGAAATCAAGAGTTGGAATTTTGAATTTATTAATAAAGAAAGTCTTTAATTTTTCATCAAGTAAAGTATTCAACTTAAAATAATTGCTCTTTATTAAATTATCTTCTGAATCTACTAATTTAATTAGATCTAATAAAGTAGTAGATTCCTCTATTTCTTCTCCTAATAATTCAAGTAAATAATTCTCTATCTCAGAATCATTAAGAAATCAAAAAATATATGGTTTCTTGAAATAATTTAAGAAATCAAATGTAGTTATGTGGTTTGACAAGGCTTCTTATCTTTAACTCATTTCTGTATAGTATCTAAGCTTGATTCCAATTTAACAAAGTTACTACCTAATAAGCATTCAAGTGAATCAGGCTTAGGATCATCACTACAACAACATGTTTTCAATGTTTTCTTATCTCCTAATAACTTATCTAAATTCTTTTTCTCATTTAACTTATCGTAAGCCTTTAACAAGTCATTTTCTTTTTCTCCTTTCTTAAGTTGTCCATTCTCTAGTTTCATTGTGAAAGTAGTAGGATAATTGGCAAAGTATTTCTTACCGCTACTTGCAGAAGCATCAGAAGAAGAAGAAGAAGTTAATTTATAGAATTTCTTCTTATCCTCTTCAATTTTTCAATCAACCCCTTCTTTAGGTTTGTATCAATAGTCAACGTGCCCATAAACTAAGGAGCCAGAAATTGATTTATTATCCTGATTTGACTTATTTGTTAAATCTTCAAATTTAAGATCTCCTAATGAAATGTGTGCTTGAACCGGACTTAAATAAGCCCCGTTTGAAGCACTATTTAAATTATTTAAATGATAGAAAAATTGCCTATGATCGTTTGGTAAACTAGCACAATCTTTAAGAGGGCAACAATCTAGTTTTGTTTTACAAGTATCTGGACAGGTTACTGTAGTATCTTTATTTTCATCTTTAATTAAATAAAGAGCTTTAGCAATATTTAAATAATGCTGATTAAGAAAGAAGTATTTAGAAATTTGAGCCAATAATAAATATTTCTTATGATCTTGTCCGGCTTCACTAAAATTTACTCATTTGCTTTGCCCATTATTACTTTTGTAGAATTGAAACCTTGAAGTGTTGCCTAAATCTTCAATTCAAACTTTAATTTTTTCAGTTTTTTGTTCATTATTTCCGGAAGTTGGAGTTGGAGCATAAAAATAAACCTCTACTAATCTTGCATTATGGTACTTGTCATTATCCAAAGATAATGTATTTAATAATACTGTTCCAACTAAAGGAATTCCAATTACTGGAATAGTTAATAATCTCATAATAGTTATCTTATGTAGATTAATTTCTAACTATCATTAGCTACTCTTCATATATAGAAACTTGCTATAGTCCCATATGGACTATATAATTCTTTGCATTTCTTAAATATTTCAGGAGTTACTTTATCAATACCATATATTATTCTTAAACCTTTCTTAATTCCTGCATCTCCATAACTAAGTACATCTTCTCTTAATAAAGCATGTATCATTACCATTTCTGCTGTTCATCTTCCTACTCCTGGTAATTCACATAACTTATTACATACTTCTTCATCATTCATAGTATTCAAAGAATCAAATTCTCCTAATTTAAATCTTTGACTAATAAATAATAAATTACTAGCTTTTTTAAAGCTAGTGCCACATGCTCTTAATTCCTCTATAGTTAAAGCGGAAATACTATCTGGCGTTACTTCTCCTACTTTATCTTTAACTCTTTTTCAAATAACTCTAGTAACAGAAGTAGATATTTGTTGTCCTAATATTGAATTTACTATTGCTTCAAATACATTATTCTTTATTGGTCTTGATATTACTCCATACTTATCAATAAACTTTGATAAGTATGGATCTTTTTTTCTTAAATAATCTAATGCTTCAGCTTTAAAAGGAAAGAACATTTAGTATGGCGGAAGCTTTAACAAAAACAGTGTGTGCGATAGGTGTTGGGGCAGTATTGTTGACGGTGCAACTGCAGGCGTTTTATTATCACGTAGCATACTAGAAAAAAATTTAAAGAAAGAAGGATATCATCTAATTTCTGAAGTAGAAGATTCTAAAAAAGATACATTATTTAACTCTAAATGAACCAAATACAAACAAGAGACAAATAAAGCTAATACCTTTTCAAAAAGCGAAGAACATAAAACTATTTCAAAAGAAGATTTCATAAAATTATGTAAATTCAAGCGATACCTCTTACAAAGAAAAAGTAATTAAATGATGTACTTTAAATATTGAAGATGAAATAGTAACAATAAGTGGAGGAAAATATATTGCTGAAAACAAATCTCATAAAAATTGAACAGATAAATACAACGACAAAAAACAACTACTTCAGTTAAGCCAATTAATGTCTTAACTGATGATAGTGAAGCTGACGCTGGCCAAAAACTACATACTTGATGTGCTGGAACTAAAGAAAAAGCATATTTCGATGATAATAAATCAATATTAGAAAATGCAAAGCAACTATGTCTGACACAGTGGCTTAGTATTATCAGCCCTTAAATTAATGCCAAAAGCAGGAGTAATAGCAGGGAAATTTACTTTATTTTAGTTACCAATGTTAGTGATGGTTTAGTAGTTAAGAGACTACAAAAATAAAATTACCACAAAAAATTGGCTCTATAGATGGAATTAAATTCTATGAAAATCATTATGGATGTAAATATGCCTTTACAGAAGGGGGGTCAAAATACTTACAAAGCCAGAGGTTTTGTAGAACATTCAAAGTCAAATAGACCGGATTGAAGTCTAGAATGAAAAGACTAAATAACTTACAGCGAAGAAAAACAAAAATCTAAATGCGAAAAAGTAGAGAATATATTATTGATCTATGAAAATGGAAGAAGATTTGAACCAAAGACTTAAATTAACATATATATATATATATATCTTTAATTAGCACCCCTTAAAATCTAAAAGTTCTTTTAAATAATGACTAAGACAGTTCTTATTGGAGGAGTTGTGAAAACAGTATTGATGGGAGGTGCCGGAGGTGCAGTATATTTGACTAATATCTTGGATATCCCAGATGATCTTACAACCAAAAGTTATGCTCTTAAAACGACTTCTTTACCCGAAACAATTTCAGCCTTAAATGATATTGAATTATATGAAAGATATTATGGATGTAGTTTTGTATTTGTTAAATCGTGAGGTAACAAGGAAATATACAACTACTCAGAATTTTTAAAACAACATAGAGATACCCCTAATCAGTGAAGTAACTTAGTAATTAAAAGCGCCGATTCTTTTAAGAACGATTGTAAACAAAAGAAAATAATTACTCTTTCCTTTCTTCAAAGAGGGAATAAATTTACTTATCTTGTTCCTAGTACATAAATTTATGATTTTCCTTAACGCAAAATTTAAAGAATAATACTACTAATAAGAATTTATTAGGGCGCCTAATTCAGAAATCAAATAAATATGATGGCTAAATTAGGTATCTAAGGTCGGATTAATAGAAGGTGCAATTTTATTTTGTAATAAATACAAGAGTTGATGATGGTTTATTAATAGAGAATGCTTACCAAAAACAATATAGATACAAATATATTCTTTTAAATAAATGGAATGAACAACAAATACATAACACTAGAGGTCTTTTAGATCAAGCAAGGACAAAGCCAGATGAATGAATAGGAAATATAAGATGAGAAGGGTTAGTGACTTATGGAGCTAATAAAAATAAGAGTAGTTGTGAAAAGGAAAAAAACGTGACTTTAATTTACCAAAAACACAAAAGTATTTACTTTTAAAGTTAGTTAAAATGGCGGCTTTATGCTTTTTAAAGCTCTTTCCAGAGTAGTGGTTTTAGGGAGTGCAGGGAGTGCAATATATTTATCTAATGCTATAGATGTGCCTGAACAGTTAGTAAATAAACAAAAACAACTTGAAAAAACTTTCTTACCAGCAACAATTACAAAAATAGAAGATATCAAACTATATGAAAACTTTTATGGGTGTAATTTTGTATTCATTAATAATTGAGACAAAAAAGAAACCTATAGTTTTAGAGAATTCATAAAAAAAAATAAGGAAGATAAAAAATGACCAAATCTAATCATTAGCGCAACTAATGAACACAAGACAAGATGCGAAAAACAAAAGTTTATTACTCTTGCTTTTCATGTTAATAAATTTGTAATTTATCACCCAAAATAAAAATTTACTTATTCTAAGTTTGAAAGCTTAACAATAATATACAGCAAAAATTGATTTTGAGCCTTCATGTTTTTTTAAAGTTTTGCAAAAAACAGTAATAATGAGGCGCCGAAAGTGCAGTATATTTATCTAATGCTATAAAGACCCCCTAATGGTCTATTAAATGACACTCATAAAATTGCAGAAAAATCTTTACCAACAAGAATTGCTAGGTGATATGTCGTTTTATGGTTGCAAGTTTGGCTTTATTAGCTTTTGGCCAACGACATACAATTTTAAAAATTCTTGAAAGAATACAAAAAATTAAATAATTATAATGCCTAATTAAAGGAACAAATGATTTTAAGAAATATTGCAAAAACAAGCAAGTAGTAACGCTAGTTTTGACAGAACAGTCTTTAAGCTGAAAGCTTAAGTAATTTATTGATAGTCTTTATTTCTTAAAAGATTCCATTTTTTATGATTCTTAAGATGCTTTCAAAAACAGCATTATTTGGAGGAGTTGGGGGAGCGGTATATTTAACAAATTCTTTAGATATCTCTGATACATTGCCGCCAAAACAACTTGATCTCCAAGACTCTTCTTTCACAAAAACAATAAATAATCTAGACGATATTAAGCTTTATGAAAAACTTAACAATTGTAATTTTGTATTTATTGACAATTGAACAAATCAAACAATGTATAATTTTGAGAAATTTTTAAGTAGATATGAAACGGCTGAATGAAAACAAAGAATAATTAAAGGTGCAAATACCTTTAAATTAAACTGTAAAGAAAAAAAGATAGCAACATTGGCCTTTAACAATCATAAAAAAGTTTTTGAACTTAAGATTTAAATTATTGATTTTTTAAGAAATAACTATCCTACATACGATTTGCTGTTTTTGACAACAATATCTAATAAAAATTGAAAGTTTAAACTTATTTTCTGTGCTACTTAAAGTACTATAAAAATAGCATTAATGGGCAGTGCAAGTGGCAAAATGTATTTATCAAACTCTATAGACGTTGAAGGCAGTTTAATAAATAGTAGACATAAAATTGAAGAAAAAACTATGCCAACAATTATTGCCAATCTGGCAGATATGTCTATTTATGAAAACTTTTATGGGTGTAATTTTGTATTTGTTAGTTTTTGATCGACAACATACAACTTTGAAAAATTTTTAAAGGAATGACAAGAAAATCAATGGGAAAAAGACTTGATAACAGAAACAAATAAATTTAAAGACCAATGCAAAAAACAAAAAGCAGTGACACTATCCTTTAATTTTGGAAGAAGAGTTTTTGAAGAAAGGGTATCAAGCTATTAATTATTTTTAAATTCTATGATTCTTAAGATTCTATCGAAAACAGCTATTGCAGGAAGTACAGTTTATTTATCAACAAATGTAAGTGTTGCTAATGAGTTATTAACTAAACCAATTAGCCTTTCAAAAGTTAATTTACCAAAAAAAATAACAAGTTTAGAGGATATTAAAATTTATGAAAAATTTAATAATTGTAAATTTACATTCGTTGAAAAGTGAAGAGGAAGTGTAATATACACTGCTAATGAATTTTTGGCAAAGCATAAAGATAAAGAAAAAATATGAAAAAACAAAATAATTGAAGGAGCAGAAATATATAGAACTTATTGTACGAACGGTAGAGTTATTACGCTATCAAACGTAGCATGAAGAGGGGGGTCAGGTTTTCGTATCGATCCAAGAGAACTGCCTCCTTCCGACTAACTATTTAATATAGATAAAAGACTACACTTATTTTTATGTTCTTTAAAGTATTAATAAAAACAGCATTTGTTGGAAGAAACGATACATTTAACAAATACTACTGATGCCAATAATGTTTTAAATAAATAATAAGCACAAAATTACAGAATCATCTTTGCCAAAAAAGGCTTCAAAACTAAAAAATGTATCAATTTACGAAAATTTCTATGACTTTAAATTTGTATTTACTGAAAGTTGAAGTACAAAGAAACCTATGGTGTTGATGGATTCTTGAAAAAACATTTTTGCAATTCTTTCAACTCTTCTTCATTTTCGAAGAAAATGATTGTTCATGATTTGTTATCTAATGCCTTGCCGCTTTAATAAATCTCTAATATTACTTGGTTTGTAGTATTCGTTATCTCCAAAAATAATTAATGCTGAAAATAACAAAGTAATACCTATCTTAAGCCGACATACCAACAATCCTTCTTACCTTATAGCAATAAAGCCACATATCAAATGAAAAAGAGATCAAAATAATAAATATGACCATTACAATAACTCAGTTATTGTTGGCTTTGAAAGTGTAGAAAATGTTACGGTAGTTATGTTAATACCTAGCACAAACATTAGAGTCAGAAGATTACAAGTTAATATCACAGTTAGATAAATCAAAACAAGATTCTATATTTGATGCAAAATGAGGTACATACATAAATCCTGCAAATCATTTAAAGTTTTTGCTCCAAAAAAGTCACGTTCGTATTTAAAAAATTATGTACAAAATACGAAAATTCAAATGATGAATCTTTCAAAGATAAAGTAGCTAAATGATGCGCCTTAAATATTGAAGATTATCTTGAAAAAATAGAAGGAAAAACATACAACAAAGATGAAATTAAAAAATTAATAGAATCTCCTACAACTAAACAAAATGATTTTAGGTCAAAATTACAAGCTTGATGCGAAAAATAAGAGAGTATAATTACCCCAACAAAAATAAAGAAATCTTCAATAAAGCAAAATTATTCTGTTTGAGTAATTAATTTCCCTGTTTTTGATTTAGAGCAACGTGTTTTAAATTTAGGATAAGTTTCTTTGTAGAAGTTTTCTTCATATAATTTTTTGTCCTTTTGATTGCTACATCATTCATTAAACCTTTGCCCAAACTTATTTTGATCATCTTGTAATTCTATTCAAGAATCTTGTGTAGAAGTATCCTTAATATCCTCTAAGAGAGTATTTCCTATTCTGTAATTTTTTGATTTTTTTTCATCTCTATAATTTTTCCACTCTCCTTTCAAATCATCTAAGCTCTTTAAAATTAATCCCTCGCTAGTAAGTTTTTGTTCAGCTGTTTGATATTTATGTTGTTTTGAACATATCTGCTTTACAACTTCAATCTTAGTATCATTAGCGCTTAACTCATCCTCACAATATTTTTTATATTTTTCTAGTAATGGTTGATTCTTGTCAATTTCTGGTTCTTTATCTGTTTTCTTTTCGCCTAAAAGTTCAAGAAAAGTAGGGCTATACCTGTTGAAAGTAAACTCCACTTTAAAGTCTTCATCTTCTTTTAAAAAGATCTTTTCATCAAAACCTGTAGCTATTATTCTTGCTTTTCTAGTCTTTAAATTATCTAGACAGAACTTCTCTACATACTCTAAATCCTTATTATCATTGCCTGTTTTTTGTTTTCAAGCTTTAACACAAGACTTCTTTAATTCTTCTCAATCTTTAATCTTTTCGCCTAGCTCATGTTTTCCTTGAAAATAAAGGGCTTTTCAAAGATTATCTTTATCTTCTGTAGCTAACTTAAGCCCTTTTCAATTTACTCATCCTTCAACTGTTTTAGGCTTGTACAATTCATATCCTAATCAAGCTCCACCACCAGTCAATAATGATGAAAGCAACAGAGCAACAGAATTAAATCTGAATGCCATAAATTAACTCAATAAAGTAATTAATTATTTAATCTATGAGTAATTATCTTTTAGTTAGCTAAAAAATAATAATATGTTAATTTTGATACTTAAATAATAAGATAAATAAAGTAAATTATTTATCTATCAATCGCTAATAAAATCATCTTAATTTAAACTTTAAAATAATACAAAATTTAACTAGGATAAATAACAAGAAATATTCTTTAATAATACAAATAAATCTTTTGAAAATTTGATAATCAAAAACTAAAAATTCAATACTTAACTAGTATTCAATAATAGTCAAGCTACTAACTAAAGTTGGTGCGACTAGAGGCAAAATAAAAGATGTATTTTTTGTAAATGAAATACCTGCAAATCCTTCAGTTTTTTCAGCAACGAACAAGTTAAAAATAAATTAAATAAATCTATTAAGACATTCAAAATCTTAGAGTCTATTTAGTTATATGAAAAAACGAATGAATGTAGATTCTCATTTGTACAAACCTGAGCTAGTGACCAAATTTGAAGTACTAGAGAGTTCTTGAAACAAATCAAATCTTATATTAGTGAAAAAGAATGAACCAGAAGAATGATTTAAAGTTTAAATATATAACAAAATAAAAATAAAGTGGTAGTTTTATTTTACGTAAAAGATGTATTTATGGCTGAAAATCAATTACCAGCAAAAAGAAAATAAAAATCTTTAGCGCGAAGGTTTAATTTCATTAGCACATCTAGATTTAAACTTTGGATAGACATCTTTTAAGAAGTCTTTTGCATAAAGTGATTTTTCTTTCTGTTCATTACAGTATTTCTTAAATTGAGTTGCAAATTTATTTTTGTCCCTAGTTAAATCTAATCAGCTATCTTCTCCTTGTGAAACATCCTTAATTGCCTCCAAAAGGGTATTACCTACAACGTACTTTGCGTCTTTACCATTATTATCTTGTTTGTATTTTTCGAAATCTGCTTCTAATTCTTGATCGCTTCGTAAAGTGTATCCGTCTTTAGTTAACAAATCTACTACTGTTTTTTCTTTACTTTTTGAACATAATTGTTGTGATACAGCAATCTTAATATCATCTTCATTTAATACTTTCGAACAATAGTCTTTATAGGACTGTAAGAGTTCTGAATTATCATCTATTTCAGTATCTTTCGTAAGATTAGGTTTTCCTAAAAGAGATAAGAAAGTAGGACTATACCTGTTGAAAATAAAAGCCAACTTGTAATCATCATCAGTACTTAGAAAATCAGTTTCCTTAAATCCTTTAGAAATAATCCTAGCCCTCCTACTTTTCAAGGCATTAACGCAAAACTTTTCAACATGTTCATAGTTCTTACTAGAGTAATCTATCTTTTCTTTTGCAGTCTTAACACAGAATTGCTTTAATGTACTGGCATCCGTAACTTTATCACCTAACTCAGCTTTGCCTTGAAAATAAAGTGCTTCTCAAATGCCACTATCTTCTTCAGAAGCTAAAGTGAATCCTTTTCAAGCAATAAGATCTCTAACTGTTTTTGGTTTGTATAATTCATAACCTACTCAAGCTCCACCACCAGTCAATAATGATGAAAGCAACAGAGCAACAGAATTAAATCTGAATGCCATTTAATACTAAAGACTAGTAAATAATTATTCTTTTTATTTGTTTATTAAATTGATACATTCTTAAATAAATACAAAATATATATTTAAAAGAGTAGTCTTTTATGGCTTTTTCTGCTAAAGTTTGCCTAGTTGCTGGGGCAGGATGCATAACATCTGTTGCTATTGGCTTGTCTCAAGCTAGATCAAGCTTAAGCATAAAAGAAAGACTAGCGTTAGATGGTTATGTTCTTATTTCTTCTAAAGATGAGAAAATAACTACAAAAGCTTGAGAAAATAGAGCATCAATCTATAGAGATACTTCAAAAAACAGCAGTGTATTATTAAGTGATTTGCCACACACTAATGTAAATGAAAAAGGGGATGAGCTTAAAGCAAAATGTGACAAATTTACTGATGGAAAAACAACTATGAATTCAATAGATAAAGATATTTATGAAAAAATTACTAAACTTTGTGCTTTAAAGATCAAAGAATATATTCAATCTCATTTAAACAAAGAAGACAAATTCATAGAAAAGCAAGGACAAGATGAAGAATGAAACAATAAGTTTAAAGAACATAAAGACAGAATGTCTACAGAAATTGAAGGAATAAATGAAGATAATGCAAAAGAGAAAATATCTGAATATTGTGAAAAAGTTTATGAACTACAACAATCTAATACTAATTCATCCACAAGTAGCAATGCTAATTACTGATGTGTAAAGAGACCTGCTTCTCCCACAAAACCAACTGATAGTGATTCAGAGGATTAAGATATCTAAAATAATACATTGTTTTGTACAGTCCTAAATTAATAATTTGTTCATTGTTAGGTGTTGCTCCATTTAGTGGAAGTATTCCTTTATTACTAAGTACGATTAGCTCTACAAACAAATTAAATGAAACATCACCACATTGAAATAAATTAATTCAAGTTAAATTCTATGGTAAAGACAATAAAGACACAAGTATCAAAGTATGAATAGAGGATTTAGAGAATATTAATAGGGCTGAATACTTAGATAACAATGCCTAAAAACCTATTGGTAATAGCAAGAAATACAAATACTTAGCTGAATTAGCTAAGTATTATTTATTAACTCAACACAAAATTAATATAGCTTCCAGTTTTCATTGATTATCTAAAGATAATAATGAAATCAAAGATCTACAGTGTGCTCAATGTCCATCAACACAATGTGTTGCAAAGTCCGAACTAGAGTGTTTCTTAAAGTGTTGTAAAGATCAAACTCCTTGTAATGAAGAAACAATAAAGCAAGATCAAAAAACCTTTGCAGCTTACTTATCTAATCTTTACAGTGCTTGAAATAGTACATACTTCCAGCCTATTCAAGCGCACATATATCTAGGAGATAATGTTGATTTAAATAACAATGATGTTGAGCCCAAACCCACTAAATTAGTTGGAACAACAATATATAGCTTTACTGATTATCAATACAAGGAAAAGAAAAATCCAGATACTAGTCGTTACAAAGAATTAATAAAGAACGAAAATCAAATAAGTAGTAACAAATACTTTATTAATTACCCTCAAACATTTGATCTTCAAGAATCAGATAACAAATTAAAGAAAATATTTGAAGAATCAAAAAAGAATAGTGATTTAGTGAAAAAAACCGAAACACAAACAAGCCAAAGTAATTGTGATAATTTGCAATGTTTAATCTCTAAGAACTATGTAAAGTCTTTCAGTTCATTAGATCAATCATTTAAAGATATTGTAAACTGCAAAAATTTTAAATAATGTTAGGAATATATCCAATAATAAAGTTAGTTGCGCCTACTGGTATAGTTGCCGTTTTAAATTTATTTACTTATTTAAGCTTTCAAATAAATACAAAAATACAAACAAATAACCGAAACTGAAGAATACAGAAACATTTCAGAACAGTTAAGAAAGAAATCTTTGACAACATAATAGGAGAGCGTGATACATTAATTAATAGTCGTTACGGAACTATTGAAGCGTTCTTCAAAAACGAAAAGAATAAAGATTTTTTAAAACAGTATGGTGGAACAAGCTTAATAAATGCATGAGACAAAATAGCTCCCAAGAGTGGAGAGGCTATTCTGCAAGATCAAGAAAAGAAAAATGATTTCTTTCAAGAAGTTCGTGTATTCTGTATTAGTAAGAAAGACGCAGAAGATAAGAAATTATTAGTAGAGATATCAAAACTATGTTCCAAAAAAACAGTACAAGAAAAAGACTTTGATTTACCCGATTAATGAAACGTGTTCGATAAACATTTGAGGATTGGTTTAGGATTGGGGAGTGTATGTGCTGTTTCTTCTGTTGCTTATTGAAGTACTCAATACAACTCTCACCTACCACAATTTAACGTTAAACCTGCTTTAACTTCTGCCCAAAGAGAAAGAATAAATAGTCCAAGTTACAGAAAAATATTGAAAGCAGAGGGGGAAGTTGGTTGTAAATTTTATTTAATTCTTGATTTCAAAAATGCAAATAAAACAGCTTACAACCTATTAAGAGAGCAAGAAATTACAGATGACATGATTGAAAAACTAGCTACTAGTATAGATAATGACAAATCACAAAAAACAGATACAAATTTAAGTATCGAAAACATGAAAGCTAAATGCGCTTCAAGATATGACAAAAAACTTAGAATTGTTAGAGTAGAAATTCCTAGCAGTGGTTCATCGATTCTAAAACAATATCAATACCAAGTAAGAACTAATGAACAAGGTGGTTCTGGTTACAATTACAAAGAATAATTATTTTATTGAGTTCTCCTCTTTTTTATTTGGGTAAGCTATATCAAAAAGTTTCCAATAGTTTATTTATCCTTTAGTTAAAAGTCTTGGGTTAAAAAAGTGATATACACAAATTTATTAAACATTATTTATGAATTTAATTAATAAAATTTTTAGTATCGGTACAGCTACCTTAGCTACTTGTGTTTGTGGTACAGGGTTATTTATTAATGCAGGAAAATCAACAACTGCTAGTGTTGTAAGTACAGATAGAACAAAAGCTGATTTAAAGAAAAAATATACACAATGCATAAACAATGTGCATGCTCGTTACCGAAAAAATGAAAAATTAAGAAAAAAATTTTTAGACAAATGCGAAAAACGTTAAATTAAAAGTATTATCAAAATTACCTAATTATTTCTTAGTTTGTAATACTCATTAACTTCAAACATTCCTAAAATTTCAAAGAATTTAAGTTTAATACTATCTATTATTTATTAAGTTTTTGCTGCTTTTGGTGTACCACATCTATTTTTGAATTTAGGATAAATATCTTTGTAAAAATTTCTCTTAAATAACTTCTCTACTTTCTGCTCTTGGCATCAAGCTTTAAAACGAATACCAAATTCTTTCTTATTATCCTGTAATTTAATTCATGAATCATCCCCGCCGTTTCGATCTTTAATATCCTCTAATAAACTGTTACCTACTAAATAATTTTTAGATTTACTTCCCTTTCATGTATCTCATGAATCCTCTAATTCTTTATCAGTCTTTAATTCGTATCCATCATGCTTAAGCTTATCTTCAGCAGTTACATATTCATACTGCTTAGAGCAAATTTGTTTTGTAACATTAATCTTAGTGTCATTTGTATTTAGTGCTGTTTCACAATGATTCTTGTAAATTCTTAATAATTCACTATCTTGTTCATCAATTTCTGAATCTCTAGTTGCTTTATCACTGCCTAACAATGCTAAGAAAGAGTCGCTATACCTATTAAACGTATAGGCTAATTTGTAATCCTCATCAGTACTTAGAAATATAGCCTTATCAAATCCCTCTGCAATTATTCTTGCCTTACGACTTTTCAAAACATTAACACAGAACTTCTCAACATATTCAAGATTTTTATTTTCAATTGGTTTTTTTCAATATTCAACACAAGTTTTCTTTAATTCTTCAGCTGATTTAGTAGTTCCTTGTAATTCTGATTCGTTTTGAAAATACAGAGCCTTTCAAATATTCTCATCTGTTTCAGAAGCTAATTTCAACCCTTTTCATTCCACTCATCCTTTAACTGTTTTTGGTTTGTATAATTCATAACCTACTCATGCTCCACTCCCAGTTAATAATGAAGAAAGCAATAAAGCAATCGAATTAAATTTAAAGGACATAAATTAAATCCCTAATGCTGCTTGATTTACTAAGCAACTTTTTCAGTACATCTATAACTAACAATAGCATATGTATTAGGATATATTCCAGCATCGGTTAAATTCCTTTTCAACCTATCTTCGCATCATCATTTGTAGTGTCTCCAACCATTTTCCTTTAACTCTTTATCTTCGGGATTATCAGGTACTATTTTTGAAATACGTTCTAGTTCTTTTGCTTCTTCCTCATCTAATTCTTCTTTGCTTTTGTAAGCTTCTTTGGTTCTTCTGAGAAACTGTCACGCTTCCTTCAATTTAGCTCTTCTTATCTCTAAATTACTTCTTATTTCTTCAATTAATTTTGGGGCATCTTTTAACTCATCTTTAAATCTTTTTTTGTATGCTTCATCCCCTGTCATAGGCTTTAGTCCTTGTTTTTTCAAAAGATCAGAAATTGTCTTTACTCCTCTGTTGTAACAACGTTTTTTGAAGTTACTAAACTTATCTAAATCTTCTTGGTTAGTAATTTTTTCTATTTTTTTCTTTTCGCATCATTTTGATAGTTCTTGACTAACGTAAAAAGTGTTGGATTGTTGTTCTTCTGGTAAATTTACTAAATCAAGAACTTCCTTTGAATGTCCCGTTAGAACGTAATTAACTGCAAAAGCACCATAATCATCTTTACCAATAACCATATTTTCTTCACCTTCCCTAATAATCCTACCCATGATGGATTGGGCACTATCTGAACAATATTTCTTAGCCTCTGCTAATGTTTGGTCGTCATCTAGATTAGTTGACTTAAATCTCTCAGAACATCAAGATCATAGACTATCCTCATTTTCAATGCCTTTCAATTTCAACTCTTCTTGATGTTCAAAGAACATGCTTTTTCATGCTTTATTATCCGATGCCAATTTAATACCTTGTCATTTCAATAGATCCTTAATATTTCTGGGTTTGTAGTATCAATTAGCACCAAATATTCCTAAAGCTGAAAATAACAGAGTTGCAAAAAACTTAAGTTTGCTCATAATTGAAATATTTATATTTATTAACGTCCTAATTGTTAATGCATTTATTGACTAAATATAAGTAACAATCTTATGGCTTTACCAACTAAAGCATGTATATTAGGAGGGGTTGGCTGTATAGCTTCTGCCACCATTGGATTATCTCAAGCTAGATCAAGCTTATCTGTAAGAGAAAAATTAGGTATTGAAGGATACATACTTATTTCCTCAAAAGATAAAGTAGCAACAGAAGCTTGAAAAAATAGAGCTACTCTTTACAAAAGAGAACCACGTACTTTAATGCTTAGAGGTTTAAGAGATGAAGATGTATTATCTGATGGCAATAAATTAAAGGAAGAATGTTCAAAGTATACTGATAAAGATGTTCCAACAAATTTAATAGGAGAAGATGGTTACGAAAAAATTACTAAGTTATGTACTGTAAATATTAAAGAATACATTCAATCACATTTAAATGAAACAAATGGCGAAAAAATAATAGGCAAAGATGATCAACACGATTGAAAAGAAGTTTTTGATAAGCATAAAGAGGAAATAACAAAAGTTATTAAAGAAATTAAAGACGATAACTTTAAAGATAAACTATTTAAATTTTGTGAGGAAGTTTTTTCATTACAAAAATCAAATAGTAATAAAGACAAAGAATACCAAGCAAACCAGTGATGTGTAAAGAGAAAAGAAAAACCTAAACCCTCCGGAAAAAGGACAGATCAACAAGAAGAGAATTAAGATTCAGATAGTGACTAATAACTAATTTATTAGTTTGCTACCGTTTGATTAGTGCACCTATAGCTAACTACTTTGTAAGTTTTAGGATACATATTATTATCAAGCAAGAAACCTCTCAAATATTTTTCGCATCATCATTTGTAGTTTTCTCAATCTTTCTCCTTTAAAATACTTTCAATAAGTTTTTGTTCCCATTCGCCCTCTTCTTTAAGCTCGATATCAACAAGCGTTTTGTAGTTCTCTTTCACTTTCAGCCTTGGTTTTCTCTGTTGTTTAAATTAGTTTTGAGGCGTTTTTTAATTCTTTCTCAAATCTATCTTGAAATTCTTTGCTAGTAGTCATAGTTGTTTTTCTTTGCTTTGTAAGGAATTGAGAGAATGTACTTTCCCATTGTAACAACGTTTTTTGAAGTTACTAAACTGATCTAAATCATCCTTACTAGTAATCTTTGTTGTCTTTTGTTCTTCACATCACTCTAAAAGTTTGTCATTAACTTCCTTTAGAATTGTTTTTGTTCTTTTTTAAGGCCGATTAACTCAAGTACTTCTGGAGAACGTCCTCTGTCAAAACATAATTGATTGAAAATGCCTCACTATTTCCTTTTTTGATTACCTTAACACACTCATCATCTCTTATTATTCTTCCCATAATTGAAGTGTCAGTATCTTAGCAAAACTTACTAGCGTCATTTTATGTTTTTTCATCATCTAGATTAGTTGATTTAAATCTTTCAGAAAACCAAGATCATATTGAAATTTCATTGTCAATCCCTATCTTCTTTAGCTTTTTTTCGTTTTCAAAAAACATGCTCTATTATCAGAAGAAAGCTTTATTCTCTTTCACTAAAATAAATTCCTAATATTTCTGGGTTTGTAGTGCTAATTAGCTCTAAATATTCCTAAAGCTGAAAATAACAAAGTTACAAATATTTTCAGCTTGCCCATTATTTACAACTTTAATACTACTAATTATTTAGTTTCAGGAACTTACTAACTTAAATATAAAAATTAACAATTCAGAATACAAATAACCTACATGTCTTTTCCTATTAAGGCTTGTGTTGTTGGTGGCATTGGATGTGTAACTGCTGTCGCAGTTGGATTAGCACAACCAAAATATAGTCCAACTTTATTAGAGAAATGAGGAGAAGAGGGATATGAATTAATATCTTCTAAAGAAAAAGTAGCAGAAGAAGTTTGAAAAGCAAGGGCCACTATTTACAAAGGCACTGCAAATGAATGATTATTGAATGATTTATCTAAAGAATCGGTAGATGAAAAAGGAGACAAAATTAAAGAAAGATGTGAAGAATACAAAAATAAGAAAACAAGAGTTAAAGATATAGGAGAAGCAAACTATGAAAAAGTTACTGCATTATGCACTTTAAATATTGGTGAATATCTTAAATCTCATTTAAGTGGACAAGACAAAGTAATATCTGATATCAATAATAACGAAGATATTTGAAAAGCTAATTTCAAAAAATATGAAGACGAAATAAAGAAAAAATTCAAAAATACTACAGAAGATAAAGCGACAGAAGTGCTGTCTAAATTTTGTGCAGATACTTTTAAATTGCATCATTCCAATAAACATAAAGAAGACAGAATAAATGCTAGTTTATGGTGCATAAAAAGAGAAAAAGAGCCATCAAAATTGCCAGTAGCGGAAGCTCCACCTAAAGATCCTTAAAAATAAGTAATATGACTTTCCCAATGAAAACAGTTTCAATAGGAGTTGCAGGATGTGCTATTGCTGCTGGTATTGGACTTACGCAAGCTAAGTCAAGCTCAACAATAAGAGAACGGTTAGGGCTGGAGGGTTATGAATTGGTTTCCGATAAATCTAGTATAGAGGCTGAAGTTTGAAAAACCAGAGCTACTCTTTATAAAGATAACGCAAAAAATCAAGATTTGCTATTTGATGATCTATTACCTGCAAATGTCAAAACAGAAGGAACAGAAATTAAAGAAAAATGTAATTCATTTACTAGTGGGAAAATGACTGTTGATTCTGTAGGTACATCAATTTATGACAAAATTGTCAAGTTATGTACTTTAGATATAAAAGAGTACATCAAGTCCCACTTAAGCTCAGGAGACGCAATTATGGAATCAAATGGAGCAGAAGAAGATTGAAAAGAAATTTTCGGACAACACAAAGACCAAATAACTCAAAAATACTCTGATGCTTCAGAAACAAATGCTAGAGAGAAATTATCTAATTTTTGTAATGAAATTTATTTATTAAAGCATTCAAATAAGAATAGAGATGATAGTAGTAATGCTAAATCATGATGTGTTAAGAAAGCTAAACCAACAACTCAAAAACCGTCAGCTAGTACAGATGGGGACACTGCTTAAACTTTCAATTAACAAAATAATTTACTAACAGGTCTAATTAATTTTTCATTAATTTAAAGTCGTTTTTTCAGTACATCTATATCTGACTACAGCATAAACAGCAGGGGTACATATCTTTAACAAGTAGTGAACTATTTAATTTCTTTTCACATCATCAATTGAAAGGTGGGGAATTATTTTCTTAATTCTCTCCTTTTCTTTTTCATATTCCTCCATAATAATCCTACCCATGATGGATCTGTCACTATCTGAACAAAACTTGCTTGCATCCTTTAAAGTTGTTGCATCATCTAAATTAATTGATTTAATCTCTCAAAAAATCAAGATCATATTTAAGTTTCACTGTCAATCCCTATCTTCTTTAGCTTTTTTTCGTTTTCAAAAAACATGCTCTATTATCAGAAGAAAGCTTTATTCTCTTTCACTAAAATAAATTCCTAATATTTCTAGGTTTGTATTACTCATTAACTCCAAATATTCCTAAAGCTGAAAATAACAAAGTTACAAATATTTTCAGCTTACCCATTATCTATAACTTTAGTAATTATTAAGTCTTAGAACCTATAAACTAAATATAAAGCCTACAACACTGTATGTCGTTCCCTATTAAAGCGTGTGCGCTTGGCGCTGTTGGTTGTATTGCTTCTGCCGCTATTGGATTATCTCAAGCTAGATCAAGCTCATCTGTAAGTGAGAAATTAGCGCTTGAAGGTTATGTACTTATTTCTTCAAAAGAAAAAATAGCTACGGAAGTTTGAAAGAAAAGAGCTACTCTTTATAAAGACACAAAAAAGAATGGTGAATTGCTATTAAAGGATTTAGATTACACTAAAGTAAGTTCAGAAGGAAATGAAATAAAGCAAAAATGTGAATCATTTACTAATGGCAAAGTATTTTTCAATTCAGTTAAAGATATCTATGAAAAAATAATCAAACTGTGCACATTAAAGATTAATGAATATCATGAATCACATTTCTCTGATGGAGATAAATTCCTAACAACAGATCCACAAAATAGTAGTGATTGAACAGAAATTTTTGAAAAAAATCAAGAACAAATAAAAAAAGAAATAAAGGATGCTACAAAAGAAAATGCAAAAAACAAACTATCAGAATACTGTTCTCAAAAATATGAACTTTACCACTCTAATGAAAACAAAAATACAAGCTACAACGTTTTGGCTTGATGCATAAAGAAAAACAAACTGGCACCGGTATCAGGGCCAAAACAAGAAGGTAGTGAACAATCTCCTTCAAATTAATGATTTGATATAGTCCTAAACTACTGCTTGCTTTAATTCCTTTTGGAGGTAGTATTCCTTTCTTATTAAATTTAGAAACAAGAACTAATAAATTAAATGAAGTTGCACCAAATTGAAATAAACTAGTTGAAGTTTGATTCTATGGAAAAGACAGTCAAGACAGTAATGCTACAAGAATCAAAGTATGAATAGAAAACTTAAGTGATACTAGTAAAGTCCAATACTTTAATAGAAGTGAATGAAAACCTATTGGAAATAATAAAAAATACAAATACTTGTCTGAGTTAGCTAGATATTACTTATTAACCCAACACAAAATTAATGTCCTTTCAAGTATTAGGTGATTAAATAAAGAAAAGACAGATATTCCAGAGATTAAATGTACTCAATGCACTACAGATAAATGCCCATTAAAAACTGAATTAGGTTGCTTCTTAAAGTGTTGTCAAGAACAAATAGATTGCAATAATAAAGAAGAAATAATTAAAGATCAAAAATCTTTTGCTACTTATTTAACTAATCTCTATAGTGCTTGAAATTATGCATATTTACAACCGGTACAAGCTCACATATATTTAGGTAATGATGTTGATTTAAATAAAGATGAAAATTCGGAACCAACACCAACAAAATTAGTTGGAACTACTGTATATGGATTTACTGATTATTCATATAAAGAAAAGGTAGATCCTGATCTTAGTGCATACAAAGACTTAATTAAAGATAGTTCAATAAATTTAGGAAATAAGAAATACTTTGTTAATTATCCTGTATCCTTTAGCTTAGGAAAAGAGAATAATGAGAAGAATAATTTAAAGAAGATATTTAAAGAGGCAGAAAAAACTATATCTCTAAAAAAAGATGCTCATACTCATCAAACTGGAGAGTGTGATAGTTTGGAATGCTTAATATCCAAAAATTATGTTAAATCTTTAACTACTCTCGAACAACCCTTTAAAGATATAACCAATTGTAATAAACAAAACTAAATTACAATTCATTTATTCGAATAAAATTAACTTAAGCTTACTTTGTTTGCCCTTTATCCATTAATAAAGGTTGCGGGACCTTCGATTGCGGTTGGTACTTTAAATTTAGTCACTTATTTAAGTTTTTCAGCTTATTCACGTTCTCAACATAATAGTAGGAATTTAAGAATAAGAAATCAATTCGTAACGGTTAGAAAAAGTGTTTTTGATCAAATAATAGATGGCAAAGACGAATTGATGAACAAAAGACATGTAGAAATAGTTAATTATTTGCAAAATAAAAAAAATCAAGAAATTTTAAAGAAATTTGGTGGTCAAAAACTATTATCGGAATGAGAAAAAGTAGCTCCTAGAAATGGACAGGCAATTTTTCAAGACAACAATCAAAAAAGCAATTTTTTCCAAGAAGTTCGTATTTTTTGTGTAGATCAAAAAACTACTGAAAATAAAGAATTATTAATAGCTGTATCAAAACTATGCTCCAGAAAAGTAATTAGCGAAAAGGATTTTGAACTACCAAAAGAAGAGTAGCTAATTTATTTTTTGGATAAACATTTAAAGATAGGGTTGCTTTTAGGTGGTGCTTGTTCTGTAGCTTCTTTATCTTATTGGTGTTCTCAATATCAAACACACCTACCACAATTTAATAAATCTGTACCTACTTTAACAGTTGCTCAAAAAAGAAGAATGAATGATCCATATTACAAAAAAATAAGAGAGACTGAAGATAAAGTAGGTTGCAAATTCTATTTAATTTTAGATCCTACTAGCAAATCAACTTATAGTCTCTTAAAAGAAGAAACAGTTACAGATGATTTAATTAAGGATCTTGCTGATAGCATTGACAAAGACAAAGAGGCAATTAATTTAGATACTGGATTAAGTATTGAAAATATGCAGAAAAAATGTCAATTAAGAGCCTTAGATAAAAAACTTAGAATAACAATGTCAAAAGAAAGTGAAACAAATAGTAACAAATTCCAAGTTACTAGAACGGATCAAGGCCCAGGTTATTCTACAATAGAATAATTATTTGTTTTCTGGTAATTCAAAAGCTTTTTCATCAACTAATTCATTTGAACATAATTTAGATATTTCAACTAATAACTTAACATCATCAGATCCTTTATTTAAAGTACAATAATATCTAACTTCTTGAAAGAAATTGCTTTTCTTATCATCAGTTAAAGTTATTCTTGTTCCGTCTGGAGCAATCTCTTTTCATTTCTTAAATAACTCCTCAGACTTTTGACCCTGTAATTTATTAACGTTGCCCATACTTCTGAAATAACTTTCGATTTCACCATGTCTTTGTTTCATTAAATCTTCGTTACTATCTATCAAATTATCTATTACTTTGTCTTTAACTGTCTGAAAATGCTTTTGAATTTTGTATTTTCTGTAATTTATTTGTTTATTTGTATGAATCTTTAAGCTTAAATAAACGACTAAATTAACAACACCAACTGTAACCGAAGGAACAGCAACCTTTGCTAAAGAAAAAAGACTAATCATTATTCAAGAAACTTAAATTATTTATCTTGTAAGGACTTCTTTTGCACATCTTGATTTAAATACTGGATAAACTTCCAAATGATATTTATTTTCACTTAACTTTCCTTTTTTATTATTGTCACATCATTTATTAAATTGATGAGCAAATAGACTCTTATCTTGAATATCATTTAATAAAATACTCTCCTTGCAATTGAGACCAATCTTTTACTTCTTCTCATGCCTTTTCTAGTCCATCTACGCTTAATTCTTCATATACTTCACTCTCTAATAATTTTGCTCTTATCCTATATTTTGGTTTCCGACAAATTTGATAAGTTCTTTGAATATATTATGAAGAATCTTCACTTAATGCTTATTTGCAATAATTCTTGTAAATAGTTAACAACTCTTCAGCCTCAGTAGTCTTAATTAAAAAATTACCTAAAAGACTCAAAAATGTAGGACTACATCTATTGAAAATAAAAAAATTTTACTTTCTTGTCATAATATCTATTCTTAAAATTTGAAAATAAATCCCTTTCAAAAGATGAAATTTTAGTGTTCTTATTATTTTGCATCATTCTACAATTACTTCTCCGGCCTTATTTGGCCTATCTTTATCTCTCTCATTTAATTTTGAAGTTACCAATTTAAGAATCTCTTTTTTATTGAAAGACAATACATACCCAATACCAAGTGCTTCTTTATCATCTACTCCAATTAACAAACCTTTTTCCCCATCTCTTATTATTCTTCCCATAATTGAAGTAGCATTATCGGCGCAATAAACCCCTAGTCTCCTTTATTGCTACTTCGTCCTAAAAATCGCTTAATTTAAATTGATTTTCACACCAATTAATAAAGCCATACTTACTAGAAATATTTTTAGTTTTCAATTGCTCTTGATTTTCATATAGCGCGCTTTCTCTTCAGATGCCAATTTAATACCTTGTCATACCAATAGGTCTTTGATATTCTTTGGTTTGAAGTATTCTTTAGTCGCAAAAACGCCTGCGGCCTATAATAAAGTTTTTAAGAATATCTTTAACTTAGCTATTTTCTTTAATTAACAATATTTACTCCAGATTACTTGCTTGAGTCTAGCTAATTATTTTTTAGCAATAGTAGCAACACAAAAAATTGAAGACAATTACTAATAACGTGGGTTTTCTTAATTAAGAAACTGTTTTCTTTGCGGGATCTTCTTTAAGACATCTTTCTTTAAATTTAGGCCAATCTTCTTTATGAAATTTATTTTCAAAAAGCTTTCTGTCCTTTTGTTTCTGGCAATATATATTAAATCTCTCTTCAAATTTATCTTCCTCTTTAGTTAATACAATTCAACTATCTTCTTTGCCTTTTTCATTAGATTCTTTAATATCCTCTAACAATGAATTTCCTATTAAATATTTCTTTTTTTCCTGTCCATCTGGCTGTTTGTATTTCGGGAACTCTTTTCTTAGCTCTCCCTTATCTTTAACCAAATATCCCTTACTTTTGGCAAACTCTTCGGCATTTGTGTAATCATATTTTGAACATAATTGTTTTGCTACTTCAATCTTAGTGCCATCCTCCTCTAATACATTTTTGCAATATTTTTTGTAAGCGTCAAGAAGTTTTTTGTTCTTTTCATCTTCCGGTTTTTCATCAACAAATTCTGAATCTTTAGTTATCTCTGAATCATTTAAATAAGAGATGAAAGTAGAACTATATTTATTGAAAGTAAAGGCCACTTTGTAATCTTCATCTGTAGACAAAAATTTACTCTCATCAAATCCTTTAGCAATAATTCTTGCTTTTCGGCTTCTTAAAGTATTGACACAATATTTTTCAGCATATTCAACGTTCTTATCAACATAACTAATTGCCTCTTTAGCTAACTTAACACATTTCTTTTTAAGGGCATCGACACTGCCTACTTTACTATCTAATTCTGATTTATTCTGAAAATATAAAGCCTTTCAAAGATTCTCATCTGTTTCAGAAGCTAATTTCAAACCTTTTCATTCAATAAAACCTTCAACTGTTTTTGGTTTATTCAATTCATAACCTAATCATGCTCCACCGCCTGTTATTAGTGATGAAAGCAATAAAGCAATCGATCTAACCTTTACTGACACTTACTACTAAGCTTTACCAGTACAACGATATTTAATAATAGAGTAATTATATGGAAACATACCAGTATCTAACAAAGAAGCTTTAACCCTATCTTCGCATCATCATTTCAAATACTGACCACCATTTTTCCTTACTTGTTCATCTGATAAATTCTCAGGTATCTCATTATTAATTTTCTCTAATTCTCTTAAATCTCACTCCTTTATTTCTTCAGCATCCTTTACTGAAGCTTCTCTAATTCTTTTGTAAGCTTCATGTGCCTTGACTCTACTTTCCTTTCTCTTTTTCATATATTCCTTTAATTCTCCAATTAACTTAGTGGCCTTTGTTAATTCATCATCAAATCTTTTCTTAAAAGAATCTGTATCAAGCATCTTATCTGCTTTTTCTTTTGCTAATAACTCTGAAACTGTCTTTACTCCTTTCTGATAACAACGTTTCTTAAAGTTACTATACAACCCAATATTTGCTTGGCCAACAACTTTAGAGTTCTTATTCTTTTCACACCATTCAGAAATTTTCAAACCTACATAATCAAAATTTTGTTTTTGACTTTCATCCAATCCTACTAATTTCAATACATCTTCAGATAAACCAGTTAATACATATCCAATAGCAAAAGATTTGTGATCTTCAGGAGAAATTATTCTTCCCTCTTCCCCATCTCTTATTATTCTTCCCATAATTGAAGTAGCATTATCGGCGCAAAATTCTTTAACTTTATTTACGTCATCTTGGTCATCCAAATTAGTTTGTTTAAATTTCTCTGAACATCAAGTTCAGAGCTCTTCATGGCTCTTAATTCCCATCTCATTTAACTTATCTTTATGATCATAGAATGTACTTCTTCAAGCTCTATCATCAGAAGCTAATCTAATTCCTTGTCACTTTAATAAATCTTTAATACTCTTAGGACTATAGTATTTATTGGCTCCAAATACTCCTAGTGCTGATAATAAAATAGTTAAAGCTATCTTTAACTTAGCCATAAATAATCAAATTATTAACTATTTAAAGGAATTTAGATAATATTTAATAGATTTTTGATCTGGGATTCTTAATGAGTTCCGCACTCAGGACTTATGTAGTCCTCAGCACTGCAACCATACTATCTACTCTAATCTATAGAATTAGTCCATTCGTCATTCATAAAACTACTAATAAAGAACATTTAACTTCGCTAGGATATCAATATCTCGGAAATAAACACGGTTTTGATAGTTGAAAAGTCAACTATTCTTTATTCCAAAAAAGTCTTGCCAAATATATACCTGAATTTGAAAAAGTAACAGATAAGAAAGAAGGAGCTTATTTATTAAAGAAATGATGTGACAAAAATATTACTAATTCACTTAGCAATGCAGACTCTTTCAAATTAGTAAGAAAACATTGTGTAGTAAATCTAAAGAATGTAATTCTTGATTCACCTAATATAAGGACTATAGATGATGCTAGTCCAGAACAAAGAAAATGACTCCTTCAAAATAGCAACGGAATTTGCAAATCAGAAATAAGAGAATTAATGCAATGATGTGTCAATAACTTTAGATTAGCAAATATTCCTAAAAATTATGGATCAGTAACAAAAATTAAAGGTTGTTGTGCAATAGATACTTCTAGTTACAAGTAATTGTTGATGTTGAGCCCCCATTGGCATTTTCACAAGGCTTGCTTTCAATAAAGGCTTCATATCAATAACTTCCTCAATCCATAGCTTTTGCGTAGCATCCATTCTGGTTCTCTCCTTTACTCTTTACAAACTTAGGGTCGTATTGTCTTTGAAATATATTTACTAGGTTATCTAATAATAGATTTAAAGCAATGGGGGATCTGAGTCCTTCATTTCATAAGTGATATTTGTTGTAACTAACTTCATATCCCTCACTGCCTACTTTATTTGCATCAATATCTTTCTTTCCTTTAAGCAAAGTTCCTAAAGACTTTAAAGTTACTGCATTCTTATCATTGATAAGATTCCAGTCTTCTGGGTTTGCTAATACTAATAAACTATCTGCTTGATCTTCAAATTGAAATAAATTACTTGAATCTAAATTAACATTTCCAATCTTTCATCATCAACCATTATCATCAACAGAAAATATCTCTTTCTCTAAAGATAATTCTCCTTCGTGAGTATGAGTTAAATCTTCTTTTAGATTCTTAGGAAATACTTGTCTTAATCCTATATCTGTATAGAGAAAAGGAAATTTAGACATAGATTGAATAGTTGCTTCTCCTGCGCCGAATGAAGAGGGAGGATAAGTAACTATTGCAAAAGTTTTGCTATTGTTGCTAGTTTGTTGTGCTGATGGATCAAAGCTTGGATCAACTACGTTAATCTTTTTGAAATATTCTCTAATAGCTGTAATTCTGTCTTCCAAATTCTTTGCCATAGCTTGGGCATTTTTGAGTGCATTTTGCATAAATTCTTTTCTTGGATCATTAGCAAAATCAGTTTCAAAATTGTTTTTTCCTCCCCCATTTACATACTCATCAATAAGTGCTGCAAATTGAAATAAGAAGACTATTACTTCTTTTTGAGAACCTTCTGCTAATGGGGCAGATCCAGGTAAAGTTTGTTGTTCTAGAGCAGGATGGTGAATTAATTTAATTGAAGCTAAAGAAGGACGAGCTGATGCTGAAGTTTGTTGAATATAGGCCGCTTTTCATTCTTGTGTTGGTGGAGGTGGAGGTGGAGCATCTTTAACTCATCCATTTAAAGTATCTATTTCCCCTTTAGTAAATATTGTTCTTGCATATTTTTTGGCTAATTCTTGATCCTTAGAAGAATCTAAAGCAAATAATTTCTCGTTCTTAATTCACTTATCAATACCTAGCGTCTTTAATCTGTCCTTAGTTTTCTCAAACAAATTATTTCAAAAACTTATGTATTTTCCAAACCTGTAAAGAGAATTAATATTTTCTTGGCTGTATCCATCAACATATTTTTTGAATTCAGTAGCTAATTTTTTATCTGGTTGATTCTCTTGACATGTTTCGTCATCAATACTGCCACTAACTTTCTTGATATCTCCATCCCTAAAACAATTGAATACATTCTTTGAAAAGATAGTGTAAGGATCTCTTGCAGCTCTATAGTTAGTTACTATTAAATCTTTGTAGGTAGGTAATCCATTAGTAGATTCATCTATATTAGTAAAATCATCAGCAATAAATTGTTCTAAGAATAATATTGAAGTCTTCCTATTGCTTCACTGTTGTTCATTCTTAAATACTAAACCACTCTCATATAAATCTTCATTCCATAAACTGGGCCCAAACTCCTTTACTTGTTTCAATAATTCATTAAGTCTTTTTTGTAGCCTTTCCTTTAGTTTTTTCTTATTATTAGAGGTATTACTATTAACTACTAAATATTTATCTATATCTGTTAAATAATCATATAGTTCTGTTTTCTTAAATTGATAAGGATAGTAATCTGGAAATATTTGCAAACTTAACAATAGATCTGCTTGTCCATTGTAATTTACCATTATTCTATAATAGGTTTCGTTGGATGTAGACCCCATGAAACCTATCCCTCCTAAACATGGAAGTGCAGATGCTATTACTACTTTCTTATTTAAAAACACTTGCTTAAGAATCTATAATTTAAAAGCTACCTTTCAGTTAGTGTGTGAATACTTTCTATTTAGCCAAAAAAGGAGTTAAATACTCAGGTTATTTAGATTTAGTTAACATAACACTCTGGATACTACTTATATTTATAATAGGCACATACCACTATTCATATCTTCTTGCTGGTGATCAACATTATCAAAAGTTACATCCAGAATCATTAGACCACAATGCTGTATCTTCCTATATTTGAAATTTAATTAGTAAGGAAGGTTATTCTAAATTCTTTAAAGTTGAAATAATAGATTTCTACTTATTCAAAATAACATGATGGAGTGTTGTGTTGCCTTTATTTATTGCTGTACTACTAACATTCCTTGCTAAATTATTAATAGCAGGAGCTTCATTAGTGGTGCTAATTAAAGCAAAACACTTACATCTCGCTACTGCAGCTACTTCAGTATTCTTCTGTCCTTTATTAGGAGGGATGATAGCACTAAATACTTACAAAGCCTATACTGATCCTTTAGCTCCTAAATATATAGCTTCTTATGCTTTACTTAGACTTAAAGCTAAAAACTGATGAAATCAATTCGCTAATGGTACTTTAGAGAATCCTAAAGGAATAATTAAAGATGGAGAATAATTACGAATTAGAGCTTTATTTAAGAAAAATAAGAGCAGGTTTTGGAAAGAGATTAATTGTTACTATTTTTGACTTATTCTATCTATTATGTATGTTATTTCCTGTATTTATATGTGTAACACTTTGAGATAATGAGGGATGAATTTCTACTTTCCACAAAATTGTTGATCCAAAACAGGTCTTGCCTGCACAAAAATGTTTTCTTTTTTCCCTAATAGTAATAGTAGTTTTGTATATATACTTCGTCTATATCCCTGCCACTTCCGACTATCAGACTTTCTTTGCAAACTCATTTGCTATTAAAGCCGTAGACATTAGTAATGGATTTGATATTAATGCTAGACCTTCACAAATGCAACTGCTTAAATTAAATGCTATTCCTATATTTTTGCTTCCAATAATAAACTCTATTTTTTTTGGTGTAGCTTGAGCTTGAGGGAAGGATCAAAATTGAATAACAGAAATACTTAAGAAAGATAATGAAGCTACTTTATTAGATAAATGAATGAAATATGAATACAAATTTGACAGTGGAGTAAGAATACTCTTTGCTGGTATGTTCTTCCTGCAAATGTATTACTTATTCACTGCAGCTGCTACAAGTAAAGCTCTAAACTGATTCACAAAAAGCACAGGAATTATCTATATAGATTTAGATAAAGTAGCAGTATTAAAACAAAAAAGTAATACTTTTGAAAAACCTGTTTTTGAATTCCCTGGCGCAACTATTGAATATGAAAACTTAAATGAACCTAGTTTAGATTTACCAGAAGAAGAGCTAGAAGAAGTAATAAAGGAACAACCTCAAGAGGAAGAAATGCCTGCTGAAATAGCTATTAATGAATAAGAGTGGCTTTAAATCCAAAACAGACAGAAGCAGTAACTTCACCATTTTCTCCTACTTTAGTAATAGCTGGAGCAGGTACTGGTAAGACTACTGTCTTAATAGAACGCATAATACACTTAATTTCAAACGGAATTAAAGCAGAAGATATATTAGCTATTACTTTCACTAATAAAGCTAAAGAAGAAGTAAGCGAAAGAATAGCAAGAGCTTTACCTAATGATGTTCCTCAGAACATTTATACTTTTCATGCTTTCTTTCACTTAATGCTACGTAAAGATATATCTAAATTAGGAAGAAATAAAGATTTCAGAATAGTAGATGAAAATGACCAAAGATCTATTATTCGTAATATTCTTAAAGATTTAAGTATTGATACTAAAGCTACTCCTAGAAGTTGAATTAATATTATTGGAGAATTAAAGCATAGAACGCCATTTGAAAAACCTCTAGAAAAAAATGAATATGCCGAAAATATTTGCAACAAGCATGTAATAACTTTTGAAGAACTAAAGAATATATATGCTTCCTATACTGGTTATTTAAAAGAAATAAGAGCTTTAGACTTTAACGATCTTGAGATATTAGTTCAAGAGTTATTAAATATTGAAGAAGCCAGAACTTATTGAAGTAATTGCTTTAAAGCTATCTTAATTGATGAATTTCAAGACATTAATGATATTCAATTCAAAAATATAAAAAAACTACTTACTACACATGAAAATATATTCTGTGTAGGAGATCCAGACCAATCTATATATGGCTTTAGGGGAGCTAAACCAGATATATGTAAAGAATTCTTAAATACCTTTAAGAATTCCAATTTAATAAAGCTTGAAGAGAACTATAGATCTACTAAGAATATTCTTGCCGTAGCTAATCACTTAATAAATAAGAATTCAGATGAACTATCTAAAGTCTTATTTACTAATAATGAAGTAGGCTCCAAAATAATATACAAAGAATGTCATAGCGATAGAGAAGAAGCAGAATGAGTAATGAATGAAATAAGAAAATTAAGAATTAAAGAAGGAGCAAAACTTAGAGATATTGCAATACTATACAGAAGTAATAATTTAGCTATTCCTTTAGAGATGGCAGTTAAGAAATATAAATTCGACTACTCTATTACTAATTCAGTTGAATTCTATGCAAGAGAAGAAGTTAGATATATTACTGCTTATTTATCTCTAATATTTAATGACTATGCTTATGATACTCTAGAGAGAATAATAAGTAAACCAGTAAGAGGCATAGGCGAAAAAGCTTTAGCTACCTTTATTACTTTCATTAAAGAAAATAATTATTCCATAATGGAAGCTTTTGAAAATATATTTGAATGTAATAAATTAAGTACTAAAGCTACTAATGGTTTTAAAGAAATAGGAGCAATAATAAGTAATTTAAGAAAGTACAAAGAAATAAGTATTGATGATTTAATAATGAAAATATTAAATGAATCAGGCTATAGGAACTATGTACGTGAAAAGAAAGAAGATAAGAGAATAGCAAATATAATTCAATTTGCTTCCATACTTTCTTCTGAAAAAGGAGTTACTAATGAAGAAATAGTGCGAGATATAGCTCTTAGATCTAGGAACATAGAGCCTGACACTGATGACTATTTACTATTAAGTACTGTACATCAAGTTAAGGGTCTTGAATTTAAATATGTTTTTGTAATCAAAATGACTTCTGATGTTTTCCCTTCTAAATTATCAAAAACACCCGAAGAAAAAGAAGAAGAGAGAAGATTAGCTTATGTAGCTTTCACGAGAGCTAAAAAAAGACTATTTATTTCTAAATCTTCTCTATTTAGAGGTATGAAATTAATAAATGCTATGGAATCAGAATTTATTAGTGAAATAAAAAAATTAGATATGGTGGAAATACAAGAGACAAATTTAGATAGTTTATTTAATAATGATATTTAAAGTATTTTCGTGGAATTTAAGTGAAAAAATACATAATAGATACTTTGAAAAACTACTTAAAAGAAACAAAAAAGTAGTGCTACGATAATAAAATCAAAAGTCTTTTTAGAAACAATGTCCTTTATTCTATTTAAGATCAACAAATAAAAATTTAAATTAACAACTCTCGATTCAAAGTTTAAGACATTGGCGTTTTTACATACTTATCCCTTCTAAGTTGATTTAATGTATCATAACTTAACTGATACCTTTCTTTTGGATTTACAATAGTAAAGCCAGAAGCATCTTTGTGTTTTATGTGCGACAAAGTAATTACTTTCTTTTTTTTACACTCTTCTCTGTAGCCTTCTGCTACTTTAATTACCTTTTCTTTTCAAGAATCTTCCTTATGTATATTTAAAAATCCTCCAAAATTATATATTTGACCCTTATCAAAAGAATCTATGAAAACATATTTGCAACCATAGAATTTCTCATAAATTTCAATATCACCTAAGCTCCCTATACTACTTGGCAGGGCTTCAGGGCTTCAGGGCTTAAAAAAACTTTATTCTGAGGAATGCCAACAGGTACATCTAACATTGTTGAAGCGTACGCTAAACCTCCTGCCCCTCCTTTCAAAATGGTTCTCAAAAACAAATTAACAAAATAATTCACAAATCACAGTTCTCTCAAATATAGATTTATAAATACAAAATACAAATAATTTATTTCATAAAAACTAGTGTAGATTTGACTTTACAAATATTAAGCAAAATCTTAAAATTTCATATCTAACATTTTTAAAAATTAATCAGATTTCTCAATTAAAGACATCTTTGTAAGTGACATATAGGGGGTTAATTATACAAAAATACAAGTTGCTAAAATATCCAAAACAGGCGTTATTCAAAATTTATGAACAAATAATTTAATTCAAAATACTAAATCTACTCGTGATCCGTAATTTTTTCATAAACAAATTTATTTTTTTTTAGTTCTTCTAGCTTAGCATATGTAAAAGAATAACCTGATTTTGTAGGATCTTTAACAGTAAAGCCATTTCATCCTTGATATTTTACATTTGATAATGTAATTACTTTTCCTCTCTTACAATCTTCCTTATAACCGTTTGCCACGGCGATCATCTTCTCCTTTCAAGATTCTTCTTTATGTTTTTCTAAAAAACCGTTGGAGTTGTATATTTTTTTGTCTCCTCAAGAATCTATGAAAACATATTTGCAACCATAGAATTTCTCATAAATTTCAATATCACTTATATTGGCTATATTAACTGGTAGATTGGTAGATTTTAAAAAACGTTTATTTTGAGTGATATCACTAGACACTTCCAAGATAGTTGAAGCGTACGCCAAACCCCCAGCGCTTCCAGTTAACATTGTTCTGAAAAATAAATTAAGAACAGTGTGCATTTAAATATCTTCCTAAGAAATTAAACCAAATTCAAGGTTTTTTAAAGATAATTTCTAGTTGTAATAAAAAACCCTACTATTAAAGAGTTGATGAAGTACTAATTAATAAAAAAATAAATAATCATATTTTAATTTATGAGTTTTCTCCTCTTGTATCAGTCCTAGAAATGATTTTACTGTGATGAGCATCAAAACGAAGGCAAAAGCAAACGTTATTTTAGTAAGTTCATTAAGTGGCATAACATATGTTTAATAGTGTCTAATCTCTTCCAATAACTTAGGAAAGATTGAATTATGTGCTTTCCCCTATTTTAGGATCACGAATCAAATAAATTTAAAAGATAATTAAATCCTCAAATCAAGAAAAGCCTATTTTAAATAAAAATTGGTGACTTTTAGATAAGTTAAGAAAAAAGATTTGATTTATTAAAAAAATTTTAAATTTAACAGATATTTAGGCCAAAACCTCAGCAAGTTTATCCTCTATTAGAATTCTTGATGAAGCTATTTATGTATGCAACAAATAACTATTTAACCAAAAATGGATTGGAAATTAGAAAAGATGACTGAGAAACAATATTAGCTGACTTACAAATTAGAAAAAATTCCAGAATTATCAATTAGTGTCGAAAATAATGTGACAGCTGACAATATTAGAGATTGATGTGATACTAATCTAAAGACAAATATCGACTCTACTGATAATTCTTTATTCAAAAAGGCATCTAAATAATGTGTTAAGTTTGAGATAATTAGTAATAAATTTAGTACCAAAACTCTTGAACAGTATGAAGGAAAGTTAAAAAGCAAACTAATTCAAAAGATGTTATTTTGACAATAATGTTTCTTGCTTCAAAGACGTAATAAACAATTGTTTAACTACTCAATAGAGGCTCTTCTCTTTTTCAGTTAACTTCAAAAACAATTCCAAATATGTTGAGTGTTAAAGCCAAGGTTGGGATATGTATTGTTTCAGCTATATCTTTAGGGGGTTTAGGATACGGAATACATGCTTTAATTTTTACTGACAGCTTAGAAAACTATTTATCAAAGTATGAACTTTCACTTATTGAAGATAGTGCAATAGATGAATGAAAACAAATATTTGAATCCTACAAATTAGAGAAAGAAGGATATGAAATAGATAGAGGAGTAAAGGATGAAAATGCAATTAAAGGTTGATGTAAATCAAGCTTAAAGAAAAATATTAAATCTACTTATGATCCACTATTCCAAAAAGCCACTAGATGATGTATTGAAATAACAACTATTGAAGAGAAATTAAAGGATAGTGGTGAATTTGAAGAAGAAACTACAAAATTAACTGGCAAATACATCGGGCTTAATCCGAAAGTAAGACAACTAGTAGATAAAGAAGTTGTCACAGATACTAGCGAAAATGCAAATGGTTCAAAAATTAAACAATGATGTGATACTAATAAGAAAAGAAGGTTTGTGCCCGAGAACAAAAAAGACTTTTTCTTGGAAAATATAAAAAAAGTCTGTCTTAAGTCTGAATAATATTGTTTATTATGTCTAGTACTAAAGCCAAAGTAGGAGTTTTGGGTGGCATGGGATATGAGATATATGCATTAACAAATAATACAGATAGCGTAAAGAATTATTTAGAGAAAGCTGGTCTTGAAATAATTGAAGAAAGTAATGATTCTTTTTGAACCAAAGTATTAGAGACTTACAAATTAGAGAAAAAGGATTCGAAATTCAAGATGATGATATTACTGATCCTAGTGTAATTAGAGATTGATGTAGAGATAATTTAAAGGAAAAGATTAAATCTAATAAAGATCCACTATTGAAAAAGGCCTCAAAATGATGTGTTAATTATCAAACTATTGAAGAAATAATGGGGGACACTTTTGAAACAAATCCAACAAATTTAGCAAACAAATACGACGACTTAGACGATGATGTTAAAGAACTTATTGCTGAAATAGTAGTTACTAACGAACAAAAAGTAGATTGCGCAAAAATAAAAGAATGATGTGATACCAATAAAAAGAGAAGATCTTCAGAAGATGAAGAATTTTTTGAATCAAAATTAACAGAAATTTGTATGAAGGTTAATATTGGTAGTTAGTTATGGCTAGTAACATTGCAATTAAATTGGGTGTTGGTATAGCATCGGCAGGTGCTATTGGTGGGGCAGGTTATGGTATTTATTCATACAACAATACAACAGATACTGTTCAGAGTTATTTAGAAAAAAATAACTTTGTAGTTATTAAACAGTCTGAACAAGATTTATGAAATAAATCATATGAAGCTTACAAATTTGAAAAAACATCTGATTTAACTATTACACCGGATAATTCTGAAGGTATTAAAGCTTGGTGTAATACAGCTTTAAATAAAACAATTAAATCTAAAACAGAAATAGATTACACAGGGGCAACTAAGTTATGTGTTAGATTTGAAACAATTAAGGATAAGTTAAGTAAAGAACTTGAACAAACTGTAACAAAATTAAATGGAAAATTAGATTTATTTACCACTAGCATCCAAGAAGAAATAAAGAAAATAAACGCTGAAGAAGGGCAAAATAAGGTTGGAACACAAATTCAAAAGTGATGTGCAGAAAACTCAAAAAGACGTAACTCTACAGAAAATAAACCCTATCTTGACGATATAAGAAAGAATTGTTTGACTGCCTAATATAAGAAATAAATACTTTCTTAAATAACAAACCTAAATTATGGCTGGTATTGGGATTAAAGTTGCGACTAGTATGGCTTCTGCTGGAGCGTTGGGTGGGGGAGCGTATGGAATTTATACATACAACAATACAACAGATACAGTAAGGAATTACTTAAAGAAAAATAATCTTACTCCTAGAACAACAAACTGAGAAACAGTATTAGAGGCCTACAAATTAGAAAAAACATCACAAACAGAAATTCAAACTGGAGCAATTAATAATGCGGATGTAATTAAGACGTGATGTGAGAAAAACTTAAGTAGTTCCATTCAATCTGTCAAAGATAATTTATTCAAAAAAGCATCACAATGATGCGTTAATTTCCAATCTATTTCTGAAAAATTAGGAGAAGCGCAATTTGAAACAGTTGCCTCAAAATTAACTTCTAAGTACGCTTCCCTGCAAGGAAGAATCAAAGATCTTATTGATGGAGTAACTGGTGCAGGAAGCAGTAATGGAAATGGAGACAAAATTAAGAGCTGATGTGATAGCAACAAGAAGAGAAGATTTTCAAGTGATGGTGAATTTTATTCCTCAAGCATAAAGTCTCTTTGTCTGAAAGGGTAAGGATAACAATTAAACAAATATGACTGGTATTGCTAATAAATTAATTGTTGGTACTATAGCTACTGGCGCTTTAGGTGGTGGCGCATATGGTGTTTATGCCTTAACTGATACTACTGATAGCATTGAAAATTATTTAAAGAAAAATAATCTTGACATTGTTTCGCAAGATGCAACTTCAGAAACGGCATGAAATAAAGCATTTGGCACCTATGAAATTGAAAAAGAGGAAGATGATTTAAAGATCACTGATAAAGAAATAAAAAATAGAGATGATATTAAGAAATGATGTAACAATACTTTAAGAAAGAAAATCAAATCCACAGAAAATTCACTTTACAAAAAAGCCTCTTATTGATGTACTAAATATCAAACAATTAGTGAAAAATTGGGCAACGATAAACCTTTTGAAACTAATGTTGCCACACTAGAAGGCAAGCATGCACAATTAGGTGTGTTCAAAAACACAATTGAGAGTATAACACTTAGAAAAACAAAACAAGAAAATCAAAATGGTGAAAAAATGAAACAATGATGTGATGACAATAAGAAGAGAAAATTCAATAAAAGAAATAAATCTTTTATCGATAATATAACAAGTCACTGCTTAGTTAAAGCTACAACAATAAGTGTTTAATTCTGGTTTTGCAGTTAAATCTGCAATAGGTATTGTTACTGTTGGTACTCTTGGAGGGGCTGGTTATGGTGTTTATTCATACAACAATACAACAGATACAGTAAGGAATTACTTAAAGAAAAATAATCTTACAGTTATTGAAAAAACAAATAGCACTTTCTGAACTAAAGTATTAGAGACTTACAAATTAGAAAAAACACAAGAATTATCAATTAGTGTCGAAAATAATGTGACAGCTGAAAACATTAGAGATTGATGTGATACTAATCTAAAAACAAATATCGACTCTACTGATAATTCTTTATTCAAAAAGGCATCTAGATGGTGTGTTGATTATCAAACTATTGAGGAACAATTAACAAGTGCAAAATTTCAAACAGATACTAAAGAATTAGCAAAAAAATACTCAAGCATAACAGACACTACTATCAAAGGGCAAATTGATAAATCAGTTATTTCTGGAGGTAACAATAATAGTGAAGGAGACAAAATTAAGAGATGATGTGATAGCAACAAAAAGAGAAGATTTTCAAGTGACGACAAAGTTTACTCAAGCAACATAGAGACAATTTGTCTGAAAGCTTAATGGCAAGTATTGCAACTAAATTAGTTACTGCAATAGCCTCTGCAGGTGTTGTTGGAGGGGCTGGTTATGGTGTTTATGCCTTAACTGATACTACTGATAGCATTGAAAATTACTTAAAGAAAAGTAGTTTCACTATCACTTTACAAAACGATGAAGCTAGTTGAACTAAAGTATTAGAGACTTACAAACTTGAGGCCACAGATGACTTAAAGATTAAAGATGAAGATATTACTCAGAGTAAAGATATCAAAGATTGATGTAAAGAAATGCTAGCTAAGAAAATTAAATCCAAAGATGATGACTACAAGAAAGCATCTAAATGATGTGTCAAATATGACGTTATTAAAGATAAATTAGGAGAAGGTGCAAAACTTGAGACAAAAGCTGAAACACTAAATACCAATTACAACAACTTTCCAAAAGAAGTTAAAGATAGCATTTCAGAAATAAAACTTCAAGGAACGAAACAACATGAAAATGGTGAAAAAACTATTCAATGGTGTAAACAAAATCAAAATAGAACTTATTCAAATGATACTGAATTCTTCTTTGCAAATACCAAAAAATATTGTTTAGGTTCCTAATTAGATAAGTTTGTTTTCATATGATAACCCTAAAAAAAGAACAATCCTTTTTGCAATTCCAAATAGTTCGTGCTTTATCACCTAACTAAACGTCTTTTTTCAAGATTAGCCGGTGCTAATCTTGTAACTAAGTCGACAGTTGGGGTTGGAATAATAGGAATCTTAAGTGCTTTAAGTTACGGTATTTATGCCCTAACATCCTCTTCTGAAGCCATTATTAATAATATAGAGCGCTACTTAAAGGAAGAGAAGTTTACGCTCACAGGACAAAATGAAACAGCACAATGAAATAAAGCATTTAGTACTTATGAGTTGGAGAAGGATGGATTTGAAATAGGAGAAATAAGTAGTGGGGAAGATATTAAGAAATGATGTAACAATACTTTAAAGCAAGAAATCAAATCAAAAGATGATGAAAATTTCAAAAAAGCAAAAATGTGATGTGTGCACTACAAAACAATTAAAGAATATTCTGGAAAGAAAAAGGTATTTGTAAAGGTAGAAGAATTAAATGGCAAACTAGGAGAATTTCCATTAGAGATCCAAACAGAAATAAATAAATTTTCTGTTGAAGCTAAGAAAAATGCAGACGGCATAAAAATTAGAAAATGATGCCTAAAAAATGCAAAAAGAAGATTTACAAATAGAAGGAACAATTATTACAAGAGCATAGACACTTATTGTTTAAAAGCCTCTTCCACTATTAGTTAATGAATCCTCTAGGTACTAAGGTACTCATAAGTGTAGGTGTGACTGGGGCTTTAGGAGGTGCTGGTTATGGTATTCATGCTTTAACTAGTAGTCCTGATACTTCTGATACTTCTGATACTTTAAGTAATTTCTTTAAAAAAGATAGCACTATTAAGCTTGTTTCGCAAGATGATGGTTCAGAAGCAGCATGAACAAAAGCTCATGATGCATATTTACTTGAAAAAGATGAAGTGGGATTGAGTATTACAGACAAAACAATAAACAATGGTACCGATATTAAAGATTGATGTGCATCAGCATTAACAAAAACAATTAGATCAACATCAGATCTACTTTATCGACAAGCCAAAAAATGATGTACAGAATTTAAAACAATTTCAGAACAAATTGGCTCCACTAAAACAAGAGAAGAAGATCTTGCAACATTAGATGGAAAACATGGCGCTTTAGATGAAAAAATCAAACAAGCATTGAAACAAATAACAGATGTGAGCGGTAATAATCAAAATGGTGCAAAGCTTAAAAAATGATGTGATAATAATCTAAAAAGAAGTTACTCCGATGTTCAGGAATATTACTACAAACACATAGTAAGTAATTGTTACAAATAAGAATGGCTGGTCTTACAACAAAAATTATTTCAGGTGTTGTAACTACTGGAGCGTTGGGTGGAGGGGCATATGGAATTTATGTATACAACAATACAACAGATACTTTAGGAAATTATTTAACTAATAAAAAATTTACTCTTACAAAACGAGAAACCACAGGAGATTGAGATAAAGTTGCAAAAACTTACAAGCTTCAAGTTACTGAAGAATTAAAGATTAATTCAAAAACAGAAGCAACAGCGAATGATATCAAAGTTTGATGTAATGAAAATCTAACAAAAAATATTAATTCTATTGAAGATCCTTTATTCAAAAAAGCATCTAAGTGATGTGTCAAATATACGACTATTAGCGAAAAACTTGGCTCAAAAACAGTAAAGGAAGCAAATGCTTTAAACAGTGAACACAATAATTTTCCACAAGGTGTGAAAGATAGTATTGCAAAAATCAAATTACCAGGAGAAACTCAAACCCATACTAACGGTGCAAAAACAGTTGAATGATGTAACCAAAATTTAAATAGGTCTTACTCAGCAGATGATGAATTCTTCTTCAAAAACACAAAGCAATATTGCTTTACTACTTAATCAAATATGGCTGGAATTACAGTTAAGATTGTTGCTGGTACTTTAACTGCTGGAGCCATCGGAGGGGCCGGTTATGGCGTTCATGCTTTAACTGATACCACAGATACGGTAAAGAATTATCTAGAGAAAAGTAAATTTATTCTTACTAAAGAAAATGAAACAGATTTATGAACTAAAGCATTTGGCACTTATGGATTAGAGAAGGCTGGATTTAAAATACCAAAAACAATAAGTAACGGAAATGATATTAGAGATTGATGTAAAGAGACCTTAAATAAGAAAATTAAATCCGAAGAAGAAGCCAATTACAAAATAGCATCTAAATGGTGTGTACATTACACTACCATCAGTGACAAGTTAAAGGGTAAGAATTTAGTGGATGATGCATCAAAATTAAATGACAAGATAAGTAGTTTTTCTAAAGATATTCAAACTGAAATAAATAACACGCAGGTTGATGCAAGCACAAATCAGAATGGTGAAAAAGTTAAGAAATGATGTCAAGAAAATGTGAAGAGAACGTTTACTAAAGAAAGTGAAAACTACTTTTCAAACATAAATAGCCATTGTTTGGCAGGTCCTGCTTAATATGGCTTTTCCAGTAACTAAAGTATTAATAGGCGTGGGCACAGCAGGAGTGCTGGGTGGTTCTAGTTATGGAATTTATTCTTTAACTAAAGATAATGACAGTGTAGAAAATTACCTAAAAAAGCAAAGTCTTACAGTTGTTTCTTATGGAGCAAATGAAAAATGAGAGAAAGCATTCAAAACCTATTCACTTGAAAAAGCCGAAAAAGGGTCAGAAATTCTTGATAGAGCAATAACCAAAGGCAATGATATTAGAGATTGATGTAAAGATAAGTTAAAGGAAGTTATTAATTCAACAAGCTCTCCAATTTATCAGTTAGCATCCCAGTGATGCGTAGAATACACAACAATTAAAGAACAAATAAATAGCTCAAAGCAATTAGAGTCTAATTTAGCAACACTAAACAGCAAGCATAGTCAATTGCCAAAAGCAATCCAAAATGAATTAAAAAAAATAACAGATACAGATAGTGCTAATCCAAATGGAGCAAAAATAAAGAAGTGATGTGAAAATAACTTAAGCAGAAGGTATTCTGATGCACAAGAAATTCATTACACAAATGTAAAGCAACATTGCTTTACTGCTTAATTAAATATGACAGGAATTGGAACTAAAATTATTATTGGCACCTTGACTGCAGGTGCATTAGGTGGAGGGGCATATGGAATTTATGCATACAACAATACAACAGATACTGTTGAAAAATATTTATTAGATAGTAAACTAACTATCACCAAAGATAACGAAGATGTAGCATGAACTAAGGTATACGATACTTATTTATTAGAGAAAACATCATCTAAATTAGAGATTAAAGACGTAGCAATAAATAACAAAAACGATATCAAAAATTGATGCAAATCTAAACTAACCCAAACAATTAAATCAAAAGAAGAACATCTATACAAACAAGTATCAAAATGATGTGTACATTACACTACTATTACAGATAAAGTTGGAAAAGGTAAAAAACTAGTAAGTGATGTTAGTGCTTTAAATAGTAAGTTTGGCAGTCTTCCTGAATATTTAAGAAATGAAATAGGCAAAGTTGTATTAGGCAGTGGGGTAAGTGGAAACACTAACGGCGAAAAAATTAAAAAATGGTGTACTGATAATGCGAAACGTTCTTATGTTAATGATTCCGAATTTTATTCTAAGAATATTACTGCACACTGCTTTGTAGATAGTTCTGGTTAGTTAACTCAGCATGACTAACCTAGGAACAAAAATAACAATAGGTGTTCTGACTGCAGGAACTTTGAGTGGTGCAGGTTATGGCATTCATGCTTTAACTGATACCACAGACACTTTAAGAAATTATTTGTCTAATAGTGGATTAAATATTACAGGCGATGGAGAGGCTTCAGAATGAACTAAAGTATTAGCTACTTACAAACTTGAAGTTACTAAGGAATTAAAGATTCAAGAAAAAGTAACAACTAGTAATGATATTAAGAATTGATGTTCATCTAATTTAACAAAATTAATTAAATCAAAATCTGATGTTCTTTACAAAAGAGCATCAAAATGATGTATCAAATACAAGACCATTGAGGAAGAATTAACTATTGATAAATTTGAAAAAGAAGTATCAAAATTACAAACCAAACATGACAGTCTTTCTACAGAAATGAAAGAAATTATTAAAGGTGTAACATTGTCTCCTGCAAAAACACAAAATGAAAATGGCGAAAAAATCAAGCAATGGTGTACAGAAAATTCAAAACGTTCTTACAGCGACGAAAATAAATCCTACATTGATAACATAAAGAGCGCCTGCCTAACGGAAGGATAATTATAGCTAGCTTAGCTGTAAAGGGTTTATCTGGAACAGCATTAGTCGGAATTTTAGGTGGTTCTAGTTATGGAATTTATTCCTTGACTAACACTAATGACAAAATACAAAATCATTTAATAAAGAATGGATATAGTATTACTGACTTTAACAAACCAGAACTTTGAAAAAAGGTTTATGAAACATACAAACTAGAGAAAGATCAAGAAGGATTAGAGATACAAGGAATTTCAATAACATCTGGAGAAAACATTAAAGAGTGATGTACTTTAACTTTAAGTAAAGGTATTAATTCTAAAAATAATGCCCTTTACAAACAAGCATCCAAATGATGTACAGAATACAAAACCATTAAAGAAAGTTTTCAAGAAGGAAAAGAATTAATAACTAAAGCAAAGGATTTCAAAGGTAAATATGGAAAATTACCTAAAAGTGAATTGAAAAACACAATAAGTAAAGTGCAAGTATCAGTTACTACTTTAGCAAACGCGCATAAATTCAAAATATGATGTGAAGAAAATTCAAATCGTTCTTATTCTAATGATCAAGAATTCTTTGCAAAACACATAAAAGAGCATTGTTTAAAGGATAAAGAAAAAGTTTAGATGATTGGGGCAGGAAAGGCTGGATTGATTGGTGCTATTACTTTAGCATCTGCAGGAACTATTGCTGGAATTGGTTATTCAACTGGTTTATTTAACTCAAATACTCAAATAAATGAACTACTAAAGAAAGAGAATAAACATATATTACTTTCATCTAAATCTGGAGAAGATACTACTGGTTGAACAGAAGCTTGGAAAAAATATTGAAAAAATAAAGTATGAGGAGAAATAACTGGTAGTACTGAAGATCAAGTTCCAGAAAGATTCAAAACTCTATGTGGTGAAAAAGCCAAAGAATCTGTTTACGACACAAAAGATCCAAAATACATAAACATAACTAAGTTTTGCTCTAGAGACAAAACTATTAAGGATGTACTTAACGAAGAAGGATTTAAATTCTTAAGTGAAACCGGCAAAGACAAAGAATGACAAGATAAATTTGACAATTACAAATCAGATCAAAACACACTAAAGCTTCCGGGAGTAACTATTGACCAAGGAGATACGAAAGATAAACACCATAACAAAATAAGTAAAGGTTGTGTAGAGGCAGTTAAAGCAAAGACTACTGATAAAGGATACGAAGACAATTTAGCTGCAATTAGACATTGGTGTAAAGAATAATGTCTGTAGCTACAAAAATTGCCGCAGGTATTGCAACAACAGGTGCTGTAGGTGGAGCACTTGCATTAGGTAGTTATTCTTTAATCAATACTCAAAATATTCAAGGAAGACTAAAGGAAGAAGATTTTGAAATTCTTGATACAGAAAAAGATGAAGGGTGAGATACTATTCTTTCTGCTTACAAAAAAGCAAAATCTAATACTTTTCAAGAAGAAAGTAAATTATCTTCAGAAACTACAGAAGGGCTTAGAAAAAAATGTAAAGACACTTTAAACAAGAAGTCAAATGTTAGTGCAAGTTATTTATTAGCAAGACAATGGTGTGTTAAAGAGAGAACAGTTACTGATATTCTAGAAAAACAAAAATTTAAAGTTCTTAAAACAGAGGCAACAGTTGGTATTACAAAAACTAATAAAGATGATGATCATTGAACAACCAAGTCAAAAACATATTCAACAAGCAACTCAAAACACAAAATAAAGATAGATAATCAAAATCAAGGAACTATTGACAAAGAAAAAATAAAGGCGGCTTGCAAAGCTTTAAATACCGCAGAACTAAAAACAACTAGTGATGGATTTAATGAAAAATTAGAGCAAGTTAGAGAATGATGTACAATAAAGAAAACAGATAATAATTAAGGTACTATTTGAACTTAAGGTAGAACCACAAATTGTATTATTTGTTTTTTAGAAGAAGAATTATTTAGGTTTAGTTTTTAAGACCTTTAATTTATCATGGCTGGGTGGCTGGCATGAAATTTAAGAATAATAACTGGTATTGCTGTAGCATGTTGTGCATAGGTAGGAACTGATTATTGATCTAATCAAGATAAAGAAAGAAATATTGAAAGAATAAATTACCAAGAGGAACAAGTACAAGAAGAACCAGAAGAAATAAAGCCTCTAAGACTAGGGGCCAAGAATCCAAGTTTTGCAAAAAAGAGTTTTGAAAAGATGAGTAGTGGTAATGGAGGTACAGCTTTAGGTCTAAATAGATTAATTGCGGATATGGAAAGACGTTGTGAAGAAAATCCATATTCTGTTATGAATGATCCTAATTTAAGCATCAGAAGGCATTGTAGACTTTATTGAAATGTAGAGGAAAGCATAGACATATTAATAAAGACGGGAAATGAACGTGTATTGCTATCATCTACAAATAGTAGTGATGATGCAGGATGAAAGGCAACATGAGAAAAATACAAAACAACTAATCCTTGAAAAACAATTAATGAAACTGCCGCAGGGCAAGTTCCACAAGAATTCAAAAACCTTTGTGATCAAAAAACAAAGGGTAAGGTTTATGGAAAAGATGATCCACAATACACTCAAATAACAGAATATTGTGCTAGAGACAAAACAATTGAAGATGTAATTGGTGAAGAAGTAGGAAGTAAACTACTTGCTGTACAAGGACAAGAAGCAGAATGAAAAAATAGATTTGATAGTTACATCACAACCCAAAATACAATAAGGTTTAAAGGAGTGGTTATAGAAAGTGGTGCCACAAGAGACACCGCATATACAAAAATAAGCGGAGGTTGTACTGAGGCCATTAAAATTAAGACAACTGCAGACGAATATGCTAGTACTTTAGCGACAGTAAGAAAATGATGTTTAACTAGTTAATGTCTTTAGCTTCCAAAATAGTGGCAGGTATTGCAACAACAGGTGCTGTTGGAGGAGTACTTGCATTAGGTAGTTACTCTTTAATCAACACTCAAAATATTCAAGGAAGACTAAAGGAAGAAGGTTATGTTCCCCTAGATACTGAAAAAGATACAGGATGAAATACTATTCTTATTGCATACAAGGTTGCAAAGTCTAATACTTTTGTAACAGGCCCACAATTACAGCAACAAGAAATAAAGGACTTAAGAGATAAGTGTAGAGAGGCTTTAAGACAAAGCTCTAACAATAATGAAAACTATTTGAAAGCAAGACAATGATGTGTTGAAGAAAGGAATATTAGTAGTATCCTAGATAAACTTGGATTAAGAGCCCTACAAACAGAACCAAAAAGCGGTAGTAGTACTAATACAGATGACCAAAATTGAGAAACAAAAGCTACTGAATATAGAGATAGCACCTCCAAACACAAGATAACTATTACTCCCGTCAATCAAGAACCTGTTGATAAAGAAAAAATAAAAGCTGCTTGTAAAACTTTAAACACCACAGAACTAAAGACAACTAGCGATGGCTTTAATGACAAGCTTGAACAATTTAAAGAATGATGTGCAATAAAAAAAGACAGTAATGGTTAATAAAGCATTAATAATAAGTGGAACTACAGCCGCGTCTGTAGGCGTTGGGGTAGGAGGTTATTTTCTTTTTCATAATTCTTCTGAAAAAGAGCAAACTATTGAAAAACTATTGTCATTAGATGATGCAAATAAAGGTAAAGAACGTTTAACTATTTCAACAAAAGCTGAAAATGGATGACTTGAAAAATGAAAACAATACATAGCCGATAATACTACAGGTAGCACAGTAAATACTACTGACAAATTAGGTGTAAATAATTGAGCATCTATTAATAACAATAAGACTTCTGTGCCTGATGAATTTGCGAGAAAATGTGAAGAATTATTAGGTACCAAAATTAAAGACAAAACAAATGATAAATACAATAGTTACGTAACTTGATGTTTAAAATAAAGAATTACTAATTTTGATAGGAACTATTTAAATATTAATGACTCCAACAAGTTTATTGAGTGGAGTGAGTGCGGGTGCTATTTTACTTTCTTCAAACAGTCTCAGACAGTAACATTCAAGAAACGTTTAATAAATAAAGGTTTCAAACTTGTCAATAGTTTTTCCAATAAAGTTGACAGTATAGATCGAAGTATTTTAGAGCAATATGGTGTTTTCAAAGATGGCGTAGGAGATCTTCAGAAGTGATGTAAGAATAATCAAGAAAAAACAGAAGATAATAAAGAACTTGAAGAAAGAGTTAAAGAATTATATTTTGAAACAGTATCTTCAAAAATAAATAGTATTTCAGATTTAGCAATATTAAAGGAGGCTGATGACCTTGATAGAGATCAATGAAATACAAATTGAAAAACTTTCAAAAATGAATATGCAAAATCAAATAAAGATATTTCTGATAATTGAACTGAAGTGCAAGATCTAAATAACTTTAAGAAGCAATGCCGAGAAAATGGAAGAAAATCATTTACAGATGAAAATGATAAGGAATTTATTGAAGTAAAGAAATACTGTACACGTAAAATAATTCAACAAAATCATCTTTAATTTTTCAGAAATTAAATTTAAATAACAAATAAACATATACTTTAAGTATTAGTGTTTAAGAAGATCTTAGCAACAGGCGGGGGAATAATAACTTTTGCAAGCATTGGTGCAGGATTATTCTTGTATTCAAAAAACCAAAAATTGAAGAGCATGATATTGATAAATTATTCATCAAATTCGGAAATGGAAAAACAAAATTGACAGATGATATGGACGACTTTATTGGATGAACTTTAAAATGAAGACAATATATCAAAGATAATTCAGAAAATGGCAAGCCAAAAGAAAATGATGCATGAGGATTAGAGGATTGACAAACAGCTAGCAGAGATAATAATAGAGTACCTTCTAGTTTTGCAGACAAGTGTAATAGCTTTCAAAAACATAAAGTAAAAGGCGAACAAGATCCAACCTTTAAAAACTACATTAATTGGTGTACTAAATAAGATATGCCTAAGATAAAGAATATTGAAATGACATCTAGCTTGTTATTAAGTATCGGAATATTAGCAAGGTTTCTATATTTCAAATCAGCAAGATTTATTAATTCAAAATCCTACTAACGAAGAAACTAAACCATCAGTGATTGAGTTCCTGTTGTGGAAGCTTACAGATTAGCCACGAAAGATACTTTTGAGGACATTAAGCCTACGGAAATTAATGAAAAAATTTTGAAAGAAAGATGCAAAAAAGCTTTCAAAAAAGAAACAGTATTAGCCCTTAAATGGTGTGTAAAAAAACAAAATTTAAAAACAGTTCTTAAAAAAGTAGGTTTAAAGGTGCTAGATGAAAGTTCTAGCGAAGAAGATTGAAAAAAATTAATAAACGAAGTATACGATAACGATTCTTCAGTTACCATAGATGAGTTGAAAAGACATTGCAATGGATTTGGTGATGCTTTCACTGTTGCAGATGAATTTATTGATAAATATACAATAGCTGATTCCGAGTATTCAATAAAAGAATAATTTTTAAAGGTAAGAGGTTAAATATATTATGCCTACATCAAAAAGTGTTGGAATAGGAGTTGGATTAATTACAGGCGCTAGCGGAGTAGCTGGCAGTGTTGCTTATTCATTGGGAGCATTTCATCCAAGTATCCAAGTAAGTAAATTAATAAAGGAGGAAAATAAACACGTATTACTTACTTCAGAGGCTACAGAATGAAAAACAAAATGACAAGAATACACAAAAGGTAACAAACCTTGAGGTAATTTTGAAGCTACTGAAAATCAAATTCCAGCTGATTTCAAAACTAAATGTGACACAAAAATTAAAGGGACTGTTTATGGAGCTGATGATCCAAATTACATAAACATAACGAAATACTGTGCTAGAGACAAAACTATTTCTGATTTATTAGGCGAACAAGGAGTTAAATTCTTAGATACTAAACAAGAAGTAGATACTTGAAAAACAAGATTTGAAGAATACAAAAAGAAAACTAACACTTTAAAGCTTCCGAATGTAAATATAAGAGATAGCGATATTAAAGAAAGAGATTATGGAAAACTAAGTAAAGGGTGTGAAAATGCGCTTCAAATAAAGACAAACGTAAAGGGATATGATAGTAATATTGATGCCATTAAAGAATGGTGCAAAGCTAAATAATAATGACTTTAACAGGCAAAGCAGTTGCAGGAGTAGCTACAACTGGTTTATTAGGTGGTGCTGGTGTAGGAAGTTATTATGCTTTTGGTAATTTTGAAACTATCAGTGGAAGGCTTACTAAAGAAAAGTTTGAATTATTAGATACTTCCAAAACCAATAACGATTGAACAACAGTATTTACAGCTTATCAAAAAGCTACAAAAAATACCTTTACTGGAGCGAAAGATACTAGCTTAGATGAAGCAGGCCTAAGAAGAAAATGTGAAGGTATATTAAAGAAAACTCCTGATGACTCTAATTACAAACTGGCAAAACAATGATGTGTTAAAGAGAAGGCAGTATCAAAAATCCTTGACGATCTTAATTTAAGATTCCTTGATACAACAAGTGATAGTAGTAACACTATTAAAGATAAAGCGCATTGAAACTCAAAAGTAGCCCAATATGAAAGAAGTCAAGCAACCAACAAAATAACTGTTAATTTAACAGGTAATGATGATGCAAAAGCGACTGCTATGAGAGATGCTTGTAAAACACTAAATACTCCTGAATTGAAAACAACGACTGATGGATTTATTGAAAAACTAGAACAAATTCAAAAATGATGTGCAATAGGTAAAGATATTAAATAGATAAAGGATTTTCTTTAATTATTAAATAGACGAATTAATTAATGCACATACCTCACGCTAAATATTTAGGAATTGGTGCTAGTTTATTAGCAAGTGCAGGTATTGGAACAGGAACTTATTTTGCTATTGATAAATCTAATTTAATAAATGTACAATTAAAGTCAGAAGGATTCAATACAGCTGTTGAAGAAAGAGATTGAGCTACAATTTTAGATAAGTACAAATTAGCAACCAAAAATCATTTTGGAACTGTTGCAGAAGCGCAAAAAGAAACTCCTACAGGACTTAAAGAAAAATGCAAAAATGCTTTACAGAACAAATCTAGCAACAGAAAAGGTTATTTAGTGGCTAGACAGTGATGTGTTAAACCAGAAACAATAACTACTGTTTTAACTAGAGGAAAAAGAAAAGTATTAGAGGCAGATGCTGACAAAAATATTGATCATCCAGAGTGACAAGAAGTAATTAGGAAGTTAAACAAAAGTACTTTTGCTCCTCAAGAATTCAAAAATGCAATAAATAGCAAAACTGGAGAAGAAGCAATAACTGCTATTAAGGCAAAATGTCATGAATTAACAAATCAAAATAATGTAACTATTAATGAAGATTTTGGTGACAAATTTGAAAATACTAGAGAATGATGTTCAATAAAAAAACCAGATGATAAATAAGTTATGGTTGGTATTAGGAACAATGGTTGCTTCTGCATGAGCAGGCGTTGGGGGATATTATCTTTTTCATCAACCTTCATCAAAAGAGAAAACTATTGATCAATGATTAGATGTTGCTACTAGAGGAAAGAAAATCACAAAATCAAATAAAGGGGTTGCTGCCGCAGTGCAAAAATGAAAAAATTACATTGCTGAAAGTACAAATATATTTGGGGTAAGTGATTGATCTACTTCAAAAAATACACAAGAAACAGTTCCTAATACTTTTGTAGATGCTTGTGATACTCAATTAACAATTAAAGTTGAAAATAAATTAGATCAAAAATACAAAAACTACATTACTTATTGTACAACTGCTTAAACAATGAATCCTTTAAGGAGTCTAGGAATAATAACATTATTAATTGGAACTACTAGTGGCTTAACTACTGGAGTTAGTTATGCGACAGGTTCATTTAATCCAAGCATTTCAGCGCTTTTAGAAGAAGAAAACAAATTTATTTTATTATCCAATTCAGATACTGAAGCATGAAAAGAATCTTGAGAAGCATATAGACAAAATAACTTAGGTAAACAAAAAGATGAATGAAATATTAGGAATTGAAGCAGTAGTTCAGAAGTACCAGAAGAATTTAAGAATATCTGTAGACAAAAAGCAACTTCAAAAATAAGTAACACATCAGATCCTACATATACAGCTGTTACTAGCTACTGTACAAGACCAAAAACAATAAAGGAAATCTTTGAAAAAGAAGGAATGAAATTATTAGGTACAGATGGAAATGAAAAGATATGGATGGATAGATTTAGAGAGCATTTTGAATATGTAGATTATTTTCCAATAACAAATTGAGATACAAATGAAGATAATTTCTACAGATTAATAGAAGGATGTAAAGCCGTAGCAAATGTACAAACTACAAATATAAACTACGACTATTTAATTATCTTAACTGAATTCCTTTGTCTGGAAAAAAGAAAGCTTTAATAGCAACTTTATCAGCTGGAGCTTTAGGAGGCACTAGCACAGGAGTTTACTATTCTGTTGATAAATCTTCCTACATTGACAGAAAACTTAGATCAGAAGGTTTTCAAATTTTGACTGATTATGACAACAATGATAACGATTGAACACCTGTATTAAACAAATACAAAACAGCTAGAAAAAATGTTAGATCTAATTCCGCAAATGAAACGTTGCCAAAATTGAAAAAGAAATGCAATATTGCAATATCTAATAGATCCAGCAATAATGAAGATTATTTATTCGCAAGGCAATGATGTGTTAAAGAAGAAACAGTAACAACAATTCTAAGTAGAGGAAAATACAAAGTCCTAAACTCGAATGAATCTAAAAATTTAGATAATGATGATTGAAATAACAGAATCCAATTAGTACTTAACTCTAAAGATGAATACAAAGAACTAAAAACAAAACTACAAAATGAAGCAGATTCGAATAGAAAAATTGCAATAATAAGAAAGGAATGTGCAGATATGACAAATAGTCAAAAAACAACTACTACTGAAGACTTTGGAGAAAGATTTGAAAAATCTAGAATATTGTGTGCAATAAAGAAAAAAGATAATACTTAGTAAAATAAAGTTACTTAATTTAATATAGTTCTTACAAAAGTATCTACCAATTTTAGGCCTTAAATAACTTTATTTTTTCCTATTTGGATCTTTAATAATATTATCTAATTCTACTGCTTCACTTTGATCTCCTCCTTCTCCAATTTCAACTGTAAATCTGTCTTTCATAATTTTTTCAAAAGAGTTTTTCAAATTTTCAAAACTTCCTCGTTTCTTATCAAAAGCTTCTGTTGCTACTTTAACTAATTCATTTATTAATGTATTTTCCTTGTTCCCTAATGCATCTATAAAATCTTTGCTTGCTTTACCCTCTCTCGTTTTCTTATTAACTTTCTCTTTAACGAATTGAATATATTCTGTCATAGCTTTTCTTGTTTTGTCTTCAATTTCTTTCACCGGACTACCAAATGCAGATGATTTTACATCTACTAATGATTGCAATGCACTACCTACTAAATAACCAAATACTTCCTCTTTACTTTGTGGAGATCCTTTAGGATTTGCAAAAGATTCTTGAATTTGTTCTTTATCTAATTCTTCCTTTTGTTCCTCATCCTTTTTGTCTTTATTTTTCTCTTTTTGTTCTTGCAATAATTTCTCTGCTATTTCTTTTGCATCCTTAGGATCTTCCATAATCTTCTCTAATATTTCTTTCATTGCTTCTTCTCCCATATCTTTGAAAGCATCAGGATTTTGATCTACTAACTCTGCAAACTTCTCTACTGCCCCTGTAAAGTCTTCATTTCCCATTAATTCTGATAGTTTTCCTCAATTATCAAAACTACTAAACATACCTCACAATGCTCCTCCCCCGCCGCCTCCTATGAATGTGCCTCACTTAAATAAAGATAGTCTTATTTGTTTTCAATTTTGAACTATTCAAGGAATATTCTCAATAAATCTAAGAAACTTAGTAGCGAATCATTCGTAAACTATTAAAGCTCAATCATGTAACTTATTGTAAAGTTCTACAGTTCCTGCTTTAAGTCCATTTACATCAAAATAACGATTTAATCAATCGATAAATGCATCTTTTGAATTAACTATCGACTCACCTCAACTTTTGAGTGTATCACTTAAATTAAGAATGCCTCTTGAAAAGAAACTAACAATAAATGTATTTTTGAGTGGACTTAAAGCATTTCCAAATTGATTAGCTTTATCTAAATTAAATACAAAAGCTGAACATGTTCCTGCTGCAGTCATGCCGGATAAGACTGCAGATATGCTAGGCTTAAAAGTTGAGGAAGCTGTTTTGACAGCTAGGGGGGGGGTGAATCTTAATTGCATATCTTTATTTTTACGTAGCTAAAAGTACAGAACCTTAATGAGAATGGCTATAGGCACAACAAAGATAGTATCTGGTATTGCTATTACTGGACTTGTCGGTGGTGGTATTGGTGCAGGAGTTTCATTACTCAATAATTACTCAACAGTAAAATCTAGATTAACTCTAGAAGGATTTAATACTGTTGTTGCAGATAATGAATGAGATGTCATATTGGCATCCCATAATGAACAACAAAAAACCAACCTTTTTGCTTTAGCTTCGGGAGAAAAGAAAGATAAGGCTTGATTGCAAAAAAAATGTGAAGAAGCTTTAAATAAGAAAAGTAATGATGAAGCGATTTACAAATCAGCTAGACAATGATGCACCAAAACTGAAGTAATCGGTGTTATTTTAGAACGTGGAAAATATACAGTATTAAATACAGAAGCTAATCAACCTGATAAGAATAAAGAGGAATGAAACAAAAAACTAACTAAATTAAATAACAATAATGAAGCCAAAAAGAAAATAACCATTACTTGATCCAAAGAAGAAGCAGAAAAAATTAAAGAAATCAAAGCAAAATGTAGGGAAATCAATGCCGTAAAGAACGCTGCTCAGGACTTTGATGAAAAATTTGAATTGGCTAAAGAATGATGTTCAATTAAAGCCTAATGCCAATATCAAAAGTCGGAAAGATAGCTATTGCTACAGTATCTGCTGGAGGTGTTAGTGGTGGAGTTGCTTATGGATATCATGAATTTACAAAAGTAACATTTAAAGATAAATTAGGGAAGAATTTAATAAAGCAAGATGAAGCAGAAAAATGAAAAGCAAGAGTTGCTACTTTGAAAGCAGATACTTCCGCTTTGTCCAAAAGTCTTAAGCTTGTTAAGGATGCAGATGACAGTACTGGAGACAAAGTTAAAGAATGATGTGAAGATAGCCTAAAAAATAAATTTACTTCAGAAGATCAAGGCTTTAAAGAAGTGCAAAAATATTGCACTTACAACATCAAAGATAAAGTTTCTGGAGCGATCGAGATAAGTAGGTGAAGCAACACTACAAATAATTTAAAACTTAAGAGCCCTGCTCCAAATACAGTTCTGTCAAAAGAAATGACAAGAATAAAAAATGAATTAACGAAAAGTGTTTCTCCAAATGAAAATGCCCTTAGAGATTGATGTAAAGCTACTTATGAAAAACCATTTAAAGACGATAAAGATCCAGATTATTTAGATGCCAGTGTTTACTGCGTTGCTTAGTTAATAATGAATACTGCCTTAACTAAAACTGGAATGGGCATATTAAGTGCTGGAGCTATTGGGAGTGCAGGTTATGGAGGGTATGTTTACTTTTCTAAAGATAGCTTTGCAAGCAAACTTGGAGTTTCTGTACTTAACTTAACTAGTGCAGAAAACAAAAAAGAATGAGAAGAAAGGATAAAGGAATTAACTGCTTCACAAGATAAACTTGATTCTTCGTTAGACAAAACAAAAGTAAATACATGAGATAAGTTACGTGATTGATGTAATGCTAACAAGAGCTCCACATTTAATAAAGACGACATTAAATACAAAAATTTTTCAGCTTTTTGTACTTGAAAAATAGGTGACAAAACTTGAGATAAGAAGATCTTAGCTACTGTTAATAGTGACCATGCAAATTGAAAAACTGCCCATACAGCATTAAAGAGAAAAACAAAAACAGAATTAAGCAAAGGACTACAAAAAGTTTGAGAGGCTACAGATTCTCAAAATGCTAATAAAGTAGCAATGCATAAATGATGCACTGATGCCTACAAAAACACTTGAACAGGAGATAATGATGCAACTCTTAAAGAAGTCAAAGAATATTGCAAAATTTAATGTTGAAATCATTAGCTCCTAAATTAATTATTGGTTGCCTTGGCATAGGTTCTGTAACAGCAGGAACAGTTTATGCTTTTCTTCCTGAAAAATATAGTCACCAATTAAATAAACAAGGAAGAATATTGCTTACAAGCATTTCAGATAAATGAGACGAAATAAAAAAGAGATATGATGCTGAAGGGGATGATTTACCTATTCTTATTAATGGACAAAAGATAGCAAAAGATAATTCAACTCTTACAAAAATAAAGGATTGATGCTCTAAGAATTCCAATAATATTTTCACTAATACTAAGGACGAAAATTATCGAAGAGTATCTGCTTGATGTACTGAACCCAAAACCATTGAAGAGTGAATGGAAAACAACAAAAAAGTCTTAAAGGATGAAGAAGGCACTGCTGGGAAAGCAAATGAACATGAAACAGAATGAGAAAGTAAAAAAACTACTTACAATCAAGCTGGTAACAATCAATTAATAAAAGAAATAACTACAAGTAATACTACAGAAGGAGCAGAGATTGCTGTTAATTCTTTAAATGAAACAAGCAAATTAAGAGCTTGATGTAGATATTCTAAAAAGAAACATTTCAAACACGAAGAAGATCCAAGATTCTTAAAGTATTTGAAATGATGCGTTAAATAACAATGGCATTATCAAAAGTTAGCAAAATAGTTGTTGGCGCACTAACTACTGGTGGTGTAAGTGGGGCTGGAGCCTATACATACTATGAATTAACAAAAGAAACTATTAAAGACAAATTAGGAGACAAACTATTAGATTTTGGAACAACTGATAATACTAAATGAAAAGCAAGAGCAGATATCCTTGCAAAAGATCAATCAACAACTTTATCTGCGGGACTTGCAAAAATTAAACAAGAAAAAGATACTGATGGTTCAAAGGTCAAAGGATGATGTGAAAAAAATATCAAAAATAAATTTGTTTCTGAAGAAGATAGTTTGTTCCAAGAAATAAGAAAATATTGTACTTACCACATTAAAGACAAGGTAGGCGTAGTTGTTGAAGAAACTTGGAGTAGTAGTAACAGCAAGAACAATGACAAATTAAAAAAAGTTAATGGTGATGCGGAAACTAAATTATCTGCAACTATGAAAAACATTAAAGCAAAACTTTCTGCAAGCGATACAACCAAAGATGACAATGCACTTAAAACTTGATGTTTAGCCACTTATGAAAAACCTTTCGAAAAAGAAGATACTCAAGAAATTGAAGATGTTAAAGAATACTGTGCAGTTATTACTCAATAATCTATTTAATTAAATGAGCACCAAGATTGTTGCTGGAATTACAAGTACAGGAATTTAACTAGCGCTGGTCTTGGTAGTTATTACTATTTAACCAGCCAACATACTGTTCAATCATTATTAAGAAAAGAATATCCAAATAAGATTGCTTTAAATAAAGACTCTCAAAATAAAGAAAAATGATTGGAGGCATGAAAAAAATATGTTAGTACCCACTCTACATCAGATATGGCCAATACCGAGGATAGTTGAGGATTAAATGAATGAAGCAAGATAAGTGAAGATAAAATAAAAGTACCTGATGCCTTGGTTGAAGAGTGTGGAAAAAAAATAAATGAAAAAATAGATAATAAAGACAATCCTATATTTAAAAATTTTGTTAATTGATGTACTGTAGAGAAAACAACCTAGTATGATGTCTTTAAAGAGCGCTGGAATTGGTGCTGGTTTAATAACTGGAGCCGCCGGATTAACAGGTACAGTTGGTTATGCAACTGGTTTATTTAACTCAAATACTCAAATAACTGAATTATTAAAGAAACAAAATAAATACGCTTTATTATCCGCCGAGGCCAATAAAGACGCAGAGGGTTGGGATGAAGCATGAAAAAAATACAAAAAAGATAACGAAACTAATGAAAACGGAAAAGATAAATGAACAGTTAAAGGATGAACAAAACAAGATGTACCACAAGTTCCTGATGGATTCAAAAATGCATGTTCAAAAAGAAAGGACAATAAAGTATCAGGAATTGAAGATTCTGAATATACTGACTTTACTAAATACTGTGCAAGACCAAAAACAGTACAAGAGATTTTAGAGCAAGAAAACTTTAAGCCGCTTACAGGAGCAAATAAAGAAACTCAATGAAAAACAAAACTAACCACATACAAAGTTGCATCTAATCAATTACCTAATGCAAAAATAAATTCAGATGCAGGCCAAGAACGCTTTAATGAGTTAAAGTCAGGATGTGAAGCGGCACTTAAAATTAAAACTACTGATGACAAATATGATGAAATTCTTTCTGCTACTAGAGCTTGATGTGGTGAATAAATAATGACACCATTAAATAAAGGAATAATATTAGTATCAACATTGGGGGCTCTTGGTGGTGCAGGCGCTTATGCTGGAGGTTTATTTAACTCAAATACTCAAATAACTGATAATCCTAAAACAAATATAGATACAGGCTCAACAATAGTTCAAACTAATGTTAGCGACAAATTAAGAACAGAAGGATTTGATGTACTAGATACTAGTGCTACATCAACAGATTGAACTACTGTATTAGAGGATTACAAAAAAGCAACCACAAAAACTTTTGATGGGGTGGAAAAAAACAGTGTAGATGATAAAGCTTTAAGAGATAAATGTAAAGTAATTCTAGGCCTTAAAGATAGTGAAGATTATGCAAAAGCAAAAATGTGATGTGTCAAAAAACAAAAAATGAATGAGGTACTTAAAAAGGCAGGCTTTAAAGTGCTAGGGTCTGCGAATGAAGTGATACAAGAAGAAGTAGACATCTGGAAACAAAAAATTTCCACATGAAAAACAGCAACATCTAAACCATTTAATAGTGCACTTACAGGAAAAATAAAAGATACTTCGGCTGATGATAATGAAAATATTAGATTATTCCGTGCTGAGTGTGAAAAATTAAAGATAACAGCACTAGATACAACAAGTACAGAATTTGAAACTAATTTTGAATTAGCTAGAGAATGGTGTTCAGTTAAAGAAGGTTAATCCAAAATTTAAAATAACTCTTATTCAATAGGCATTCTTTAATTCTTGGGAGGAAATAATGAATTTAGACTTGAAAGCTACGCAATAGATGTATTAAAGCAAAAAGGCTATCAATATTCATTTGGTCAATTCTTACAAGGAAGAAGTTTCTCAGAAGTACTATTGCTAAAGGATCTAAAGAAATTCCTCTCTAATCCCTATATTGAACAAGAAGTAATATACAAATTAAAGAATCTTCCCTATGATGTAAGTAGTGCTAATGCTGTTGTATGAGAATACATACAACATGGTATTTGAATTGACTCTATTAAACAAAGAATACCCTTAATAGATTTCCATAACCCAGAAAATAACTGCTTTAAAGTAATAAATCAACTCAGTATTAATACAGGTAGTAATACAAGAAGACCGGATGTAATAATTTACATAAATGGTCTTCCTTTAATAATCTTTGAACTTAAGACTCCTAAAAAAAGAAGCTATATACTACATCAAGCTTATTCCCAACTAACCCACACTTACTTAAGAGATATACCTAATATCTTTAAATATGCTCTTTTTCTAGTAATAAGTAATGGTTACTCTCATAGATATGGTACTATTCATAATGAAATAAAGCATTGACATATTTGAAATAATAGATATTTAAATCACTTCTTATGAGAACTCTTTGATAAACAAATACTACTAGACTACATAAAGAACTTTATTTACATAACTAATCAAAACCATACTAATTTAATAAGTGGCAAAACTTATCAATCAATTAACTCAATAATAAATCAAATACTAAATAACTCTAATAAAGAAAAAATACCAATTAAGAAAGTTAATCCCAACTATGAATCAATAACATTACTTAAGAAATTAACAAATACTAAACAATTAAAGAACTATTCAATAATTTGATTTATTGACGAGAATGATAATTGATTAAATAACCTACTTTCTATATCTACTAAATACCTTAATACTTATCCAATAATAGCTAAAGAAGTCCTCAAAAACTTTAATACTAATCAAATCTATTTAACAAATATACAAGACTATTTTGTATCTCCTACTTTAATAACTAATTCCAATAACTTAATATGTATCTCTCATAAGAAATATCCCTCTATTAAACATAACAGCTGAATAATATGAAAAATTAAAGCTTTACTTAAATTCAAAAATACTAATAAAGTAACTTACTACAATCCACATTACAGAACTTTCTTAGATTACTTACACTACTCTTTTCCTAATGCTATTCATTTAGTAGAGCAATCACACAAGAATTATTCCAAAGTCTTAAAGATATTACTAACTATTCTTAAAGGCTTTGGATATTTACTATTATTCATACTTATTATGGCTGCGGCATCAGGTGCTAAAGGAAACTACAGAAGAAGATCTACTAGATATAGGAAAAGATGATAAGAGTATTAAATATGAATTTATTTACACCAACGAAATTAACAATAGTAACTGTTACAGGTGCAGGAATTATAGGTGGTAGTGTAGGTCTTGCTAAACACATGCAAACCACCTTACCACCTGCTATATCTATTAAAGCTCAAATAGAGGGGGAAAATAAGAAACTATTAACAGGCGATAGACCAGAACTTTGAGGAATTAAATTAAGTACTTATGAAAAAGAAATAAGAGCAAAACATCCAACAATAACTATAGCAAATGCAGGTGAATTAAAGATTTGATGCGAAACAAAAACAAGCATTGATTTTAAAGACTCAGATCAAGCAGAATACAAAGTAGCAAAAGAAATTTGTACAGTTCCTACAAATAGAGAAAAATTTCTTAGCATCCCAAAAACATTAACTAAGGGTGATGGATGAACACAAAAACTAACTTCTTACAAACAAGAAGGTACGGGAGTTAATGCTATTCCAAAAATTGACAAAAATACTGTTAATGATGCACAAGTAATAAAGCAATGATGTGAAAAGGAAATCGAAAAAGAATTTAAGACTGAAAACAACGACTACAACTTAGCACTTAAATGATGTACTGAAACAAAATAATAAATGGCAATTAAACCTTTAGCAGTTAAAGCAACTGTTGGGTTAATTGGCCTTGGGGGTATGGGGGCTCTTGCCCGTCAAGGTTATGTGGCATGAAAAAACACACCAAAAGAAATGTCTATTAGTGCAAAACTGGAAGAAGAAAAGTACACCTTACTTTCTAAAGGAGCGGGCGGTTGAGATGCAATATTAGCGGATTACAGAACAGTTGTTGCAAAAGATGCAAGTTTAAAGTTTGATAACTTTGATGGTAATGAGCCTGCTGGTGGCACACCTAAAGCCGTAGATAAACTAAAAGAAAAATGTGAAAATGCCAAGAAACAAATGACTAAAGGTAAAAGAAATGAACTATTAAAGAAGGCAAGAAAATGATGTGTAACTCCTGTAAAGGCTTCTGCTTTATTAACAAATAGAGGATTTACAGTCTTACCAACGAATGGTGATAACACAATTGCAAGCAACCCAAAATGAAAACAAAAAATAGATAATTACAAAGTTGCACGCAAAGGTACAACAAATATGGAAAAACTATTTGAAATTCAAGATAATGGAGCGGCGACTGATAATGATATTGCCCAAATCAAAACTAAATGTGCAACCTTTGGAGAAACATTAAATCACAAAGAAGAATTTGAAAAACATCTACAAAATGTTGAGCTATGATGTGCAGATAAATAATAATGACAACAGGTGTAAAGATAGGAATATTAGCTTCTCTTGGTGCTGGAACTTTAGGTGGTTTAGCTGGTCTTGGTTATGTACTTACTCGACCTAAAGACCTAAAAGAAGAACTCGAAAGAGAAAGATACACATTACTAGATACAGAAAAAAGTGATAATGATGAAACTACTTGAAAAAAATTAGCAATTAAGTATTCAACAACATCAGATAGTACACAAAGAATAAATGGTGTAAGTATTACAGCTCCTAATCCTCCAACTACAGAACCACACCCTGGAATTCAGAAATTAAAGGAAGAATGTAAGAAATTATTTAAGAAAACTAAAAAAGAAAGTGGTTATGGAATTGCAAAAACAAATGCTATTGATTGATGTACTACAAAACACATTACTAACGTTTAATTCTTAATATGGCCCCTACTAAGATAGCATCTATAGCAATAATAAGTACTGGAGTTGTTGGTGGAGGTATAGGAACTGTTTATGCTTTCTCTCCAAGCAAATCCAAACCTATTGCCACTACTACAATTGCACAAAAACTAGCTAATGAAGCATTAACTGTATTAAGCGATAGCGAAGAAGCTCGTTGAGCAATAAAGTTACATACCTACAATCATGAAGTGAAAAATTCAAATACAGAAATCAATTTAGGGGGAAAACTGTGAGGCGATTTGAAATCTTGATGTGAAAGAAAACTGAAGGACGTTTTCAAAACAACAAACAACAGAATTTACGAAGGCATAAAGAAAATATGCACCGCTCCTTCAAATAAAGAAAAATTAGCCAGCGCAAATAAAACTCTAGCAACTTCAGATGAAGATTGAGGCAAAAGAAAGACTGCTTATGACAAAGCCAATGATAACGAACTTATTACAGGAATCCAAAAAAATACAGAGAATAAAGAGGCAATAAAACAATGATGTGAGACAGCTTTAAAAGAAGAATATCAAGGAGATCAAAAAAATAAATATCCATTAGTAGCTAAGTGATGTGTTAATGATCCGGCTTAACTTATGAAAGCCATATTAATTAAAAGAACTTAATATAGTTGGTATAGCGGGTTTGGGGAGGGAACACAATATCAAAATATGACTACAGGATTAAAGATAGGAATAGGTGCTTTAACAAGTACAGGAGTAATAGGAGGTACTGCTGGAGTTAGTTATTTATTATCTCAACCTAAAAACCTAAAAGAAGATCTAGAAAAAGAAGGGGTTAAATTCCTAGATACAGAAAGCGACACAGACAAGACATCTTGAACTACACTTGCTAAAGAACACGCTAAATCACCAACAACAAATAACATAGCAAAAATAAGCACAATAACCATTAATGCCTCCGATACAGACCCGCATCCAGGGATTGCACAACTAAAGGCAGAATGTAAAAAATTTTTCAAAAAAACCAAAGAAGAAACAGATTACGAAGCGTCCAAAAAACATGCAAAAAATTGATGCAGTAAAGATTCTCCCTTATTAACTCCAACTAAACCAGGAACCTAATATGGCAATAAAACCTTTAGCAGTAAAGACATCTATAGGATTACTGAGTGCAGGAGGAATTAGTGCTGTTGTATACCAAGGATATCAAGCCTTTAATAAGGAGGATGTGGAGAAAAAGAAAGAAGTAGTTAAAGGGCTTTCTGTTGCCAAAAGGCTTGAGGCAGAAAAATATGTATTACTTACCAAAGAAACAAAGAATGATAATCACTGAGCAAAAATACTAGACAGTTACAAAAATATTTCACAAGATTTAAAGTTTGAAGGATTTGATGGAAACGATTCCAGCGATGGAACTATTAAAGGGGTAGATAAACTAAAGGATAAATGTGCAGAAACATTAATTTCAGAAGATGAAAACCTATTGAAAAAAGCCAAAAAATGATGTGTAACTCCAATAAGTGCATCAGAATTACTAAATAGTAAAGGATTTAAAATTCTCAAAACAAATAATAGTAATAAAGATGAAGAAAAATCAGATTGAGAACAAAGAATAAATGCTTTCAAAGAGGCAAAAACAGCAAATTCAGAACTAAGTAAGTTAATAACTATTGAAGAAGGAACTGATAAACTTGATAGTAATATTGTCGCCATCAAAACTAAATGTAAGGAATTTGGAGCAAAATTAAATTACGAAGATAAATTTGAAGAGAATTTAGAAAATGTTGAAAAATGATGTGCAATTAAAGCTCCTGGATAATATTCTTAAAAAGAAAGTTAATTTCAAACCACAATGACACTTAAAGTTATTCTTCTTAGTGCCTAAAGTGTTAGCGCGGTAGGTGGTGTTATAGGAGGTTATTTTTTTATGCCATTTTCAAATGAATCAAAGAGCACACAAGAGCAGAAAGATAATACTGTAGGAGAAACAGATTCACAAAAAGCAAGTCCTGAAGTGCCTCCATCAAAACCTCCTAGCTCAGAAAATACAGGTAGTGGGAGTTCTCCTGCCGCCGTTGTCCCTAATAGTGATCCAGTAGCAGGTGGAGCTAGACCTGCCTAACGAAAAACAATGATAAGTCCTAAACAAGCTTTATTAGGAGGGCTAGGTGTTGCTACTATTATTGGTGGAGGCTTTGGAACTAGTTATTTGTTACAAGACAAGACAATCAAAGATAAATTAATTAGAGGAGGAGCAACAATAATTGAATTAGATGATGATTACGAAATAGTCTTTAGAGAATTTAAAGGAACAGAATCTTTCATAAATTTAGTAAAGACAAAAGTAAGTACTATCACAAATAGTAGTCCAGATAATGTGGGTGGGCCAGCATTAAAGCAATGATGTGAAGAAAAATTACAGCTTGCTTTAACTAAAGAAAATATTGATAATAATTTTGCAAATACTAAACAATATTGTTCCAAAACTTTATTTACTATCGAAGACAAAATGAAGAAAGATAAGAAACAATTAGCAACCGATTGAGATGCACAATTTGCAAAACTTAAAACTCCCCCACAAAATACAGAACTACAAACTGATTTATCAGCACTTAATAACGCTATCAATGCCATTGATGATCAGCATAAAGAGGCTATAAAAACGGCTTTACAAACTTGATGTTCAAGTAAAATCAAAACACCTTTAACAAAAGATATTTCTCTTTGAACAAAAATAGATAATCGTTGTCTAATAGCAAAAGTAAATTAGTCAATGAATATTAAATTAGCTATTGCTTCAGCAGTTAGTTTAGGAACTATTGGAGGTGCCGTCGGTGTTGGTTACAATCTTTTTCAACCTAAGAACCTAAGACAATTACTAGAGAAAAAAGGAATTAAGTTACTAGATACTGAAAAAGATACCAACAATACACAATGAACAGAATTAGTAAATAAGCATAATGGTGACAAACAGGGAAGAACAAAAAATAATATTGAAATTGAAAAATTAGAGATTACAGAAACTAGTTCTATAATTGATTCTTCTGCGTTGAAGACTAAATGTAAAGAATTATTTGACACTCCAATAACAAATGATGAAGGATTCAAAAAATTAGAAAAAGATGCAATTAACTGATGTTCTGAAAAATCTCCATTACTTGAAGCAACAACATCTCCTAGTGTAGTTCAGCCACAAAATCCTAGAACATCTACAGGTGCTCCTGCAATAAGTAGTGGAGATGCAATTTCTTCGGATCCTGCAAGGAGAGATGGTAGTGCAAGTCTTGGAGGAGTGCCTGGTGCTTAATGGCTATTAAGACTTTAATATATTCAGCTTTAAGCTTAGGAATTGCAAGTGGAGCAACAGTTGGTGGTTATTTTATTTTCAAACCTGACACAACTAAACAAGAAAGTAATAAAAAATCTACAGAAGGAACTACTTTACAAGGGACTCCAACTGACAGTATAGCTCCTGCAAGAGGTGCAGATGGTAACCCGGATACAAGTAGAGAAGGAAATGGTCAACCCGCTGGACAAAGGCCTGAAGGCGTTCAAAATTCTTTAGATAGCGGCTCACGTAGTACAGAGCCCGATCTCGGCACACAAGTACCTAGCGTTCCTGGAGGAGTATAAGAACTTTAATGTCATCAATTAAATTAGCAGGACTGACCTTAGCTGGGGTTGGAGTTATTGGCGGAGGAGTAGGAACAGTTTATGCCTTAAATTCCAACACCCAGACACCCAAATCTAAAACCATAAATATAGTCACTACTAGTATTAGACAACAAATAACTAAGGAACAAAGAACAGTATTGGATCAAGGTGCAACAACTTGAGATATCAAATTACACGTGTACACTTCAGTAATTCAATCACAAAACAAGATTGTTATTGAAAATAATAATGAGGCTGGCTTAAAGGCGTGATGTAACAAAACATTAGGGGAGGATTTCAAAGACTCAAACAATGAAAACTATTTATTTGCTAAACAACTATGTACCAAACCAACAAATAAAGAAAAATTGCAAAAAAACAGTAAGACATTGATAGGCGAAAATGATAGTGAATGAACCAAAAAGGAAACGGCTTACAAAAGTGAAGGAAAAGATAGTTATGCAATACCAAATATAGGAAGTCAAGGAACAGTTACTAAAGCAGATATCAAAGGATGATGTGAAACTACATTGTCAAAAGAAATTGCAGATAGTGGAAGTGAATACTCTCTAGCAGAAAAATGATGTACTCAGTAATCATTTAATGATTATGAAAACCTTGATATTCAAATCATCTATTAGCTTATTAGGTGCTGGTGGTGTTGCAGGAGGCGGTTTATTAATAAGTAAATATTTAAATTGAAAGAATGTTGAAACCCGACTTAAGGAAGATAAATATGAATTACTTACTAATGATCAAACCAATGATGATAAGTGAGCAGAAATACTAAAGAATTACAAAACAGTTACTCAAAAACATAATAATTTAGCCTTTTCAGGCTTTATTGGCGATGAAGACGATGCTAAGTCAATGTTACAAAAACATTGTAAAGTTGCACTTATCTCTTATGATGAAAACGATTACAAAAAAGCTGCAAAATGATGTGTTGTTCCAGTTTCTGCGACAGATTTATTGGAGAAACGTGGATTTAAAGCCTTGAAAACAGGAAGTGATTCTAGTGCAGACAACGAAAGATGAACAGACAAAGTAAAGAAACATAAATCAGAAAGTAATGAAGCACTTAAATTTGATGGTATTACTCTAACATCAGGAAAAGACCAAGCTATTGAACAAGACTTACAAAATCTTAAAGCTAAATGTGATGGTATTAAAGATAAGAAAAGTCATGAAGAAGGTTTTGATGATTTCGTAAAACAATACGAAGCTTGATGCTCATATAAGTAGTCATGACTTCGACTGCCAAAATAGGAATAGCTTCTGCTACGGGAATTGGGGCTATTGGGGCTGGTTCCGCTTATGCTTTTTATCCTAGCTCCACAGCTCCAAAAGTAACCATAGAAAAACAATTAGAGAAGGACAATAAGAAACTACTTAAGAGTAGCGATAATGCACTTTGAGGAATAAAGCTAAATACTTACACCACAAAAATAAAGAAAACAGGAGCCAAAATAAATCTATCTACAGATAATGAAACACAGTTAAGAACATTTTGTACTAATCAAGCAATTAAAGAATTTAATAATCAAAACAAAGAACTTTACGATGAAATCAAAGTAGTATGTACAGTACCTACAAATAAAGAAAAATTTGAAAAAGCAAATAGAAAATTAGCTACTACTGGAGATTGAGCAACTAAATCAAAAGAATATCAAACACAAGGGATCAATAATGATGCTATTGCAGAAATATCAAAAGACTCTGTTACTGAAGATCAAATAAAAAATTGGTGTGAAAAAGCAATAAATCTAGAGTACGAAAACGATGATCACAAAAATTACAAATTAACCTACAAGTGATGTACTAAAGACTAATAATGGATGTTAAGCCTTTAGCAGTTAAAGCAATTGCAGGATTAATAGGAGTTGGAGGTGTTACTGGTTTAACCTATCATTTAACAAAAAGTACAAGCAAAACAGCAAAACCAGAAGCAGTAAAGAATGATATGGCAAGCAGATTAACAAGTGAAGGATACACACTACTTTCAGAAAGTAGCAATAACATAGATACTATATTAGGCAGTTACAAAAGCATCATAAGTAGCAAAAATAATTTAAAGTTTGGTGAATTTGGTGGTGTTGATGTGGATGGCAAAAAAGCAAAAGATGAATTGCTTAAACTTTGTAATTCTATTTTTGAAGAAACAAAAAATAGTAATTCTTATGACAAAGCTATTAAATGATGTATTGAACCAATAACTGCTTCTGAAATATTAAAAAAACAAAACATTACAGCATTAAAGACTGGTACTAATGCAGATGATGACAAAGCAAAATGAGAAGACAAAATAAAAAAACATATAGATAGTTCAAATAATCTTTCAAAAATTAGTCAATTAAATTTAACAAGTACTGCTAGCCAAATAGTAGAGGGTGACTACAAAATTATTCAAGACAAATGTGATGAAATAGGAAAAATAAATAATCACACAGCAACTTTTGAAGATTCTTTAAAATTCTTTAAACTTTGGTGTTCTGATAGTTAATAAGAATACCTTAAACTTAAATGGATATTAAATCTTTAGCAGCTAAATCTACTATAGGATTAGTTGGTCTTGGTGGTTTGGGGGCTGGTGGTTATTATGGGATTAGTGCCTTGAATGGCAGTACAGAAGTACAGAAAAAAGAATCTGAACCCAAGACTCCTTCAATTGAAGAAGCGCTTAGAAATGAAGGATACACACTACTTTCAGAGGATTCACAAAACAACGATAGTTGGAATACAATATTAAGCAGTTACAAGACAGTTATTAAACAACATACAAATCTGGCATTTGAGAACTTTACTGGAGAAGAGCCAGCTGGTGGTGCTACTCCTACAGCTGTAGCTACCTTAAAGCAAAAATGCAAGGACATTACAGTTAAAGATTCAAATAATAAAGAAATGTTAAAGAAAGCTAGGAAGTGATGTGTAACTCCAATAGATGTGGCTAAACTCCTAAAAGCTAAAGGATTTAATGCTCTTCAAACAAATATTGGAGAAGAAAATCAGGAGAAAAATGAATGAACAGAAAAAATAAAGGCTTATAGAACGGCTAAGAAAAACAACTCCAGTATTGGACAATTCGTAGAAATTGAAGATAATGCAGAGGTGACTCCTCAAAATATTGCTGCGGCAAAAACAAAATGTCAAGAATTTGCAAAAATATTAAGTCATGCAGATACATTTGAAACTTCTTTAAGTAGTTATGAAGCGTGATGTGGTAATAAGAAAGAATAGTTACTAAATACTTAAACAATAAGAAATACAAAAACTACTAATACTTCTATTTATTCTGTTTCTTCTTCAATATTGCAAACAATAAGCCACCTACTTTAAAGCTACAACTATAAAAAAACATTCATATTTTCATCAGTCTTTCTAAGAATCCTCTTATCCCATCAAAGCAACAGATTCAAAAGACAAACAAATTTAAATAACATACCTAATTTCAAAATATTTAAAATTTAGGTATTTTGTTTCATATATATTGATTTGTCCCTTGCTTTACTACCTATTCTAACTCTTAAATTTACATTATTCTTTTTGATTAATAAACAGTAGTAATCAAAAAACTAAACACTCCTGCATCAATAATGTATCTTAAAGTAATTGTTAATAGACCCTCATGTTCCTTAATGTTAGTCTATAAGGTAAAAGAATTAAATCTAGATTATGAAAGCAACAATAGCTAAAGGGGCTGTAGGTGTATTAGGAGCAAGCGGTTTAGGAGTTGGTGGTTATTATGGAATTAGCGCCTTAAATGGCAGTACAGAAGTACAGAAAACAATCAAGCCAACACCTCTATCTGTATCACAACAATTAAAGGCTAAAGGATACGTTCCCATTACAAGTAGTACTGATAATAGTATTTTTGAAGCTATATTAAGAAATTACAAAAGTGCTCCATCGACTCAACAAGAGTTAAAGTTTGCTGGCTTCGATGGCAATCAATCTGAAAATAAAGAAGCAAAAAACATTTTGTTAGAAAAATGTAATGGTATTTTTGACAACAAGAGTGCTAATGAACAAGATCAAAAAAGAGCTAAAAAATGATGTGTTGAACCAATAAATGCAGCTTCTTTTTTAAAATCAAAAGGCACTAATTCCCTAAATTTAGACGTAAATACTGAAACAGACAAAACCGCTTGAGGTAATAAAGTGAAAAAATACAGAAGCACTTCTGAAAACAGAATTGATGAATTAGAATTTACTAGCAAAACAGAAGAGCCTACCGACCAGGAAATAAGACAAATTAAAGAAAAATGTAAAAGTATTGGGGATATAGGGAACCATGATGACAAATTTGAAAAAACTTTAATTCTTTTTGAAGCTTGATGTTCAAATAAGTAATGACAACATTTGCTAAAGCATCATCTGCGATTTTAGTAGGATCTGGTATTGCTGGAGGTGGAACAATTTATTGACTAAATTCCAACTCCTCAACTCCTCAACTCCTAAGACCAGTAGTATTGTAGTTGCTACTATTAGATCAAAAATAACTGAAGAAACTGGAAAAAAGATATTAGCCATCACTGCAAAAGGTTGAGATATTAAATTTCATACATATACTTCATTAACAAACAAAGTTAAGGTAACTCCCAATACTGAAGAAGGGCTAAAGATATGATGTACTAACACTTTAGACTCTAACTTTAGCGAAGGGCAAAACGATATTTATTTGCAAGCAAAACAAATATGTACATTACCTACAAGTAGAGAAAAATTACTTAAAGATAAAAAAGTAATAGCTACTGGCGAAGATTGACAAGGTAGAGCTACTGCGTATACAACTGAAGGAATCAATGATTTAGTTATTCTTGAGCTTAAAGGCAACAAAAAACCTACAAAAAAAGAAATAGAAGATTGATGTAATAAAGCGCTTGAAAAAGAAATTGAAGAGGGACAAGATAATACCAATCTAACACTTAAGTGATGTACTAAGACAGGAGCATAATTATGAATCCAACAATAATTAAAGGCACTATTGGTGTATTAAGTGCTAGTGGATTAGGAGTAGGTGGTTATTATGGAATTAGCGCTTTAACTAAACAAAAAGAACCAAGAACCATAAGTGAACAATTAATAGCAGACAATTATCAACCATTTGACCTAAACAAAACTGATTGGCAAAATAAGTTTGATACATTTAGAGCTGGTAGCAGTACCACAAAATTGAAGGCAGCTTTACAAGAATTTGTATCTGGTTTTGAAGTAGAAAAAAATAAGGCAAACCTACAAGGAGGGACAAAATTAAAGGATTGATGTAAATTAGTACTAGAGCAAGAAAAAGATAAAGTAACTGGACATAAGACTTTAGATAATGCAAAGTTGTTCTGTGCAGAGAAAAAAGCTATAGATAGTTAATGAGTACAGCAATTAGAGCTTTGGTAGGTGTTGGTGCGTTGGGTGGAGTTGCAGGAGGCGGATTACTTCTAAACAATTTCTTGTCTACGGAGAATATTCAAAGCAAACTTGAAGCAAACGGATTTAAATTACTAACAGATAGTGCTGATAATAATGCAGTTTGACAAAGTATATTAACTAGTTATAGAGCGACAACAAATACATTAAAATTTGAAGGATTCAATGGGGGCACTACAGCTGTAAGTAGTGATACAGAATCTTTAAATACTTTAAAGCAAAAGTGTAAAGATCTTACAGGAAAGAAAGTATCAGAAGACAAAAAAAATAAACTTTACGATCAAGCTAAGAAATGGTGTATTGTTCCAGTATCTGTTTCAAAATTACTAGAAAAAGAATACACTCCTCTTAACACCAATAAAGACGATAAAGAGGCTGACAAAAGTATTTGAACTACAAAAATAAGCGAACATAAGAACACAGGAAATCAAAAGAAAAAAATTACTTCACTTAAATTAGCCGAGGGAGACAGGAAGGAAGATGAACACCTAACACAAATTAAAGAACAATGTAAGACCATCGGAGAAACCGAAAATCATTCAGATAAGTTTGAAGAATATCAAGAAAATTACAAAGATTGGTGTTCAAAATAGTCCTTTTCATTAACTTAATATAGTGTCTACAACTACAAAAGTAATAGCAACAGCATTAGTAGGTTCAGGTGCTGTTGGCGGGGGAATAACATATGCACTGATTAACAAAAAAGAATCTATATCTATTGAAAAACAATTACTTAATGACAAAAAAACACTATTAACTAAGAATGATCAAGTCCTTTGAACAATAAAGTTAAGTGTTTACAATACCTTAAAGTCCAAAAATACAAAAATCAAACTAACCAAAACAGAAAATTGAGGTAATTTAAAGTCTTGATGTGAAGAAAAAGTTAAAGAGGAATTTAATGATAACAATAAAGAACTTTACGAAGGAATAAGTTCAGTATGTACTGTTCCTACAAATAAAGAAAAGTTAAGTAGCCTTAATAAAGCATTAGCTTCAACACCAGAAGAATGAGAAAATAGAAAAGTTGCTTATCAATCACAAGGAGATATCACAGAAATCAAAAAAGAAAACTTAGAAATAGAAGTTCTAAAGAAGTGATGTGTTAAGAACTTGGAAGAAGAATTTACTGCCGAAAATGAAGGAACTTATAGTGCAACCCTTAAATGATGTGCAAAAAATGGGGGAGCATCTTAATTAAATCATGGGAATAAAACAAATTGCAATTATTGGTACAGGAGCAAGTGCTATTGCTGGAGGAGTTGGTGGTATTTATTATGTATCACAAGACAATAAAGGATAAATTAACTAGTAAAGGTATCAAATTAATAAATAAAGACGCTGACACTAAGATATGACAATTAGCCTGAGGGGAAATTAATGAGGATGACACTTTAAAGAATATTGAAGCTACTGTTAAAGGACATGATACTTTAAAAACATGATGTACAGGAGCTTATGATAAGTCTTTAAGCGACAAAGTTAATTTAGACAAAACTGAAAAAATTTGCTCTCAACCTGCGTTAACAATAAGTGAAAAATTAAATAAGAAGAAAAAAGAATTTACAAAAGATTGAGCAACAAAACTAACAGCAGTAAAGCAAGAAAATAATTTAATAGCCAAATTAAAGACCATAAACAATAAGCTATCCAAAGTGGAAGAAAATAAAGATAATCAAGATGCCCTTAAAGGTTGATGTGAGAAGCAATTAAATGTTGAGCTAACCGTTGAAGGTACAGAATACAAAGAAGTAGAAAAACTTTGCGTTTAATATGACTACATCCGCAAAGATAATTTCTGGAGTAGTAGCTAGTACAGGGGTTATTGGAGGAAGTATAGGAACTGCTTATGCTCTTAGATCTCCATCTAATATATCAATTTCAAAACAACTTGAAAACGAAGGTAAAAAAATATTAATAAGCAGTGCATCTTCAGATCTTTGAAATATTAAATTAAAGACTTATCAAAAGCAAAAAGCAACATTAACTATTATTGAGTTAGCAGAAGAAAATATTGGTACTTTAAAGTCTAAATGTAACAGCAATTTAACTTCTGAATTTAATGAAAAAAATAAACCTCTTTATGAAGCATTAAAGACAGTATGTACCTCTCCCACAAATAAAGAAAAACTATTTAGTTTAGATCACGAAATAGCAGAAGACTGATCTACAAAAGCAAGTACTTATAATTCTGTTGCTCAAACTGAACATGCAATTGAAGAATTCAAAAATACTCGTCCAACTGGCGATCAAATAAGAGAATGATGCGAAAAGATAATTAAGGAAGAATTTAAATCAGATACAGATAAGAATTACAAATTATCTATTAAATGATGTACTAAGAAAGGAGTTTAATAGATGCCAAAAAAATAACTACTAGTGTGGCTGGGTTGGCTGGTGCAGGAGTTATTGGTGGAGGTACTTTCTATTATTTTCAAACTAGAGATATATCCATTTCAAAACAAATAGCAAATGAGGGTAGAACAATACTAGATCAACATGATATTTTTGGAGGTTGAGAAGTTAAATTAAGTACTTATCAAAGAGAAAAAGAAAAATTAAGTATTAAATTAGATAAAGAAGATATTGCAACTTTAAAGTCTACTTACGAAACAAGATTGGCCGATAACTTTGATAAAGAAAACACCAAACTACGTGATGATTTAAGAAAAATATGTGCCAGACCTACAAATAAAGAAAGATTTCTTAAAGAAAACAAAAATTTAGCAGGTGAAGGGTATTGAGATCAAAAAGTTTCTAATTATGCAAGCGAAAATATACACACCATACCAGGAATTTCAAAAACAGAAGTAAATAAAGACAAAATCAAAAATTGGTGTGGACAAGAGGTTAACAAGGAATATCAAAATGAAGATGAATATGCTACTGCTTTAAAATGATGTGCCAAATAAATTTAGAAGAATAAATAAATGAGTGTTAAATCATTAGCAATAAAGGGTACTATTGGATTAATTAGTGTTGGTGGGGCTAGTGGTCTTGTTGCTCATCAATTATTATCAAAACAAGAAAACAAGCAGAAAAATTCTATAGGAGATAAACTTGAAAGAGAAAAATACATACTATTAAGTCAAGATAGTCAAACATGATCAACAATACTAGATAAGTACAAAGAAGTTACAGCAAGTAAGACAAATTTTAAATTTGATGATTTTGATGGAAATAAACCAAGCGGTAGTGACAAAGAAGCAGTAGACATATTAAAGGATCATTGCCAAAAAACCTTATCCAAAAAAGAAACGGATGCAGATAGCAATGCTGTTTTTGAAAAAGCCAGAAAGTGATGTGTTGTTCCTATATCTGTTACTGAAATATTAGATAAACAAGGCTTTAAAGCTTTAGATACAGGCGCAACAAAAACAGGTTGAGAAGCAAAAATCAAAGGATACAAAACAGCAGCTGCCGGAGTTCAAAAAATTGCAAATTTAACTTTAAGTACAGACGCTAATACAACAATAGAGAAAGATTACACAGATATTAAAGAAAAATGCAGAACGATTAGTACAGTCAAAAATCATGATGCTACATTTGAAGAAACTTTGAAGGGCTTTGAATTGTGATGCGCAAATAAAGAATAATGGCTACTGGTTTAAAGGTAGGCATAGTAGCTACTATTGGTGCTGGAACATTAGGAGGGGCTGGTGGAATATATTACTTAACACTTAACAAGAACATAAAGGATACATTAACTGATAAGGGCATAAAATTAATATCTGAAAGTGCAGAAGATGGAGTTTGAACTATTGCATTTAAAGAAAATAAGAATTCTTCTGAGTTAACAGGATTGAATCCTCAAATAACAAATTTCAGTACTTTGAAGACATGATGTACTACTAATTGCAAAGAATCATCCAGAAAAGAAACAGAATTAAAGAAAGTTGAAAAATTATGTTTAATTCCTCCATCAACAATATCAGAAAAACTAGAAAAAGATAAGAGAGTTTATGTTGAAAATTGAGAAACTAAATTAGATGCAATCAAAAAAGATCCACAAAAATTAGCAAAACTTAAAGCTGTTGATAATGATAAATTTTCAAATATTGAATCTGCTTCAAATGGAAAAGATGAATTGAAAAGTTGATGTGAAGTTCAAAAAGAAAATCAACTAAATCCTGCTAACTATGAAGAAACTTATCGAAAAATAGTTGACTTATGTGTTTAATGTGTCAAAGAACAAATATCTAATAGTTAATTAATCCCCAAATATCATAATTTAAATAATTAAAGATTAATTGCTGATTAAATAAAAATTTAAATTTAAAAGTAAACTGATATTATAATTTTAAAATATAGTATGCCTTTAGAGATACTTTTTCTATATTAGATTCAATCAACCTACTACGCAATAAATATTTAACAAACTAATGGCTAAATTTTTACCTTTTGGTGGATGTGCTTTTTTAACAGTTGCTGGGGGGTTAGGGGGTTGAATTATTAAACCCGATACTATGCCCACCGAAGAGTGGAGAAAGCTTAGCCAAGAAAAGAAAGATCTCGCAATGGAAAAGGCTGCGGTAGCAATGAAATAAGAAGAGTGAGATAAGCTTGTAGATAGTGTTCGTAAACCCACTACAGCTGACGAAAGAGAAAAGTTATGTAAGTTTGCTGAAATTGAACACGAAGAAATGGCAAAAGTCAAGATATATCAGGAAAGGGGATGATATCAAGAACCATTGGAAGCTTTTGAGGAATGTATTGCGCGTTACCAAAGAATTGATGATGATTACAAAAACAACAAAGATTTAAGAGAAGCCGAGTTAAGAATTGAATTTAGAAAGGGATACAGAGAAATTCCCAAAAGTTTTTCAGAGAGAGGATCGGCATCTGTAGAAAAAAGAATGGAAATCGAATTCAAAAAATAAAGCCCTTGATTTAGAATAATCAATACACCTTAACCAATTAATAGCATCAATAAAAACAGAAATTAATTCTTTAAGTTATGAAAACTCAACAGATGATGTTTTAAAAATTTAGAAACATATAACTTTAAAATGAAAGAGTGCCATTAGCAAATTGTAATTATTTTATTGGATTCTTTGTTTAGCACATCTGGTCTTGAATTTAGGGTACACATCTTTGTAGAAATCTTTCTCATCTAAGTCTTTGTCTTTTTGTTCATTACATCAAGCAAAAAATCTCTTTTCAAATTCATCTTGACTGTTTTGTAAATCAATTCAAGCATTTTCTCCCTTGTCTGATTCAATATCTTGAATATCTACTAACAAAGTATTTCCTTCCATATATTTGTCAGATTTTGCATTATTTTGATACTTACTTCAATCCTCTCTAAGTTCTTTACTATCTCTCAAAACATAACCATCTTTTTCAATCTTATCTTTTGCTTTTGTGTAGGGTTGCTTAGAGCATAATTGTTGTGTTGCCTTTATTTGAGAATCATCACTATCTAAAGCAGTATTGCAATAGTTCTTATATTTTTCAAGAATATTACTACTATTCTCAGTATCAAATTCAGTCTCTTTAGTAATTCCTCCTCCCAGAAGTTCCAAGAAAGTAGGACTATATCTATTAAAAATAAAGGCTATTTTGTAATCTTTATCTTCCTTTAAGAATTGATTCTCATCAAATCCTATTGCTATTATTCTTGCTCTCCTATTCTTTAAATTATTTAAACAAAACTTTTCGACAAACTCGGCATTCTTAGTTACATAATCAATTTTTTCTCTTGAAAGCTTTGCGCATTTCTGCTTAAGTGTTTCATGATCTGTAATATTCTTATCTAATTGTTCTTTATTTTGAAAATAAAGAGCTTTTCAAAAATTAGTATCCTCAGAAGTCGCTAATTTAAGTCCCTTTCAAGACATCAAATCTTCAACGATCTTTGGCTTACATAATTCATAACCCAACCAAGCCCCTCCACCAGTTATTAATGATGAAAGCAATAAAACAATCGAATTAAATTTAAATGCCATTAATTATGAAAAAACTTTTTTAAAACTATCGTTTCCTAACAGTTGTCAATTATTTTGAAACTATTGATGGCTATATTGTCGCTTTATCCGGAGTGATTTTTGCTAGTTGATACTTGACAAGACATGATGAAGAATTCATGAACTGAGTTATTAGCTCTAATCCTTTAGATTTTTAAAGTCCTACTCTTGATAAAGATGTAGCTGAAATAGTAACAGGGATATTGTAAAGAAGCACTTGATCTTCCATTATTTGAACTAACTGTAAAGGAAATACTTCCTAGAGCTCGTACTTATTGTACTGTATCTAAATATACTAAGAAAAAGGTTTCTATTAATAATAGTTCTACTTGAAGAGAAATAACTGAAGCAGTTAAATACAAAGGAACTAATCAAGATACTAAGATATTCTTAGTTGCTACAGACTATGCTCAACATGGTCACGGTCGCATGAGACCAATATTCTATTGTTGAGATAATGACAGAAAAGACTGAGATATCAAAAAAGAAGGAGAACTTTGTAGTTAAGTATGAGCGTTAAACAACTTCTTTACTTCAGTGGATTAGTACCCACTGTGTTAGGTGGTAATTATTTTGGCCAAGATAGAAAAATAGATGATACTCTAAGAAGGATAGGCAAGAAGGTTTTCAAAGTGTTTACAACAAATACAAAAATAATGAAGGCTTTAGAAAAGCTATACCTAATGCAACTTCTTGAGAATCAGTTATTAAATGATGTAATTGAGGCATAGGAGTAGAGTTAAATAAAAAGAGCATTAAAGAATTATTACCAAAAGTAGAGCAATACTGTACAGAATTTAAAGAAGTAGTAGTTAAACAGTCTTCCAAATTTTGGTGAATTAATGCAAATTATTAATGACAATGCTGTAACCACTAATGGTGTCAAAAGAGAAGGTGTATTAACTTTTGTTTATGACGGCTCTTGCTATTGTGCAAAAGAAGTTGCAGGAAATAATACTAAATTTGAAAAATATTCTAAACCTAGAAATTTCTGCTCCCTATACATGCCAGAGGAATATGGATTAATTAATAGATTTAACAATGACAGCAAATGAGATAGCTTAGTAGAAAAATACTTGAAATCAGAGAAGAAACTTGGTATTGATCTAAAGAAAACAATATCTGTAAGAAATAGTGAAGGTAAATTGATTCAACAAGAAAATGTTTGAAATAGTCACAAACGAAATTCAATGATGCAGTATTGTTACAATTGACTTGTTAAGAAGGCAAATAAGAGATCCAAAAGTTTACAAAGAAACACTTGAAACTTCAATTAGTTGATGTGCAGAGTATGATTTAAGCTTGGACGAAAAATTTAAGTTTCCTAAATAATTTTTCATTCATTACTAAAAGCAATAAATAAATTAACTTAATGAATTCTTTAGCACTTAAAGGTTCTGCTGTGTTGCTGGGAGGTAGTGGTTTAGTGGTTGGAGGATATTATGGCCTTAAAGCATTAGACTATCAAGGGCCAATAAGCAGAACTGTTGATAATATTCGGAAAATACTTGAGGATCAAAAATACACATTACTTACTAGCGGAAACAGAGAGATACAAACTATAATACAAAAATACCAAGAATCAATAAGGACAAATAATAATTTAAAGTTAGGAGATTTTACTGGCAACAAAGTTGGTGAAAAAACTTCTGAAAATATTTTGTTGGAACAATGTGGCTTAATTCTGAAAAATGACTATACCGATAGTAATAATCTAGAAAAAGCAAAAAGATGATGTGTAGTGCCAACAACTGCTTCTGCATTATTAACCGCAAGACAAATAACTGTTTTGAGTACCGATGATGGAGGTACAAACAAAAAAGAATGAACACAAAAAATATCAGAGTACAACAGAGATAAAGGAAAACCAAGAATAAGTGGATTAAATTTAGAAAATCCTTCTCCAAATACAGAAGATCAAAAAATAAAAGAAATTAAGACAAAATGCAAAGAAATTGGTGGTAAATACAATCACGAAGACAAATTTGAGGAAAATTTAAATCTTTTGAAATTATGGTGTACTAATAATTAATTAAACACAAAAAGTATTGTTCTGATGATCACTCCAACTAAATTAGTAGGAATATCTGTAGCAAGTGTTGGAATTGCTGGAGGTAGTGCAGGTGCTATGTATGCTTTTTGACCTGAAACTATTTCAATTGAAAAGAAATTAATTGAAGAAAATAAGAAAATATTAGGCGAAGGAAATGAAGCTCTTTGAGGAATAAAGTTAGCAACTTACAATCGAATAAAGAGTAAGCATGAGGAAATTAAATTAGGTGGTGATAAATGAAGTGATTTAAAGAAATGATGCTTACAACAAACAAAGTCTTCATTTGATGAAAAAAAACAAAAACTATATGAAGGAGTTAAAGAAGTATGTATTGTTCCTTCTCATAGAGAGAAATTCAAAAATGCTTCAAAGGATTTAGCTGGAAATGATGATTGAACATCTAAAGCTCAAGAATATACAGGTACAGGAGATAAAGTTATCGTTGGGATAAAAAAAGATAGCACAACTGCCAAACAATTGGAAACATGATGTGGTAAGGCACTTGAAAAAGAATATGAAGATGATCAAAAAAATGATTATCCATTAGTTCTTAAATGGTGTACTAAGGAAGGAAGTTAGGAATGAAAGCAGTAGCAACAAAAGGTACTTTGGGTTTATTAGGGATTAGTGGATTAGGAGTTGGTAGTTACTATACATATGATGCACTAACTTCTAAAGAAGAAATTACCAGCACTAAGGATACTAAAGGTGCTCTGGAATCTCCTGAAACTAAGCCAGCTACTCTTCAAGAAACAATAGCTAAGGAAGGTAGAACAATATTAAAGACAAATGAGGACGGTTGAGATATTAAACTTCATGCGTACAATACATCAGATAAGAAAATTAAATTAACTAAAGAAGATGTGCAGAGCCTAAAAGAATGATGTTTGAGTGTTCTAAGTAAACCACTAAATAGTAAAGACGATACCTATTCACAAGCTAAACAAGTATGTACCTTACCAACAAGTAAAGAGAAGCTACTTAAGGAACAAAAGGTATTGGCTACCGAAAATGATTGAGAAGGAAGGGCTACTGAATATGCAAAAACTGGAAAAGATAATTTAGCTATTCCAGAGTTTAAAGGCAAAACAGAAGCCATAAACAAAAAAGACATAGAAAATTGATGTACTAGCGCTTTAAATTCTGAAATCACCAAAGAGAAAAGTAACTACAACTTAACCCTTAAATGATGTACCAAAACGGGCGAATAACTAATTATGAATTTAACCATAATCAAAGGTGTAGCTGGTTTAGTAGGGGCTAGTGGATTAGGGGTAGGTAGTTATTACACTTGCCAAGCTTTAAAGACTAAAGAAACAAATCCAAAAACAGTGACAGTTGACAATATCAGAAGCGCTCTGCAAAAAGCAAGATATACTCCATTTCAGCTAGATTCTGAAGGATGAACAAACAAATTTAAAGAATTTAGAGATCATCAAACACATGGAACAAAATTTGCGGCAGTTTTTAAAGATAAATATCCAAACTTAACAATAACAAAAGGACAAGATCTAACTGATGGCGGAAATAAGTTTCAAGCATTATGTGAAGGATTATTTAATAAAGAAGAAAACACAACACATGAACATCAAAATCTAGCTAATGCCAAACTATTTTGTGCTACTGCTCCTGCAAGCTAACAAATAAATATGAATCCAGTAGCAAGAATATTAATAGGAGGTAGTGCAATAAGTGGTATTGTTGGTGGCTCAATGTTCTTAAATAAATATCTTTCAAATGAAGATATTGAAAGCAAACTTAAAGCAAACAAATACGAACTATTAGGACAAGAAGAAGCAAATAATAGCGTTTGAGAAGGAATACTTGCTAGTTACAAAATTGTTGCAACAAAAAATTCAAAATACAAATTTGATGATTTTTTAGGAACAGAAACAGATGCCTCAAATCCTCCAAAAGCATTAAGTACTTTAAAACAAAAGTGTAAAGAAGTTCTTAAGAAGAAACTATCAGAAGACGAAGATAGTGAAAGCTATGAAAAAGCCAAAAGATGGTGCACTACTCCAATATCTATTTCAAAGCTTTCAGAAAAAGAAGGATATGTAGCTCTCAAAGATGATGTTTTGGACACCAAAACTGACAAAGATGCTTGAATACAAAAGATAAAGGACCACAAAGACCCAAAAAATAAAGACACAATAATTAGCGATTTAGTTTTAAGCACAGAAAAGGATAGCTCAAAAATAGAGGAAAACATAAAGTTAATAAAGAATAAATGCAAAACAATAGGAGAAAGTAAGAATCATTCAGATGATTGAGAAGGATCTTTAAAGAAATTTAAAATTTGGTGTTCAAATAAAAAAGACAAAGAATAATGATCACTCCAACTAAATTAATAGGAATATCTGTAGCAAGTGTTGGAATTGCTGGAGGTAGTGCAGGTGCTATGTATGCTTTTTGACCTGAAACTATTTCAATTGAAAAGAAATTAATTGAAGAAAATAAGAAAATATTAGGCGAAGGAAATGAAGCTCTTTGAGGAATAAAGTTAGCAACTTACAATCGAATAAAGAGTAAGAATGAGAAAATTAAATTAGGTGGAGATAAATGAGAGGATTTAAAGAAATGGTGCTTGCAGCAAACAAAATCTGCATTTGATGAGAAAAAACAAAAAATATATGAAGGAGTTAAAGAAGTATGTATTGTTCCTACATATGAAGAGAAGTTATTAAAGGATGGAAAGACGTTGTCAGATAAAGAAGATTGAAAAACAAAAGCAAACACTTATCCAGACAGTAAACCTATTGTCGGCGTAACAAAGGGAAATGATACTGCTACACAATTGGAAGCATGATGTAAAGGTGAATTTAGTAAAGAATATGAAAACGAAAATAAGAATAATGATACTTTAATTATTGAATGATGTACTAAAGCTGCTGCTGCTGCTTAATTTTTTATTAATTAGTATCCAAGATGCAAAGCCTCTTATTAAGCTGAAATATATAAAATCTTTAAACTTCCATGGCCAATACATCATTACTTACAAAAGTAGTAGGTACAGTATTAGTTGGTGGAGGAATTGCGGGAGCTGGAACAGCTTATGCTCTAAGCTCTAATCAAAAAGCCAAAACTACTATTGAAAATAAACTAAACGAAGAACAAAAAGAGCTATTAGATGGAGAAGTTGAAGCGCTTTGAGAAATAAAATTAACCACTTACAAAAGAATTAAAGCAAAAGATAATACATTTGAACTAACTCCTTTAAGTTGGCAAGGCCTTAAGAATTGATGTTCAACAAATAAAGGTAAAGAAAATAATGAAACAAACCAAAAGATATATGAAAGAGTTAAAGAAGTATGTATTGTTCCTACATATAAAGAAAAATTACTAAAAGAAAATAAACAATTAGCAGAAGACACACAAGATTGAACGAATAGAACTAACGACTACAAACAAAGTGGCAACAATTTACTTATTGATGGAATAGATAGAGCAAATCCCGGCAATGATGCTCTCAAAAATTGATGTACTAACACTATCTTAAATAGTAAATTTACCACAGAAGATAAGAACTATAATTTGGCCGTTAAGTGATGTACAAAAACAGGAACTTAATCCTCCTCTATTCTTAATAAAGGAAAATAATTAGTTAGCTTTACTCCTTTTGGTGTTATCTTAAAGTTAGCTTGTCATTGCTCTAATCTAGATTTATCTATCATTCTCTTTATTGTTTTGTATCTATGTGTTTTCTTATTTACAACAAATCCAGGATTGTCATAAATAAAACAAACAAGTAAGATAGCTCTTTGATGTGGTAGTAATGCGCTACCAAACGAATTTAAATGCTTCATTAATCTCTCATGAGAAGTCAAAGGAGCATACTCTTTAATATCTATATATTCAGGCACCTCTATTTGCAATCTTCTTAAAGGCATCTTAACTTCCACATAAGTACTATCTCCTACTAAGAAATCTATTTTTGAATTACCTAATAATTGTTCTCTCAATATACTTTGTTCTTTTCCAACCATATTCTCAAATCCTCCATTTAATAAATAATGTTCCACATATCTATTAACAGCATTCTGATTAATACCTATTCAAGTTTTGTACTTATCCTCTACTTTATTTAAAGAGACTGCTTCAACTGTGTAAGCAGTCTTTCTCTTAGGATTATTACTCTTTGATAATAAACAAGGCCTATTCTTTAAATCAAAATTACCTATCTTTCCTGTACTAGGACAATGACATAAATGTACTTCATTATTAATAAATACATTTATTCTAAATCTATTAGTTCTTTCTGATATTACTCCCTCTATTAAAGGCTCTGCAAATATATAGTCCGAAGACATTAAACTAAGTGTGTTGTTATTAATAAAGTAGCTATTTTAAGAAGACTAGATAATTTTCAGACTTACTAAAATCTAATTTATCAATGGTAAGAGTAATGGAAAACAAATTATTTTAAAATCACAAATAATTAAATTAACTACTGGAACAGCTACTATTTGTGGATTAATTTTTGCAGAATAATACATAGTGCATTAACAACTAAAAAAGTCAAGAAGCAATAATAAATAAAAATAAAGCCAGAAAACAATGTAAAGCAGATAGTAACTATTTCAAGTAGGATTTGCAAAAAAGATTATGTTCCTCTTGATTCCAAAAGTACATACATAGATTAAGCTTTAGAGAATTACAGAAAAGTTGCCAAGAATAATAAACAATTAAAGTTTGGAGATTTTATGGTCGAGAACATGAATGGCAAATCGGCAAAAGACATCTTTCTTAAGCGTTGTAATAACGCTCTTAATTAAGATGATAGTGATGAATCTTTCAAGAAAGTGTCTAGGTGGTGTGTAGTTCCAATATCTTTAGCTGCAATACTTGATAAGCGTGGATCAGTTGCCCTTGTTCCAAGCAATAAGCCAAAATGAGATAAAAAAATAAAGAAATACAGAACAGAAAATAATAATCCTCTCAAATTTGATCAATTACAGTTGTCACAAGGGCCTGGTGTGACCGATGATGATTACAAGAACATCCAAAATAAATGTGATAGTCTAAAAAATATTTCCAGTTATGCAGAAAACTTCGAAACAGCTTTAAACCAATCTGAACTTTGATGCTCTGAAAAACTTAGCTTTGCAGGTTAAAAATAATTACTCTTCCCTTGTATAGACTATACTCTCTTTGACTTCTTCTGCCATTTTTGATAACTCTCTTTCATTATCTTTAATTTCATATAGATCTTGTGCTCATGCTTTATCTTTTTCACTAATATTCTCTTCCTCTTTAACTTCTTTATTTCTTATTTGATTTAATATTTCAAATTGTGCCTCTAAATCCTTATTCTTCTCTTGTCTTCTATTAAGAAAGTGAAAACGTATAAAGTAACCTGTTAATAAGAAAGAGAAAAAAAGTAAAACAGTAATAATTCATGTAGCTATTCTCATAATAACTAATACAACCAAATCATAATACTAGATTTGTAAATAAAGATGACCCTTAAAGCTATTAGACAGTTAACTAATATAGCTTGGATAATTGGAGGAGTATCTGCTGCAACTGCAGGATACTCCTATATTAATTCCAAAAAAGAACAGGTATTTGTAGAATACAACAGAAAACCACTTGGTACTATTAGTACTATAGATGATATTGAAGACTATGAAAAACAAAAAGGTTGTCAGTTCTTATTTTTTACTAAGCAAGAAAAAGCAACAACAATTAGACAAGCAGGAGATGATGAAAGAGTTAATAGATCTGCCGCACCAGTTCAAGCAAACGTTTCATCTTCCCCTAGTCCAGTAGTTAAAGCTTCATCCGCCTCTGTATCAGCTCCAGCTCCCTTGCCTGCGATCCAACCGGCAATAAATCCTAATTATCCAAACATTCCTAGATACAATGAATGAAATAATGGAGGTGTGTTATCTGCAAGAAATTATGTAAGTAAAAATGAAAAAAGAAGAGAGAAAGTAATAAAGAAAGCTGAAGAAATGAAAAGTCGATGCGAAAAAGGTCAAATAATATATGAAGAAATAGAAGATACAACAATAACTACATCAAATAGATTAAATGACGCTCAAAGCCGTCCGACAGCTAACTAATATTGCCTGAATAATAGGAGGTGTATCTGCTGCAACTGCAGGCTATTCTTATGTTAACTCCAGAAAAGAACAAGTATTCGTAGACTATACAAGAAAAGCATTAGGAACCATAAGCACAGTTGAGGATATTGAGGATTACGAAAAACAAAGAGGATGCTTATTTCTATTCTTTACTAAACAAGAAGCTGCGCCTAATAAACCATCAGATGTTCCCAGACAAGGCGAACTTGGAGTTATTAGACCTGCCCCAGCTAGAACAAGTGGTCCTACTTCTTCTGCTAAATTAACAAAAGCTTCTGCAGTTGCTTCACCTGCCGCAAGAGTTCTAAGTAATCCCAATATTCCTAAATACAACGAATGAAATAATGGTGGAGTACTTTCTGCAAGAAACTATATAGCTAAGAATGAACAAAGAAAAGAATCAGTAATAAAGAGAGCTGAAGCTATGAAAGAACAATGCCAAAGAGGAAAAATAATATATGAGGAGATTGATGATGAAAAAGCACCCAATACTAATGTTGTTCCTTCACTAGATGACACTAAAGGCAATTAGGCAATTAACTAATATTGCTTGGATAATCGGAGGAGTATCGGCAGCTACAGCAGGATACTCTTACATAAATTCAAAAAAAGATCAAGTATTATTGGAATACATTCCAAAGCCTTTAGGGACTATCAGCTCAATTGAAGATATTGAAGACTATGAAAAGCAGAGAGGTTGCCAATTTTTGTTCTTTACTAAAAAAGAAAAAGTAACGACTAATAAACTACCTGATGACTATGGATCTCAAGAAGGTTTTGTTAGACCTGCTGTGCCAGTTGCAACCAAAAGTCCTGCTACTGCCTCAATAGTAAGAACTTCTGCAGATGCAATATCCCCGAGATCTTCTCCTGTAGTCCCTCAAGCAAAAGCCTCTGATTCTTTAAATATTCCAAGATACAATGAGTGAAATGACGGTGGTGTATTATCTGCTAGGAGTTATGTAAGTAAGAATGACAAAAGAATGGATGAAGTTATTAAGAAAGCAGAAGCAATGAAAGGACAATGTGAAAGAGGAAAAATAATATATGAAGAAATAGAAGATACAACAGCTTTAATTAATCCAAGTCGTGACTCTCAAAGCGATTAGACAATTAACTAATATATCTTGAATAATAGGTGGTGTTTCGGCCGCAACAGCAGGTTATTCTTATATTAACTCCAGAAAAGAACAAGTATTCGTAGAATACAACAGAAAACCACTCGGAAAGATTAATTCTGTTGAAGATATTGAAGACTATGAAAAACAAAAAGGATGTAGATTCTTATTCTTTACTAAGCAGGAAGGAGAAACTACTGAAACAAGAAGAATTACTACCCCAAGATACAATGAATGGCATGATGGAGGAGTACTTGCTGCCAGATCCTATATAGACAAGAATAAAGAAAAGAAAGATAAAGTAATAGAGATATCTGATACTGCAAAAGAAGATTGTACTAGTGGCAAAATAATCTACAAAGAAGTAGATAATACACAACAACCAGTTCCGACTACAAGTCATACAATCGCTTCCGCAGCTAACTCCTCTCAAAAAAACTAACTTATTAAAATTAAAGATTCATACATTGAATTACTATTCCATATAAACAAGAATATGTTTACAACAAAAAGTATCGGAATAGGGACAGGGTTGATTACTGGAGTAGCAGGTTTAACAGTTGCTGTTGGTTATTCAACAGACTTATTTGACTCTAAAGAATTATCAAACCCAAATACCCAAATAAATGAATCATCAGATAGGAGTGTTCTCCATTCCATTAGTGGAAAACTTAAGGAAGAAGGATTTATTGTACTAAATACTACAAAAAACGAGAACAGCGATTGAACCACTATATTAACTGCATACAAACTAGAAAAAACAAATACCTTTACTGGACAAGAAGATAAAGGTAGCAATGTAAATGAAGCTTATTTACAATCAAAGTGTGCAGAAATTTTAAATAATAAAGCTGATGATATTAGTAACTACAAATTAGCAAAACGTTGATGTGTTAAAGAAGAAACAATAAATACTATTTTACAAAAAAGAGGATACACAGTATTAAGCGCTGGCGAAGACAAGTCTAATGAAACAAATGCTTGAAAAAAATTAGTACAAGAGCTACTTAAAGATAACAGTAAATTTGCGGTAGCCAAGTTAACGCAAGGACCGCAGAAAGAAGACATGAATATTAAAGCCCTTAAAGCAGGTTGTCAGACTTTGAAAACAGAAGAAACCAAGACAACCTCTAGTGATTTTGAAACAAATATTGAATTAACCCAATCTTGGTGTTCTGTTAAAGGTAATGTTAGCTAAAGTAATAGCAGGCATTGCTGGAACAAGTATAGCAACAACTGCAGGAATTGTCAGTTACTTTTACTTAACTAGTGGATATACAATTAAAGACTTATTAAGTAAAGAGAAAACCAAAAAAGAAGCTTTAAATAAAGATACTACGGACAAAACAGGCTGACTTCCTAAATGAAAAGAATATTCAAAGATACCATCTACTAATGCTTGGAATGTAAGCAATTGAGACAAAATTAAATCAGCACAAGATAAAGTTCCAGATGAATTTGCTGAGGAATGTGGAAAAAGAATTAACAATAAAGTAAAGAGTTCAGAAGATCAAGAATACAAAAACTTTATTAATTGATGTACTAAATAATCTTTTCTAATTTAAATACAACAACCAATATATTTAAGGCTTAGAGACAAAAATATAAGAAAATAAAGAAATTGACTAATGAATACTCTTAAAATTGGAAGTGGTATAGGTGCTATTGCATTAGCACTTCTTAAAACTTCAAACAACAATATTGCAGAGAGATAGAATGCTAATAAAAACAATGGCCAAAAAGAAATATTAAAGGAATACGAAAAAGCCCCAAATAACAAGATATTTGAAGGAAGTAAGAAAACTAAAGAAAGGCTAAGTGTAGAGAAACATTAGGAAAAAGAAATATTAATGATAAAGATTATTCTTTAACAAGAAGATGATGTACACGTCAAAAATCAGTTCAAACTATGCCAACAAGATCAAGAAGAAAGCCGTTATGGTACTAACTTAACAAATAATAATCAAATATAAAAAATAAAGTTACAGAACTAATAAATGCCAAAAACAACAAATAAAGAATACAAAGAAGAATTTATTAAAGCACAAGAATGATGTTCGACTGAATAAATTTAAATATCTATTTATCTACTAAAGTAACTAAAAGATCAGAGACAAGTTTTTGGGAAAGGGGGGTAAAATAATTACCAGCATGTTATTTGCTGGGATTACTAGTGGTGCAGGAATAAGCTATCATTACCTCTCTAATCAACCTCAACCAAAAAAAGAAAAAAAAGAACGAAAGAAAGCTATCGGAATATCAACAATAAAAGTTGTAAGCATAGCACAAAAATTAGAAGAAGTTGGATATTTAGTACTTAAAACAGAAGGAACAGAGGATGACGAACAGTGAGATATATTACTAAAGGCCTACAACAAAAATAAAGAACAAGACCAAAAATTCACAAACAGTACTTCAAAAAAAGAAACAAGAAACAGATTAAAGAATCATTGTAAGAAAGCTATTATCTCAAATTCTGAAAAAAATAATAATTATTCAATAGCTAAGAGATGATGCGTTAAACCAGAATCAATAAATGATATGTTAACAAGAAATAATTACACAAAATTAATTCCAAAAAATACAGAAAAATCTAAATGAAGAAAAAGGTTTGACTTAATTAAAGATAACGCTGAAGAAAAGAAAAAAATGGGTTTAGAGTTTAATGACAATAAGAATAATAATATAGCTCTTCTGCAAGAGGCATGCAAAAAATTAAAGATTTCCTTTTCCAAGACATATGCAAGTAAAGATTTTGAAGAACACTATACACAAGCTAAGAATTGATGTTCTGAATCAAACACTTAAATTAATTTATTAAAAGTTAAATGTTCATGAAATCACTGACTATTAAATTAATCAGTCTTCTTGTGGCTGGGAGTATAGGTGTTGGTGCTTTTGCTAGTAGTTACTTGCAGCGAACTCCAGCGAAGAAACAAATGGAATTTTTTTAAAAAAGATAGGCTTTAAATTAACAGATTGAAATGATCAAATTTGAGAAAAGGGTTTTTTAAAATATCAAAACGAAAATCAAAAATATATTGAACAAGCAAAAAAATTAGGGTTGGGTTCTCAAACTTTTAATCGATTTATCGCAGATTCACCGAAAGAATTGAAGAGTAAATGTAAAGAATTTCTTGATCTTACACTTGACAAAAATATTTCCTCAATGACAATGAGAGACCTCTGGATGTTATCAAAAAAAGAACAATCTAAAATAAATTTTTCACCCCTTATGTTTACAAGTAATTTTTGTGTTTGAAGAACAAGTTTATTTGATTACGCAAAGGGCATTTTTAAGGATAACAAAATTAGAAAATTAAACACAGACGGAGATGAAGATATTTGGAATCATTATTCACAAAGGGAAACGTGGTTTTTATCACTTATATTTCAAAAAGAAATAGATGTAAGTAATCAACATTACAGGGACCTTTTAAAACAAAAATTAAAGGAGAAGTGTAGTAAAGTTAATTGAAACCAAGAGCGACACGATTTTGATGGCTCTCAACCATACATACCTTTTTGTACAGATGGTCTGTGAAAATGAAAAACTAGATCCCTTATTATATAGATCGTTTAGCAAATAAATCAATAGGTTTTGTTGTAACTGAAACATATAGTAACAGGTATTATTGTTGGTAGTAGTTATTTTCAACGGAAAAGTAGGAAGATACTTCTTAGATCAAGGATTTCAGAGATACCAAAGAAATATTGTGCAAAATGGATTTAATCCAGTAACACTAACCTCAATAAAAGAATTAAGTGCAAAAAGCTACAGAACATAAATTTAATAATTTTTGTATTTGATTACTGTGTAAGAAGAGCATACATTAAGAAGGAAGGAAAATCATAGACACAAATAATTCAAACCATTGAAATACTGCCGTTAATAGATATGGTGCCAAAAATTTTGCAAGAGATATTGAAGAAAGCGAAGATTTAGAAGATAAAGTGCGAAAACAAAAAATAATAGATTACTGTAATAAATTAAAAGTAAATGATTAATGTACTGCAAAACTACTATTTAAAAAATAATTCTTTAATCTTTCTTCTCTGTGACACATCAAGAAGATAAATACTTAGCTATTTCGTAGTTTTCAGGAATATATGGTTCTCTACCATTCCTCTTACATCAACTACTAATCCTACCTATACTCTTATCTTGATCATCACCTATTAAATCTCCAAATAAACCTGAACTTATTATTGAATCCTTATTCTTAGTAAAGGTATCGAATCATACTTTCCTTTGTTTACCATTATTTTCCATATCTTCAATTAATTGAACTCCTTCTTTCTCTAAAGCATAAATACCTAAAGTCATAGTACAATATCTCTTAACCTTAAGAGATAAACTATTAGACTTAGACTTTAAAGAATTAGCACATCAATGTTTAAATACAAAAGCGCCTTCCTTATCATTAGTATGATTAGCAGAAACTATATTGTTATTAATTAACTCTTTCTTAAATAACAAATAAAGCTTTACTCATTTTTCAAATGTAGGTTTCTCAGAATCAAAAATAGTTCTATGACCGTCAATTCTCAAATCATCTCCTATTGTAGGTGCCATGAAATCTTTCATGTACACCACTACAACAGGAATTAATAATACAACCTCACAAAAAGCATAAAGAAGTAACTTCTTACTACGTAAATAACGTCTGAAAATCTCTAAATTTAATATATTCTTTCTTTTTCCTTAGTTTAAGAGAAGCTTAAAAGCTAATAAATTATGAATATACCGGCAAAAGTAGGTATATCTCTAGGTGCTCTAAGTGGTGTAGGTGGCCTAGGATATATTGTACAACAACAATTAACAACAAGTGATATTAGTAGTAAATTAATTAAAGAAGATTATGAACTATTAGAGGATAATGCTATTGAGTGGGCAGAAATATTAGTTTCTTACAAAGCAACAGTAGGCACCAATACAAAATTAAAGTTTGAAGGTTTTGAAAGTACGACTTCCACAAATGAATTACCAAGACTATGTAAAGAAGCTACAAAAGTAGATTTAGCTAAAGATACTGATGGAGCTATTTATGAAAGAGCAAAAAAATGATGTACTAAACCAAGAACATTAGAGAATTTATTAGATGCTCAAGGCAAAAGATTCTTAGATACCGATTCAAAAACTGACAATGAACAAGAAAAGTGGAATGAGAAGTTAGATGCTCATAATAGTGCAGGAACAAGCAATACTAATAAATTTAGCCAACTTGATTTATTAACCAGTGGTTCTTTACAAAAAAATCCTGAAACAAGAAATAAACTTAAAGAAAAATGTGCTTCCTTAAAGAATAAGAAACATCATGAGAAGGACTTTGAAAAAGAATTGAGACAAGCTGAACTTTGATGTTCAACTGATAAGTAATAATGAAAACAGGAACTACAATACTTTCAATTGGTGCTGGTTTAGGAACACTAGGCGGCGCGGGTGCTTTAACTAGTCATTTTTTATTAAGTTCAAGAGTAATTGATGTACTTAAACAAAAAGGGCATGATTTTCTTAATTTTGAAAATGATACTGATTTAACTACTTGAAAAACAATTGCTAAAGCTTATTCAGCGGGAAAAAATAAATTAGGAACATTAGTAATAAATGCTCCTGCTAGTAGTCAAGAAGTACCTGAAGCAGATGCAAGAAAACTTAGAAATGCTTGTAAAGACATTATTAATTCAAAAAACTATACAGATGACACTTTGAAAGCTACAGAACAATGGTGTGTTAAGCCAATTACTGTTCAAGCATTAGCAAATAAAAATAGAAAAGTTTTAGAGCTTGAAGAAAGTAAAGATAACGATACAGTTCAATGAGACGCAAAAACTATTGATTATGTTAAACCAAATGCAGAAAATAAGATACCTAATGCAACTTTAAAAGCTGTTACTATTGACAAAGTCGAAGACAGAAAAAAAATTAAAGCAGACTGCAGAACATTAAGGGATAAATATACACATGACAAAGATTTCCATGAAAACTACAAACAATTCGAAACATGATGTACAGTCAATAAATAATGGCTCTTTCTATTGCTAATAAAGCATTAGTTGGTGCAGTAAGTACAGTCGCTTTAAGTGGGGTAACATATGGTGTTTATTCACAATTTTCAACAACAAGCGATATTAGAGAGGCTTTAATTAAAGCATCCAAAACACCTTTAGATTTAGATGCAACTACCGGAGAAGATTTTGAACATTGACAAGAATTAGCAAAACAACATCATAGTAATAAACCCGCTGGAAAAACAAAAATAGTTGGTTTAAATCTGACATCTGACAATGATATTAATGGATTAAAGGAAAAATGCAAATTACTTTTGGAAACAAAAATTGGCCATGCTGATTATGAAAAGAATCTTTCTGTTGCAGAAAGCTGATGTACTAAAGAAAATGCACCCAGAAAAATAGCTACTCTTCTAGGCAATAAAGATAGGGTTTTATTGAAAAATGATAGTACTGATAATTGAGATACACAATGACAAGCATTTAAGAAAAAATATGAAACAGAGAACCCTTCAGGCAATTGAGAAATAGCTGGTTGAGACAGATTAAAGAGAGAACCTAGTGTTGCTACAGAATTTAAAACAAAATGTATTACTAACAGTGGAGGTTCACTAATGCCTAATACTGAAAATACTTTCTTAAAAGAAATAGAAGACTATTGTACTAAACCAAAAGGTTAAAAATAAGAATGCCTAGTACTTTCATAAAGATAAGTGCTGGAATATCAGGAGCAACAGCAGTAGGTGGTGGAGCTACTGCTATTTATTTAGTAAATAACAATACTAAAGCAGTAAAGCAAACAAATACTGATCTTCAAAATGCTTCCTTATCTACAGTTACGCCCGAAGAAAAGAAGCCAAAAAAAATAACTGAATTATTAAAGGAAAAAGGACTATCAATACTAGATACAGGAAACACTAGTGGGTGAAAAACAAATTGAGATAAATTTAAAGCAGAATATGAATCAACTGAACCTCAAGGGGAATGAGCATTTACAGATTGGACAACAGTTAAAGCAAAAACTGACGATACGTCGAATCTTAGAAGTAAATGCACTGAGAATAGTGGTAAAGATGCTCTAGATGAAAATAGTTCTCTTTTCCAAACAGTAAAAAAATACTGTACAAACTCACCAAATTAAATTTAGTTAAAGAATGGCTACGTTGTTAGTTAAATCACTAGGAGTTGCAGGAGGTTTGGCTGGAGTTACGGCTACAGGGGGAGGGATATATTATCTTACTTCCAGCAATCCAGCAACAAAAGAAGATACTTCAAATAAGAAACCCGAAAGTACTCAATTACCTCCTGTTACTAAGACAATAGAAAAAAATCAAATAATTAGTAGTTTATTAAAGGGAAAAAGATTACTAACAGAAAATAGCGAAGATAACGGAAAATGAGCTGCTCCGTGAGATTTATTTAAGAAAGCATATCCAGCTGAAACACCTAAAGCTCCTTGAAAATTTGAAAACTGAACACAGGATAAAGATAAATCAGATACTATTAATTCTTTCAAAACACAATGCTTAGCACTTGGAAAGCAGAAAGTATCTGGAGAGAGTGACGAAACTTATATAGCCGTGGAGGCATACTGTACTACTACAACAGGAGATGTTTAATTTGACTACTAATAAGATTGTTGGTATAGCTGGAGGTATTGTAGGAACATCAGCTATTGGCGGAAGTGCTATTTATTTTGCTAACAATAACAAAAAAGCGGAAAGCGAGACAGTTGTTCCTAGTAATAAAGTTGAAGCAAAGACAACAATAACTGAAGAAAAATCTATTAGTGACTGACTTAGAGATGATGGTAGTGCAATACTAGGAGATACAGATTCTGCATGAAGAACTAATTGAAAAACATTCAAAGATGCACATAATAATGGAAAAGTTCCTACTGATCCTTGAAAATTAGACGATTGAAGTGGTGTATCTACGCAAGAAGAAGCGCCAGAGTCATTCAAAAGTAAATGTAAATCTAATGCAAATACAAAAGTAAATAGTAAGAATGATGAACGTTACACAACGCTAAAGAAATATTGTACTAAACAAGGTGATTAATCCTACAGTAAAAATTGTTGGTGCCGGTATTGGCATAGGGGGAGTAGTATCTGGTTCTGCAGTTGGAATTTATCAATTAACTAAACAGCCATCAACAGACAAAAAGAAAACCCAAGTAGTATCAAAGAAAATATCAGAATGATTTGAAGGTACTACCATAACCTTACTTGGTTCAGATCCTACCCACGCAGATACATGAAATACAAAATGACAATCATTTCAAGCAGCAAATAAACCAACTGTTCTTGGTGGACATTGAACAATGAATAAATGAACAGAAAAACAGGGAGAATCTACTGCACCAGAAGAATTCAAAAGTCTATGTAGATCCAATAGTGAAAAACATGTTTCAAGTAAACTTGATACTCTTTACCTAAAAGTAGTTGAATACTGTGCTAAATAATGACTACACCAATTAAATTAGCTATTGCTGGAGTTAGTGTAAGCGGAGTTGCAGTTGGTGCAGGGGTAGGTATTCATCAACTAGTAAAACAACCAGCGAAAAAGAGCATTACTAAATTACTAAGTGAAAAAAATAAGGCAATAATAACAACAGGGGAAACAAGTAAGTGAGATCCAAAATGAACAGCATTCAAAAATGCCCATTCTCAAAATGCTCCTACTGGAGATTGAGCAATAGATCAATGAGAAACCAAAAAAGGGACTAATGATGGATTAAATGCTTTCAAACAATTATGTGTTGATAATGCAAAAAAAGAAGTGGAAAATGAAAATGCACAACTGTTTAAAGATGTCAAAACATACTGCGTAGAATAATAAATGACACCCTTATTAACAAAGATTACAGCAGTATCTGCCGGTGTTGTGGGGGTTACTGGGGGTGGTGTAGCTATCTACTTTACTACTGCCAGTGATCCAAAAGTACAAAAAGATGTTTCAAATGTAGAAACAGACAATACTAAATTATCTGTCCCTCCTAAAACAGACGCAAAAGACAAAACAATTATCAGCTTATTGAAGGGAAAAACATTACTTACAAAAAATAGTGGAGATGAATCAAAATGAACTGCACCATGACAATCGTTTAAAGAAGAATATTCATCTAAATCTCCTGAAGATCCATGGAAATTTGCTAATTGAACACAAAATAAAGAAAGACCTGAAACATTTACATCTTTTAAAGATCAATGTATCACATTAGGGGGGCAAAAAGTTTCAGGAACAGATGATTTAGTTTTTGTAGCTGTTGAAAAATATTGTACTGCAACAACCTAGCATGTTTAATCTTACTACTAACAAGATTATTGGTATAGCAGGGGGTATTGCTAGTCTTTCTGCGGGAGGAGTAGGAATTGCTTATTTAACTAATGGTAGTAAAGAAGTAAAGAACGAAAAAGATATTACTGATAATAATAAAGACACTAAACAACAAGACCAAATTGTCGAAGAGAAATCTATTAAAGATTGACTAAATACGGATAATGCTTCAATATTAGAGGATCAAGATGCTACATGGAATGATAATTGAAAAGCATTTAAGGCTGGTTACACAGAAAGTAAGCCTCCTGTAGCTCCTTGAAGTCTAGATGATTGAAATAGCGTATCCAGTCAAGATGCAGCACCAAAATCGTTTAAAGACAAATGCAAAACTAATGCAAGTACAAAAGTAAGTAGTAAGGACGACAAGCGTTACACAGATTTAAAGAAATACTGTACTAAACAAAAACCAAATGCCTAGTTATGCACTGAAAATTGCTTCAATAGGCATTGGAGTAAGTGGAGTTGTTGGGGGAGCGGGAACAAGTATCTATCTATTATCTAAAAAAGAAACTATTCCTGCCAAGACTCAACAAGACCAAGAACCACCAGTTATTACAACTACAAAACCAAAAATAACAGATTTATTAGCTAAGAATAAATTATCTCTAATTGAAGAAGATAAAGATTCTGGAGAATGAACAAGAGTGCTAGGAACTTTTAAACAAGATCATACAAGCAAAAATCCAGATGGTATATGAAAAGTAGATGGATGAGATAGTAAACAAGTCGAAGAAAAAGGCTTGCCAGATCTTAAACGTCTATGCAAACAAAATGCAACAGGAGAAGTTGATGATGAAAAATCGGATGTTTACAAAGAAGTAGTTAAATACTGTACCAAAGCTATTACTGAATCTCATAGTGATTAATTTATAGATATATACAAGTTACTATCAATGCTAAAAGTAATTTTCAATGGCTAGTACATTAGCAAAAGTAGCTATAGCTACTACAGGAATTGCAGGTGTTGGGGGCGGTGCTACTGTTGCTATTATTCAACTTTCAACTAAAGACGAAACTATAGTAAATCTACTTAAACAAGAACAAAAATCATTACTTACTAAGACAGAAAAAGATGAAGCGTGAAAAACTAATTGAAAAGCCTTCATTAATGCACATACAAATTCTGATCCAAATTTAAATTGAAGTATTGAAGGTTGAAGTGAAAAGAAAGCAGATCCTGAATCAGTTCCAGAAGAATTTAAGAATGTCTGTTATTTCAACGGAAATAAGAAAATCAAAGATAAAGCGGAAGAAATTTATGGAGAAGTAGTTAAATACTGTACAGAAAATACAATTACGCCCTCTACACAGACAGTAACGGAATTATTGAAAACTGATAGTAAAGTAATATTAGATAAAACTTCTGGATCTAAAACAAGCTGAGACAAGAATTGAGGAACATTCAAAACAGCCTATCAAACTTTAAAGATTAAAGAAGAATGAAAATTTCAAGAACTAGAAGAAACAATGAACTCCACTAACGAAGCTCCTTCAGCCTTTAAAGAAAGATGTGAAGCAAATGGAAAAAAACGAATAGCTAATAAACAAGTTCCACTATACATTGAAATTCTTAAATATTGCGTAGACAATCCTTAATTAAATAATTATTTCTTAAAACAATAATGGCTGGCTGGCTTTAAGTCTTAGAATATCGTCTATTATTGCAATTACATTTGCTATTGGAAGTGGGATTGGTTACTTAACTAATAAAAAAGAAAAAATAGAGACGACTGCTATTGAAAATAATATTGCTCCTGAAGAAACTAAACCAACACCTACAACAAGAGAGTGAAAATCTAGTGAGGTTTCTGCTAACTGCAGAAGACTTTACTATTCTGCAGGATTAAAATGATGAGATGACAAAAGATGTGAAAATAGGCTTAAAAGAGTAACTTCAAGGACTGGCGGAACAAGCAAACAATAATGACTACAGTAGGTAAAGTGATTGCGAGTGTCTTTACATTAGGTGCTTTAGGAGGTGGTGGAATTCTAGTTAATAAATTACTTGATGATACTGATACTATTGGTGCAAGATTAACATCAGAAGGATTTAGTATCAGTTTGAACAATAGCGAATGAGAAACAGTATTGGGTGCGCATAATGGAATTAACAATCTTGAAGGTACTTTCAAAAAAGATGCCAATACTGCCCTGAAATTAGATGAATTACAAGAAAAGTGCAAAAGTGCATTAAATAGTAAAAAAAATAACGATGTAAATTACAAAAAAGCAAGACAATGATGTGTTAAAGAGCAAAAGATAAGTGATAGCTTTGAGAAAATAAATTTAAGAGCTTTGGATGTTACTAAAAATACTGACGACACAAGTGGTTGACAAACTAACATAAATAAATTAAAAAACGATCTTAAAACTGCCCAAAAAATAAAGGCAGAAATGAATAGCACTCAAAATATTACCTTAGAAAATATTAAAGCAGGTTGCAAAGCAATTATTGAGATAAAGACTACCGCCTCAGACTTTAATGATAAATTTGAATTAGCAAAAGAATGATGTGCGGTTGTTATGCCTAGAGAAAAAGTAACTTAATTTTTTTAAATAAATTTTGCTCATGAACACGGCTATATTAATTGGAACAGCAACTACGCTGTTAACTGGTTTAGGAGTGGGTGGATATTTCATAAATGATTATTTGTCTGAAAGAATTGATGCAAGATTGCAAGGTACTAAAATTACAGGAGATGCAGACTGGGGTAAAAAAATAATTGCAATAAAGGCAAAAACTAAAGAATTAGTAGCAGATTTAGCTAGATTAACTGAAGCTAAAGAGCTAGAAAATTGATGTAATACTAACTACAATGCCAAATTTAAAGAATATGAGGATTTAAGGTTTAAAAATGTTCAAACTTATTGTATCTATAATAATAAAGATAAATTAAATAAACCAATCGAAGCTGGAGGGGATTGAAGCAAATCAAAACAAGCTCTAAAAGACAAAACACCTGTTAAGGATTTATCTTCTAATATGCAAAAAATAAAAGCTGAGCTAACAGCACAACCAACACCAAACGAAAATGCTTTAAAAAATTGATGTCTAAGTTATTACGATGAAGTATGAGAGAACAGCAGTTCAAAAAGCTTTACGGAAGCTAGCGAATATTGTGTAACAAAAGATTAAATTTACTCTTTTTGTATCTTAATCGCTTTTTTAATAACTTAAATTATTAATAGCTTATAAATATTTTTTGATAATAACAATAAGAATCAAACATTAAAGACATTGTCCTACTCATACACAAATTAGAAAATTTAATAAAAGATTCAACAATAAGTTGCTTTAGGAATAGTTAAATATACCTATGACTTCCATAAAGACTTTTAGTATAGGTATTAGCTTAATAACTGGAGTGGTAGGAATTGCTGGTGCAGTTGCCTACTCAAAAGATTTATTCAACTCAAATATTCAAATATCTGAATTGTTAAGAAAAAATAATAAGCATGATTTGCTAGATGTCTATGGAATGAATAATTCCAAAGATTGAGATGAAGTTTGAGAAAAATATATGGAAGAAACTGGAAATAAATGAAATATTCCTAGTGAAGAAGGAATGCTTGCAGTCAATGCTCCAACAGCCTTTAAAGAGATTTGTAGAAAAAAAGCACAAGAGAAAATAAAGAGCACCAGCGATCAAAAATATCAAGATGTCATTAAATATTGCTCTAAACCAAAACAACCAAAATAATGAGTAAAGGTGTTCTTGGTCCTACTATAGTCAGTTGTTGTTTAATTGGTACTGGTTGTTTTCATTATTACAGCACAATAGGAAGACAACAATATACAGACGCTAACAAAAGTGTAAGTGAATTATTAGGATTAAACCATTTCAAAACTGTATCTTTTGATAATAGCGAAAACAATACTTGAGATGAAATAGTAATTGCATATAAAGGCCCAGAAATCTCTCCCGCAGAAAAGTTTGAAACAGTAACGGCAACTACGAATGACGAAATTAGAGAACAACTAAAAAAAGCATGTCAAGAAATTATAGATAAACCAACTCAGTCTCTTTCAATTTACAATAAAGCAATAAGATGATGTGTAATTCCACAAACAGCTAGAATCAGACTACAATTAAAAGAAAAAATAGCACTAGACATTTCCAAAGACGAGAAAATTTGAGCAGGAATAGCAAAACAATACGTAGAAAAAAACATAACAATTGATGGATTTACTCTTGCTGGGAAAAATGGCGATAAAGAATTGGCACAAGAAATGAATAAGGGTTGTCAACCTCTATTAGATGTCAAAAACTGAGACAAGGACTTTGAAACAAAATCAGAAAGAGCAGAAAAACTTTGTGCTATTAAGAGAACAAATTAACTATCTATATACAAAATTCCTTAATATTTAAATACTTAACAGAAGTTATTGAATCAACCATTTGTTCTTTAAGATCATCACACCATTTCTTAATTTTTCTCTTCTTTTAACTATCTTTAATTGTTTAAAATTCTTGCACTAAGGCTTTTTCATAGGTCTTTAAACAGTTAATTTATTTCTGATTGCCTCTTCGCTAATAAATGTTCCAGCTTTATCCCCAAGTAAACAATATTATTTAAGATCATTGAAATACTTATCATTCTCATCGAGAAAAATAACATCATAAATCTCATTAAATCTTTATCTACTGCATCTAACTCTTTAGCTCCATAAACTATCATTCCCTTCTTCAAAATCTATTAAAGCAATCTAATTGTTTTTTCTGATGGGGCATACATGTAAGTGGAAACGCAAGCAGAACCAGTTGCTATTTTTGTAACTTCATTCACAAAAATATAATCTCTTTAATTCTTGTACAAATACTATATTTATTCTGCATTTAAAACTTGAATTATCTATTACATTATTAACTTGGAATAATCGTTGCTTGTTATCTTTTCAAAAAACCATTTATTTGAAAGAATTGAAACCAAATTTAAAAACGCTAAAGTTAATGGAACTAAATATTGAAAGAAAAAAACAAATAGCTATTAAGCTCGCTGCTAAGAGGAATAATGCTCTTGTTTACGATTTAGAGATATTCAAGGATAAATTAAAAAACATTGAAAAATGATGTCAAAATAACTACAGAACCCACTATGATGACGATAACGACTTAAGATTTAGAAATGTTCAAATCTACTGTATCTACAACAATAGAGATAAACTCCAAGAAGGACTATTGGCGAAAGTGATGAGAGTTGAAAAACAGCAAATACTACTTTAAATAGTAAAACACCAACATCTAAAGTTATGTAAAAAATCTAAATTAACCAATAATAAAGATGCTTTTAAAAATTGATGTCTGAGTTACTATGTTCAAATATGAAATGTAAACGATTCTGAAAACTTTGATGATACAAGTAATTATTACATTAAGAAAAAATTACAGAGTCTAACATCAAATTAAATTTATTAAAATAACGACTCTTTATTTTAAATTAAGTAATGGCTGGCTGGCTGGCAAAAATTACTAATATCTTTAACGTTTGTTACTATTTCAGGTGTTACTGGAGGAACTATTGGACATTTAACTAACAAATCACAACAAGAAATAGAAGAATCGACACTTTTGTCACAAGCTGAAGAACAAGCAACACAGCCTAAAATAGTTAAAATAAAAAAAGGATATGGTGTATGTAAATGACTAAATTTACAAATACGTAGGAGTACTTTAAAATGAAAAGAAGAAAACTGTAAAAAATTCGCAGAAAGACATTTGAATGTAAAATTTGAGGATTCTGCCCAAAGAAGTTAAAGATATGACTGATTGACTGATTAAAACTTTAAGAACCTCTGCAGTTATTACAGGATTTGGTGCTATTGGTGGAATTTTTTATTTAACAAACAACAATGAAAGACAAACAATAAGTACTCTTTCAACTAGAGAAAAAAATGATACTTTAATAGAAATTGAAGATCTTCAAGATACTTCAAAAAGTACTGTAAATAGAAAACCTATTCTTCAAGCTTGCAAAAAAAAATGAGAATCTACAGATTGAAAACCAGAAAACGATAAACTTTGTCGTGGTATATATATTGCAAAAGATGAAAGAGAACAATTTTATTTAACTCTTTAATTAAATTTTTTATTAAATAGAAAACGGGGGATATAGGAGGCAGAGTAATTGCAGGGGTTGTTACATTAGGAACTGCTGGTGCAAGATTAATGAAAGAGGGATTTGATTTAGATGTTGGAAATGAATGACAAACTTTATTAGATGCGCATAATTCTGTCAAAAATACTGAAAGTACTTTCAAAAACGAAGCAAATACTGACTTAGAATTAGCTAAATTACAAGCAGAGTGCAAGAGTGCATTAAATAAAAAAGATGATGCAAATTACAAGAAAGCAAGAAAATGGTGTGTAAAGATTGAAAAAATTAAAGACATACCAAATAACGGAAAATACGATTTATTAGATGCAACAGAAACTAATAGCACTGAAGATAAAGAATGAGAAACATTAGCTACAAGTCTTAAAGAAAATAAAACAGATTTTCAAAGTGTAGCTACTAATTTGAGCGACGATTTGGCTACTAATATTAAAGCTTTAAAAGCTGGTTGTAGAGGCTTGCAAGTAAATACTGTCACAACAATCACTATTGGATTTGACGAAAAATTTGATAACGCAAAAACATGATGTTCAGTGGCAAAAACACCTAACAAAAAATAAGAATGGCTGCATTAAGTGTAAGTAAAGTCGCTATATCTGTCGGTGTTGCAGGGAAGTACGGGGAATAGGAGGATATTTTTATTTAACAAGTGACAAGGTGGAGTTATTGAAGAATTACTTAAGTCTGAAAATCTAACTGAAAAATTTATAGTAGACAGTGATAAAGATAAGGCTTCTGTGCCTTGGAATAAATGCAAAAAAAATAACAAAGATATTAATCAAGGTAAGGATGAATGAAAATTGCCGGACTGAAATTCCAAACAATCTGGAGATACACTTCCCAAAAGCCTTGTAGATAAATGTAACGAAAAAAGAAGAGAATCAGTATCAATCCGTAAAGATGACAAATATGCAAAGTTCAAAAGATGGTGCCTTAAACAATAAATGCAATAACAAATAACGGTAAGAGCAAGATTAATAAATAAAGTTTTGAACTATTCCAATTAATAGAAATTGTTTATACAGTCGTCTATTTAAAATTTATTTAACTCAAATATTTAAATTATTAAAGGAAAAATTGATGTCTGAGTTACTATGATAAAATATGAAGTGTAAACGATTCTGAAAACTTTGATGATACAAGTAATTATTACATTAAGAAAAAATTACAGAGTCTAACATCAAATTAAATTTATTAAAATAACGACTCTTTATTTTAAATTAAGTAATGGCTGGCTGGCTGGCAAAATTACTAATATCTTTAACGTTTGTTACTATTTCAGGTGTTACTGGAGGAACTATTGGACATTTAACTAACAAATCACAACAAGAAATAGAGGCAGACAAAACTCAACTAACTGTTATTCAAGCGACAAAAACAACAACACCTATAACACAAGAAATTATTAAGGTACCAAAGAATGCAAAAATTTGTAAGTGGTTAGGGACAAAAGGCTATCCAAAAATGAGAGATAAAACAGAATCAGCCTGCAGAAAATTTGCTGAAAATCGGCTTAATATTAAATTTAAAGGTTAAATCTTTTTTTTGACAAAATAAATCGTCCATTCATTCAAATAGCAAATTACAAAAACAATAGCTAGTTGATTAATTTGAAATACAAGCAACTTAGCTGTCATTTCTAGTGTGGATGCTATAGGGGGGGATATTAATTATTTAAACAAGAAATTATTGATATTCAAGATTCCAAAATTGAACTTCAAGCAAAAAAAATAAATACTCTTATTGCTGGCAAAAAGGGGGGTTATCTCTAAACAATAGGCAACCTAATACTGTTCAATTATCCAGTAGAATAAAGAGTTATGCATGACTTTACTACAATGGTTACGAAAGAATGAGAATAAAAAAAGAAAAAGACTGTATAAAATTCACGAAAAAATACGGCAATAACAAAAACTTGTGGCTAATTGGCTAATTAAAGGCTTAAGAACTATATCTACTATTGTAGGACTTGGCGTTGTTAGTGGTATTATATTTCATTTAACAAGAGGTAATAGTATTGAAGAGCAAAAATCAGCTCCACTTCCAGAGAAGGATGATACTGCATTTGAATTAGAAGAACAAACTCCTAAAGAGACAAAAATTCCTGTTAGCAGACCAATTTTGGAAGAATGTAAGAAAAAATGAGAATCTTCAACTTGAAACAGAGATAGCGATAGGCGTTGTGGAAGAATATATATTAATAGGGAAGAGGAAGACGATTTTTGAATGACTCTTTAATTTTCTTATCTATTAAACATACATAAAATTAAAGTTTTTGTTACTGCCTTAAACATATCTTTAGTAATAACTCATTATTTAATTCTCACAATAAAATTATTTCATGAAAATGCATTTATTGAAATAAGAAATTAACATCCAATAGAAGTTAAACCATAGTGACTATAGGAGGCAAAGTAATTACAGGGGTTGCTACATTAGGAACTATTGGTGGGGGTGGTTTATTGGCAAGTAATTTGTTAAATAAACCTATTACTTATGCTGATGGAACTGCTGGTGCAAGATTAATGAAAGAGGGATTTGATTTAAATGTTGGAAATGAATGACAAACTTTATTAGATGCGCATAATTCTGTCAAAAATACTGAAAGTACTTTCAAAAACGAAGCAAATACTGACTTAGAATTAGCTAAATTACAAGCAGAGTGCAAGAGTGCATTAAATAAAAAAGATGATGCAAATTACAAAAAGGCAAGGGCAGTGGTGTGTTAAAGAAAAAGAAATCAAAGATATTTTTGAAAAAATAAATCTTAGAGGATTAAATGTTGTTGGGATAAGCGATGATGGAAATGCTTGAAAAACTAAAGAAACAACTTTAAAAAGTGATAATACCAATGCGCAAAAATTAAGTACAGAGATGAGAGATTCTGACACTACCACTGTAGCTAATATCAAAAAAGCTTGTGGAATTATTGTTAAATTAAAGACCAGTAGTCAAGACTTTAATGAAAAATTCGAATTAGCTAAGAAGTGATGTGTTGTTTAAAAAAATAATCAAGATTTTTTATGCATACATTTGTTAAGGTTGGTGCAGGAACTACGTTATTAACTGGAATGGGTGTTGGAGGTTATTTTGTTAATGATTACTTAGCGGTAAGAATTAGTGCAAGGTTGCAAGGTACTAAAGTAAATGGAGAGTCTGATTGAGCTAAGAAAGCAGAAGCACTAAAGTTAGCTACTTCCACAGAACTTGTAGATGATTTATCAAAATTAAGTAAAGTAGCTAAAGAAATAGAGAAATGATGCAAAACTAGCTATGATGCTAAATTTAAAGATAAAGATGATTTACGATTTAAGAATGTTCAAGCCTACTGTATCTATAACAATAAAGATAAGTTGCCAGATGGAACAATAAGTGAAAAGGAAGAATGAACAAAAGCAAATGAAGCTTTGAAAGGCAAACAACAAGATACAGAATTATCCCCAACTATGAAAGACATAAAAGCTAAATTATCAAAAAGTCCAACTACTGAGTTAGATGCCTTGAAAAAATGATGTGTTTCTTATTACGGTGAAATATGAACTGGTGATAATAATGAAAACTTTAAAGATGCAAAAACATATTGCGTTAAGACAGTTTAACTAGCTTAATTATTCCTCTTTCTTAATTTTTGGCTTATTACCAACTTTAAATTTTTGAGCTAAGTCGGTAGCATCGCAATTATTTTCATCTTCACAAGGTTGAGTAATTTTGCTTTCCAACTCTTTAGAAAATTGTTGTGCAAAAACTTCATATTTAACATTTGAAGATACTTTTCCATATGCACTAGTTGCCACTCCTGCTAAGAACTCTACTAATTCATTTTGGTTATTTCCTTCTACTAAATCTAAGAACTCTTTTTCTGGTCCTTTTTTCTTGGATCCTATATTTTTTCTAAGTTCTTCAATATATTTATTCATATGCTCCTTAGCCACTTTCTTAGCTTTTTCTGCCTCAAAACCAAAGAAAGAAGAATTTGGCAGTTCAAGAATGGGTACCAAGCCCTGCGCTACTACATTTCCTAAAACGCCAGTTACATCTTTAGGTTTTCCAGATTTAGAATTAAATTTCTCTTTAATTTCATCAGCTGTTAACTCTTCTGAATTTGGTTCTTTCTTTTCCTCTGGATCTTTTTCCTTATCTTTATTAGCTTCTTCCTTTTTCTCTTTCTGTTCTTCAATTAATTCCTTAGCAGCCTCTTTAGCTTTCTCAGGATCCTCTAAATATTGCTCAATAATCTCTTCAATACCTTCTGCGCCTAATTCTTCAAATGCTTCTGGATTATCTTGAACTAAAGTACTAAAGTCATTCATCATATCCATAAAATCAGGCCTTCCCATTAACTCTCCTAACTTACCTCAATTATCTCCACTTCCAAACATAGCTCAAAAAGCAGATCCTCCTCCCCCTCCTAAGAAAGTGCCTCACTTAAATAAAGATAACCTTAATTCCTTTCAATTCTTTACCATCTCAGGAATATTCTTTATGAACTTAATAAACTTAGTAGCAAATCATTCATAAACTATTCCTACTCATACACGTAACTTCTCATAAAGCGCTACAGTACCTGATTTAATTCCATTAATACCTAAATAACGCTCTAATCAATCGACAAAATCATCTTTTGAATTAATTATCGCACTACCTCAATTTTGAAATGTATTACCCACTTTATTGAATCCATCTAAGAAAACTTGCGTAACTGCTGTATTCTTTAAAGTGCTTAAAGAACTACTTATTGAACTTCTTGCAGACTCAGAATTAAATATTATTGAAGAACAAGTACCAACTGCAGTAAGGCCTGAAAGAATAGCAGTAACACTAGAATTAAATTTAAAGCCTACAGCTTTAGTTGCTAGAGGGAGTCTTAATTGCATCTATTGTTTTTGCTTAGCACAAGAAATAAAGCTAATTATTAAATTGATTAAATTCTTTCTCATCCATTACACACCAAATAGCTACATGTTCAGCTATTAAGTAATTCTTAGGTAAATACATTTTCTTAGAATTATCACTACATCAATCCCTTAATCTATTCTCACTATTTTCTTGTGAATCTCCCATAATTCCACTAAAGAATCCAGATCTTATTATCTCATCTTTGTATTTTCCAAAAGAATAGAATCAAGCTTTTCTTTGCTTTTTTTCACTAATATCTTGAATTAACTTAGCACCTTCTTTTTCCAAAGCATAAACTCCTAAATTCATACTACAATACTTCCTAGCTTTACCTAAAAAATTACTATCATTAGACTCTAATGATTTAGCACATCAATTCTTAAATACAAAAGCACCTTCACTATCAGACATAAGATTAGCTGAAACTATATTGTCATTAATTAAATCCTTTTTGAAAAATAAGAAAAGTTTCATTCACTTATCGAATGTAGGTCTTTCAGAATCAAAGATAGTTCTGTACCCTTCTTGCTTTAATAAAGTACCTAAAGTGGGTCTAGAAAGCTTTCAAATACGATATGCAGGAATTGCAGAAACTACTATTACTTTGGTAGCAACAAGAAGATATTTCTTGAACTTCAAATAATTTAATTATCTCTATTTATTAGTGATTGCTTAAAGCTAAAAAAATTAATAAATACAATTAAGAAAATAGAGTTAGTAAGTAATAAGAATTAATATATTTAATAGTCTCAGTTGTATTTGTTAGATAGTCACCAACATATTAAATCTTAACAATTAAGAGAGATTAATTAATAAAGTACTTTAGAAGAATAAATAATGCAAACAGGAACTAAGATACTTTCAATTGTGGCTGGAATGGGAGTTGTTGGAAGTGTTAGTGCTTTAGCTAGTCACTTACTAACAGCCACAAAAGTAAGTGATGTATTAAGAAAACAAGGCCATACTTTTCTTAATTTTGATAGTGACTTAGATACTTGAAAAACAATTGCTAAAGCTTATTCAAATAGTCAAAAGAATAGACTAACAGGCTTAACTATCACTATTGCAAGCGATGGACAAGCGACAGAAGATGATGCAAAAAAACTAAGAAAAGCTTGTAAAGATGTTATTTATTCTTCAAACCATAAAGATAAGTCTTTATTATTAGCAACAGAACAATGATGTGTTAAGCCAATAACTATTAGAGATTTGGCAAAAGCACAAGGAGAAGTTCTAGATACAAATATTGCTCAAGATAATCAACAAGATAGATGAAATGAAAAGGTGGCCGATTATATAAGAGAAGGAGCAACAGACAAAATATCAAGCGTTGATTTAACAGCACATACACCTCATCAACCCGCAGAAGATAGAAAGAAATTAAAACAAGGTTGCAATTCTTTAGAGGGCAAACATAATTATGATGTTGACTTTCATGATAATTTCACAAAATTTCAAAAATGATGTACACCAAATTAGATAATGTCTCTTTCTGTTACTAATAAAGCAATAATAGGAGCACTAAGTGCTACTGCTTTGGGTGGTCTTGCATATGGTGCTTATTCGCAGTTTTCCGCAGTTGAAAGCGTTAAAGACACATTAATTAAAAAACTCAAAAATCCTTTAAATTTAACTGAAACACAAGGAGAAGACGTTGAACATTTAAAAGAACTAGCTAAACAATACCATAGCGGAAAACCAACAGGCAAAGACAAAATAGATGGTTTAGTATTAAGATCTGAATCAGATACTGCAGCTTTAAAGGCAAAATGTGAAATACTACTAAATACCAACAAAAAAGATAGTAATTACGACAGAAGCCTTAAAGATGCTGAAAATTGATGTACTAGGGAAGGCGCTCCAAGAAAGATATCAGATCTATTAGCTAAGAATAATAAAGTACTGTTAACCGATAGGGATAATACAGAATGAAACAAGCCTTGAGAAACATTCAAGAGTAAATATCAAACAAAAGATCCAGTAGCTCCTTGAGACTTCAGTAATTGAAGCAGTTTAAAGAGTAATCCTACTGCTGAAAAGGCATTTAAAGACAAATGTACTGAAAATGGTACTGGTTCAATAATGCTTTCAGAAGAAAAATTATTATCAGAAATAGAAGAATACTGTACTAAACCAAAAAGTTAATGGCAAGTAATTTAGTAAAGGTTTTAAGTATAGGTGGTGGAGGTGCTACTGTGAGTGCTGGAGGAGCAACAACTTATTTTTTATTAAGCGAAAAAGAAAGACCTATATCCGATGTACTCATAGAAAATGGAAAAATATTACTATCGACAACTGGCACTCCTGAAGATACACAATGAGCAACAAATTGACAAGAATTTAAAAGAACTTATACAGAAACCAAACCTCCTTCAGATAATTGAGCAATAAGTGGAGAGTGGGCTAGTGTGTTCAAGGCATCAGGAGTTAATGCTGATTTCAAATCTAAATGCACTGAAAATGCCAAAACAAAAGTAAAAAATAAAGATAACAAACTATACAAAGAAGTGGAAAAATATTGTTCTAAAAATAAGGTAAATGCCTAGTTCATTAGTAAAGATTCTCGGAGTTAGTGGTGGATTAGCTACTGTAGGTGGAGGTGCTACTGCTATTTATTTAACTTCAAATTCAGCAGAAAAAGAGCAGAAACAAAATTCTCTTTTACAGTCTCCACAAATACCTGTAACTGAATCTACTCCCAAGAAGGTGGAGGCTAAACAAGAAATTAGCAGTTTACTAAAGGGTAAGAAATTATTAACAAAAACCGATGAAGATAATGAAAAGTGACAGGAACAATGAAAAGCATTTAAACAAGCGCATGAGCGAAATGCTCCTACTGCTCCATGAGAGTTTCCAACTTGAACAGATGTCAAAGAAATTGAAGGTACTATTAATACCTTTAAAGATCAATGTGAAAAACATAACAAAAAATTAGTAGTAGACGATAAAGATACTATTTTTGTAGCAGTAAATACATATTGCACAAAAGACGATGCTGGGACTGTCTAACAAAACTATTGCTATAGTTAGTGGCGTTGTAGGGACAACAGCTATTGGAGGAGGTGTAACTACTGTTTACTTAAATTCTGACAATAATAAAGGCATAAAGGCAGAACCCAATAAACAAACACAAATAGAAGCAAAATCAACTCCTGTTGTCACAACAGCAACTACTAAATCAGTTGTCGAATTCTTGAAGGCCAAAAATTTAGAGTTAATTGGTGATGAAGATACAGATAAATGAAATCAAAGTTGAACAAATTTTAAACAAGCTTACAATAACAAAACGCTGCCAGAAGGTTGAGATTTGAAAGATAAGAAAGAATCACAAAGTATACCGGATGAATTCAAAACATTATGCAAAGAAAAAAGTAATAAACAGATAAGAGGTGAAAGTGATAGTGATTTTGAACTAACAAAAACCTATTGTACAAAACAAATTCAACCTGCTACAGAAAAACAATAATCCATCTAAAAAAAGAAAATGACTACTTTTTCAACTAAAGCATTATTAATAGCTGGTGGGTTAACAAGTGTAGGTGTTGCAAGTGCAGGGGCTATTTATTTAACTACTAGCAATAAAGACAAATCTGATAAACAAGTTTCAGATTCAAGTGCTGGAAAAGCAGAAAAGCAAACTAGAGATACTGAAACACAAACAACTCCAAAAAAGATATCCGAACTATTAGGAACAAAACGATTGAAATTATTAACTAAAGACCTAGGAGATAATTCAAAATGAGAAGCACAATGAAATAAATTTAAAGAAGCATACAAAGATAATGATCCGGACACATTATGAGGATTTCAAGATTGAAAACAGATTAAAGATGAATCAAATACCATTAATACTTTCAAATCTCAATGTGAAAAACTTAGTCAATTAACAGCACCAAATACAGATAGTGATGCTACTTATTTAGAAGTCAGTAAATATTGCACTAAAGGAATTAATGAATAAAGTTTTAGGTATAGTTAGTGGTGTAGCAGGGTTGGGAAGTCTTGGGGGCGGTGTAACTTATCTTGTTCTTAACAATAATTCTCAAACACCTAAAACTACAATTGCAGAAACACAACTGCCAGAAGAATCTTCAGAAAGAAACTCCTTGCTTACGCCAGCGAATACTGGAAAAAAGATTAGTGAGTGGTTGAGTGGTAAAGGAAAATCTATATTAACAGATGAAGCTCCAGAATGAAGTAGTAGATGAGCTTCATTCAAAGAAAGTTACACCGTAGATAAAGAAAGAGAGGAGCCGTGAAAACTAAGTGATTGAAAAACTGTATTTGGACAAAGTGAAGTTCCACAATCCTTTAAAGAGAAATGTAAAGCGAATGCTAATACAAAAGTGGATAGTATTAATGATTCTCTCTACACAGAAATAGAAAAGTATTGCACAAAATAAAAAATTGATATTATCTCTTTAAATAAATTTGAATAATTTAACTACAAATTAGGAATTGGTGGTGCATATTTTTCACAAACAAACAAACAAAAACAGATAATACTTGAGTAAAAAATTAAAGGTACTGTTGCAAATCGATTAAACAAAAGAGATTATAGGATATTAAGAAAAGATGAAGATATTAATGACAAATGAAAAATAAAATGAGACGCATCTGTAAAAAGACACGATAGCTAAGAAAAATCCCATTGGAGTTTAACAAACTGAGATACTCTAAGAAATAATAAACAAGCTCCAGAAGCATTTAGCGAGGGATGTGTGTATTTAATTCCCAAGAAATGATTAATGAAATGAATGAAAAATTTTATAGACGAATTAAAGAATTTTTCGAAGTATTAAAATTAAAAACTCTAATTTAACAAGATGCATTATTTACAGCTTTAATTACAATTTAAAGAAATACATATACTAAAGATGGCTAATTTTACAACCAAAGCAATTGCTACTATTATTAGTGTTAGCGGTTTAGCGGTGGGTGCAGGTTTTGGTGTTAAACATTTAACAAAACAACCAACTATAGAAGCTCCATCTATTATTTCAAAATTATCAGAGAAAAAAGATCAATCATTAACACCTAATACTGAAAAAGGAACTGTTTATGCATGGTTTGCCGAAGATGGTGTTGAATTGCTTGGAGAAGCAGAAGGAGATGATATTTCATGGGAGCACAAATGAGAAAAATTTAAAAAAGAATATGAATCTTCAGGTCTTAAGACTAATTGGGCTTCATTAGATAACAAAAAGGAACAAGAAGAAGCTCCAGATGAATTTAAAGCGCTATGCAAAGAACAAACACAAAAAACAATCTCAAGTAAAATGGAAAAGATTTACAAAGAAATAAAGGATTACTGTACCAAACTTAAAATATCTCAGAGAATGCGCTAATGCTTCAAAGAGTTATTTTTCAAAACCTATTTTAGATTCCAATAATCAAAAGAAAGAGCATAAATTCCACAAAATTCTTTAAAATTTGGGCAAGGAACAATTAGATTTTTCAATATTGCTTTTGGTATCGCTGGCGTAACATTTGTTGAAGGGGGAGCGATTTATTTTACAAATAAGACGGGAAATACAATTGAAACATTATTAAACAAAAACGGTAAGAAGTTATTAAGCGAAAGCAATACTACAGAAATTATTAATAAATGAAATCAGAATTGAACTGCTTTCAAAAAACAATATACTACTCTAAAAAACAAAGAAGCTTGACAATTTAATCAATGAAACGAAAAATATGAAAAACAAACAAATACACCTTATGAATTTAAAGAAAGATGCAAAACAAATAGTAAAAAAAGCGTTGAAAATATTAAAGATTCACTTTACATTGAAGTATTAAAATACTGTACAAGTAATTAACTCTTAAGTAATATAATCACATCTTTAATAAATTTTGCACTCAAAAATAGCAGTGACTGGTTGACTGGTTCGAAATATAGGAGCGTTAGTTCTTTTTTCTAGTGTAGGGGCTGTTGGTGGAAGTATTAATTATTTAACCACAAAAGAGAAAAAAGAAGAAATAATTCAGACTATTGAAGAAGGTAAAGAAAATCTGCCTAATGAAAAACAAACTCAAGAAATTATAGAAAGAAATTCACAAGCAAGAAGAGCAAAAGGACCGTTTTGCCGAAGAGTTAGTTTAATTTATGGCAATAGTGGAGATGATGAAAGTAGATGCGAAAGAAGACTAAGAAACAATGGATACATAAGGTAACAAATAACTTTTTGATTCGATAAAGCCTGAAAAAAGAGACATTTGAAAGATAAGATGCAAATAAATTTTGCAAAAAAATAGATTAGTTAAAGTGCTTCCAAAAGTAGGGTTAGGTTTAGGAATTGCTACTGGTATTTTTGGAATAATTTATGGAACCTACTATAGCAACATAACAACTCAATACTATTCAGAAATATTTAAAGAAGCTTTATTAGATGCAGAGGGAACTGCAAATCAAAAGCAATGAGAAGCAAGAACAACTTCTTTAAAGAGTGCTCCAACTAATACTCTAGCTGAAAGTATTCTCTTAGATATTAATCCTGCTATTGCTGAATGAACAGAATTAAGAGATTGATGTAAATTAAATATCAAAAATACAAATACAGGAGAAGAATCTAAAGAATACAAAAACATAAGAGATTACTGTACTTTTTCAATTAAAGATAAATTAGAGAATGCTATTGATGAAAATAAATCAGATAATGATGTTGAATGGGCAAAAGTACATAATGCATTGAAAGCAATAAAAAATAATGATGAATTAGATGCAGAATTAATTAAAGCTAGAGAAAAAGATGTTAATAATGAGGGAGGAAAAACTATTAAAGAATGATGTACTAAAGCCTACAAAAAACCTTACACAAACAAAAAAGATAAAGTCTTTAATATTGCTCTAAGAATTTGCGTAACACAAAATTCTGCTTAACTTATTTTCTAGGTTTAGCTAAGCTTTTTTGTAACACCATTTTATTACTCTCTTAAAGTCAGGATCTGATTCGTACTTGTAATTCTCTGCTTTTTTCTTAGTACATCAACTAGTTAAATCTGCTGAAGTTAATGCTGTTTTAGGTTTTGATGGAGATCCAAGAAACTTATCAGTATTTGTTGCATCATTGTAAGTGTTAAATACTGTTTCTACTTCATTATCAACTAAAGCTATTAATCCCACCCTTTTACCTAAGATTGCATCAACTCTAATAGTAGATGTACATCAAAGTGAAAAACGTTTGTAATTAGCATCATCTATTCCCAAGAAATATTTTTCTTTGTATTTTTTGCATCACTTTTCTAGATTGCTTGCAAAATCAGGAATTTTATTTTGTACCTCGGTCTTAGAAATGGAAGGTATTAAATCTGGGGCCTCAGTTTTTTTGTATTCAGCTTCTTTTGCGTCTCACCCGCTACTTAATATTTCGATTCCTAGATTCCTAAGATGGTTATCTAATGAAGGTGGAGTTAATGCATTAAATGTAAAATAACCGCCTACTATCAAACCTCCTAATAAGAAAGTTGCAGCAATATGGTGAGGAAGTATATTCATATTAATCTGAAGAACCTGGAGGAGAAGGAGATGATTTAGGATCAGGTTCTGGTTTTTTAGCTTCTGCTAATTCTTCATCTGTTCAATAACAATAACCTCTCACTTGATATTCATTAGTATCTCCCTGGTACTTGTACCTTTCACCTTTATTTTTATTGCACCAATCTTCAATATGTTTTTCAGTTAAATCTTTTGCTGCTACAGCTTTACCTCCATCCTTAATAAATGATTGTGCTCCATCTGTATATTTCTTTAATTTCTTACCTCAATAACCTGTATCTCACCTAAATCCTTGTCTTGTTAATTCTGCATCTAAAGTAACTTCTTGTAAGCATCAAACAGCATATAAACGATAAGTGTTATCTGTCGAACCTAAATAATAAGTACTTCCTTTAGTTTCACATCACTGCTTAATATTCTCTTTAACTTTCTTTCCCTTCTTAGTTATTCCATCAATTGTTTCACTATTATCGTCTTTATTGTATTCGGCTTCAATACTATCTCAATCTGTAACTAATTGTCTTTTTTGTGCCAAATGCATTCCTTTCAAAGTTCCAGAACTACCACCTGTTAATGCAAAATATCCACCTCCCAGACTCCCAGCAATTAGTGTTACTGCAGCTACTTTTTGAACAACCTCAACTGACATATATTACTTATCTCCCCTCTTATCAGTACAATAAGTTGTTGCAACATCTAAAAATGATCCAAACTTACCTGATGTAGTAGGAGCTCCAGCTAAATCAGAACAAGAAGACTTAATAAGTTTTATTTTTGAATCTCTTGGAGTATCTGCAGTCATATTCTTTCCAGCTTTTCCTGAACTAATTAACAAATCTGCTTTTTGTGCTCAAATATCATCATGTGTATGTCCTTTCATATCTAAAAAACTAATTCCTCTTTTCTTTAATGTTTCAGAAATAGTGGTTGGTACTATACAGAAACGTCTTCCATTTTCTTTATTAACAGAAGTAGTTTTTCCAATAGATAATCTCCTACAACCTCCTTTAATTTGTTCGACTACTTCTTCATCTGTAGATTCATCAGTAATCTCTACACCTTCCATCTTTTGGAAGTCTTTACTTGCTAAAGCTAATTTGTAAGCTGCTACTATCTTCTTAAGATCTGCGGCAGAAGCCTTCTCTACACCGATAAATCCAGCTCTATCTAATACTTCTCCAACGCTTTGTGGTTCTCCTTTAGGAATTAAGAAATAAATATATGCTCCAGCAACTATTGAACCACAACAAGTGTAAATAGAGCTAATCTTTTTTCAAGGAAGATTAAGAGCCATTTAGACATCAAGCTAATATATTTTCTTCAGTTTTATTTGTAGAATCTACTTCGTATATTTTTTGATTTAATGCAGAAGTACATCACTCAGCTAATTTAGCGCCTCCATTTGGGGATGTTTGATTTAAGTTAGCCCCAGAAAAAGAAGCATTTAAAGTAGTCAAAAACTTATTATTAGATGTACCTGAAACGCTTGCCAAAGATTTAAAATGTTCTTGTCAATCTTTTCCCGTCTTTAATTTACTACTTAATTTATCTTTAAGAGTTTTTACCTTAGGAATTACACACCATTCTCTAGCATTCTTTAATAATGAATCTGTTGTTCATTTCTTTAGATTATTTTCACATCATTTCTTAACTTCTGCTTCTTGATTTAAATCTAAATTATCTTTAGATATTGCTGTCTTTAATTCTTGATTATTCTTATGTGTAAATAATATAAATTTGTAGTCATTTACATCTTTAATTAACTTAAGTCCTTCTCCTATTAATTGTTGTTCAATAGTGGACCTAGTAAGTAAATAAGTAGCAGAACCTAAACCTGATACAGTAGCAAATCCACCAGCCATCAAACTAACCTTTAAAGTTGTTGGTGACATCCTTATTTCTTTGATGGCTTCATTATTTGTTTCAATATATCACCTATCCCGCCACTAATAAATGCTCTTCCAGAAGATTTAGGTTTTTGTTCAGATTGATCCTTCTTTTGATCTTCTTGATTCTCTTCCTTTGAACTGTCTTCTGAATCGATTTTCTCTTCAGAATCTTCTTCTTCTTTAGATTTGGTTTGTTCTTCTGTTTTTGGATCCTTTTCTTCTTCTGCGGGTGGAGGGGGAGTTTCTTCTTGTGGAGGTTCTGGCTCAGGATCCGGTACAAGATCATCTTTGTACTCATCAACAGACTTTATGTCTTCTTCCGCTTTAACTTGAAGTATTTCGGAAGTTAATGGTGTTGATTCAGTTAATAACTTAATTGTTATTGCTACGGAAGCACCAACAACAAAGACTGGAAATAAAGATTTCAGCTTGCTTAAGCTTGCTGGAATAGGCATTAACTATTAAGCATATCTTCTAGACCTGACTTAACAAATGCTAACTCAGCTTCCAATCCTAATAATGTCTTTAATTCTTCTTCGGAAGGCATATGTGGAGAACCATTAACATCATCAGTTCCATGTCCGGAATCAATATTATTATGACCCTCTTTCCCTTCATCTAACTTAGGACCACTTGCGCTTAATCCTTCTTTTGATTCTGACTTCTCCCCATTCTTGCTTTTTTCTTCTGACCCTCCAACTTGTTGTGATTCATCTTCTCTCTGAGACTGTTGTAGATTTAAAGTACCTTCCGATTCTTGTTGTAAATTTGGTTCTTTAACCTCATCGCCTCCACTTTCTATTTTTGAATTTCCTAAATCTTCAGAGCTATCTGATGATTTATTTTCCGCTTTTTGGATGGGCACTGTTTGATCATCATTTTGAACATCATCTCCCTCTGCTCCAGCATCAGAATCACCTACATTATCTTCATTTGCAGATTGTTTGCTATCTAAATCATCGTTTTTCCCATCTTCTTTTGCGCCCAAAGCATCCATAGATTCATCTTTTTTTTCACTTGATTTACTTAATTCTGATTCTTGCGGTCTTGAATCATCATCGCTTGTAGATTTTCCAGTTAAATCTAATTCTTGTTTTTGGAGCAAATTATTTTTTGGAGTATCCATAGAGGGGTGTTTTGTAGCTTGTGATTCTCCTTCTGGAGCTTCTTCGGGAATAGCATCTAAGTCAATAGGTTCTGTTCCATCTCCTTTTTCTTCCAATTGTTGTGCAAGTTTTTCTGCTTGCTCATCATTAAGTTTGGTTAATCCTTCAGCTTTACCTTTAGTTGAATAGTACATTTTCTTGTCTTCAAAATTTTCAGAAGGTTTTTGAAAATCATCTAAACCTTTATCAATATTCTCTTCAATATGTTTGGGATCTTGTTTACCAAAAGATACTAAAAAAGTAGTTGCTATAGTCGCAGCTGTTGTTGTGGCAACGGGCAACGCAACTTTAAGTAATTTAACAAAAGACAACATAACCTATTTGTCCTTTTAAAGATATATGAAAATGTCTATGATTCTTAAAGAAACTATTTTCCTTAAGGCTTAAATATTCTTTTAAGAAAGCCACCCATAAAGTTATCGTCTTTAAACTTAAGTTTTGGAGCAGATTTTGGTGGATCTTCTTTCTTTTCTTCTTTGGGTGCAGAATCTTGTGGTTCTTGAGTAGAATTGTCCTGCTCAGTAGAACTATCCTGTAATTCTTCATCGCTACCTTCATCCTCTTTAGGTTCATTTGATTGTTCTGTGGTTGGCTCTTGTGGTTCTGGCTCAGGAGTAGGGGGTTCAGGTTCTTTAGGATCTTCAAGAATCTCTTGATATTCTGGACTAAAGATATCTTCCTCGGCTTTAACCTGCAATAAATTTGAAGTAAGTGGAGTAGACTCTGTCAAGAGCTTAATAGTTATTGCCACAGAAGCGCCAACAACTATTACTGGAAATAAAGATTTCAGCTTGCTTAAGCTTGCTGGAATAGGCATTTATTACTTATACCTAATAGATAATTTATGGTGTAAGTGCTTTACAGTACTCTTGACTATTAGTAAAGTCAGTTAAAGGTCCTAAGTAAATATTATTTCCAACTTTATTGCACCAATCACTAATTTCTTTTGCTAATTCAACATCCCTTATTTTTCCAACATATTTTTTCAAAATTCCATCTAACTCTGGTGAAATTGCTTTATCTCCTCTATTATTAATCTTTTGAGCTAACTTCTCTGCCCCTGTAGCTTCTTTAAAATCAGAAAACCATGTATCACCTATGACATCTTTATTAGTCTTTGCGCAATATTTCTTAAAGTCATCTATATCTTTACTATTCTTACTAAGAAATTCATGAGAATAGAATTCACCACAGGCTTCCTTTAATAATTGCAAATCATTTCTGCTCTTTGCATCTTTGAGTTTTTGACTACTTCCCAATACATCTCCCTGCTTTAGAGCTTCCAACTTATTAGGTCATAATTTCACATCTCCAGTAGTACTTAAGAATGCTGTTTCATAATCAAGAAAAGAACTACCTACTTTATTGATACCATTTGCATATTGATAACAACAATATGCTGTTCCACCTACTACAGAAGAAGATGCAATAATAGTAACTGGAACTTTACCTAATAAAGCCAAGATTTATTTCTTCTGACCTCCTCCACCCAAAATTTTCTTTAACAATTGTGCAGTAGAACTATTTCCAAACATCCTACCACCAGAAGGTTGCTTTTCATCCTTTTTCTCGTTTTTCTGGGCATCATCTTTTTCTTCTTTTTGATCAGACGATGAATCTTGTTGGTCACTTTCTTCTGGGGATTGTTCTTCTTGTTTATCTTTGTTGTCCTCTTCTTCCTGTTTAGGCTGAGCTTCTGGTTCTTGTTGTGGCTCCGGTTCAGGTTCAGGTTCTTTAGGCTCTACAAGCTCATCTTTATATTCTGGACTAAAAATATCTTCTTCTGCCTTAACCTGAAATATCTCAGAAGTTAATGGTGTTGATTCAGTTAATAACTTAATCGTGATTGCAACAGATGCTCCAACAACAAATACTGGAAATAAAGATTTCAGCTTGCTTAAGCTTGCTGGAATAGCCATTAATTAATCAATTAGTTGTTTCAATCTAAGTTCAAATTCAGATAATTCTCCTTGCATTTGTTCTAATCGTTTAATTGCTTCTTCAGAATATCTGTCGGAATTGCCGTCAGATATTTGATCATCATTTCCGCCATCTAAACCTTTAGAGTCTCCTGATTCTTTAGAAGTATCAAAGTTAGGCCCTTTACCTAAATCACCTTTTGCTTCCATAGACACATCTTGATGTGTCGCTTCTCCTACTTCATTTTTCATTTCTGGATTAGTTACTGGATCAACACTCGTATCATCATTAGTTTCGACACCATTTTCTTCTGTAGATGACTGTGGCTCTAAAGTTTTCTGTACTACTGAATTCACATCTCCTATCCCTTCATTTTGGGACTTATCATCTCTAATCTCTGGCCCTTCTTTCCCTTTATTCAAATCATTTTCCTCAGTATCTAAAGGAGGTGTTTCATTAACATCACTATCTTTTTTGTCATCATCTAAAGACGGTTGTTGAGGGTCATCACGGCCATTAGTAAAATCATCATCAGTAGACTCAGAAGTACTTATTAATGTATCTTTAGTCTCAGAAATTGTATCGCCCTCATCTTTATTATTTCCTTTAGGAACACTAGTCATATCTTTATCTTCTGCTTTAGAAGTAATTTCTGGAGAATCCGCTTTTCCTACGTTTTGTGGTTGATTTTCTGGGACATTTGGATTAATTTCAGGATTTGGAGCTTGAACAGTATCTCCCAATTGTTCTCCTTTTTCCAATTTGCCTCCGTTCTTTTGCATTAATTCTTCAATCTTCTTAGCAGTGTCTTTGTCTAGTGTTCTCAAATTATCTGAATCACCTTCTTTAGAATAAAAAATCTTCTCATCTTCAAAGTCTTCAGGAGGCTTTACAAAATCATTCAATTCTTGATCTTCGTTTTCTTTTTTCTTATCTAAATCAACTTTTCCAGAAGATATTAAAGAAGTTGTCAATATGGTTGCTGTTGTTACTGTGGCAACAGGCAACACAATCTTCAGTAACTTAATTAAAGGTATCATTATTGAAAAAACATCAAATTTAAATTAATTAACTAGAGATCTTCAGACATTAAATCGCCTATTATAGATGCAAAGGCAGGAGCAAAAGGTTGTGGTCCTCCAACAGAAGTTGTACCTTCTACTTCTGTTCTTTCCGCGCCATCACTACTTCCAGAAATAACATTACTATTTGATGAACTATCTTGAATACCAGCAGTTGAATCTCCAGCTTGTGATTGCCCTTCTCCCGAAGGATTTTGAGCTTGATCAGTTAGATTATCAGATCCTTGAGATTGTTGCCCTAATCCACTAGCAGGTAAAGAAATAGATGCACCATCTTGTGCTTCGGGACCCTGTCCAATTCCTCCTGCTACCCCACTATCTAAACCATTCTGAATTCCATTTGGACTGCCTCCTTGTGCACCAGCTTCGCCATCTTTTCCAGTATTACCTTCAGGTCCTTTAGCTCCAGCATCTCCTTTTCCTGAACCACCTTTTGCTTCTGCTCCATCGCCTTTTTCACCTAATCCTCCTTTATTCATCTCTTTAGTTTTTTCTCCATCTTTTCCCCCTGCTCCGCCATCTCCATCCTTACCTTTTTCGCCTTGATCTTTAGATGTTTTCTTTATGCTACTATCTTCTTCCTTTTTTTCTGCTTCAGATTTAGAAAGTAATGAAGTAATGGGATCAACCTTATCAGAAAAGATAAGCATTCCTGTAGTTACTGCAGGGACAACAATAGATAATTGAGGTAAGAAAGATTTAAAGCTCTTTGCCATATATGTTCCTATTTAATTCTTGGAACTTTAAAATCCCATTAATAAGATTTGTTCTTTTTGTATCACAGTTATCACAGAAATTTTTTGAAAGAACAAAACCTATACTTACTTCTAAATAATTAAGTATTCTATTAATTACAGTTAGTCATTCTTAGCTTAAAAATACTATTAATTATTTAAGTAGTTATTAAAAATATGTCCAAATTAGTACCTATTGTTGCGGGAGTAACTGGAACAACAATAATTGGTGTTGGAGGTGGTTATTTATTATCAACACAAAACACAAAAAGTTTTAAGATTGAATTTAAACATGCAATTTTAGATTTCACAAAAGACACTGCTTTAATAACTGAAAAATTAACAAAATTAAAATCAAGTAATTCTGTTCCTAAACACTCAAAATTAATATCAGCAAAAAATAAAGAAGTTAAGGGAACTAATCAAGGATTAAATGATTTTAAGGAGGGATGTAAGGAAATATACAATAGTGCTTTTGATAAGAAAGATTCAGATTTGTTTAGGGATTTTCAATCTTATTGCTCCAAGAATATCAAAGATGTAATAACTACTGAAAATTGATTTGCTAGCGGAGCTGATTGAAGTGCAAGATTTAACAAACTAAAGGTTGAAAATACTAAACCTTCTTCTGTTTCCTTAACAACTATTGCAAATGGAGCAGGTAATGATGGAAATAAATTGAAAGAATGATGCGAAAATATTGCTAATTCTATTTATGAAGGAGAAGATAATCTAGAATTTAAGGATGCTAAGGCTTCTTGTGGAAAAGACAACTAATGAATCCAATAGCTAAGATAGGAATAGGAGTTACAACCGTAGCAGGGGCCAGTGGCTTGAGTTATGGTGTTTATCACAACATAACAACATCAACCTACTCTAAATCCCTAGAAGGAACCCTATTAAATACCGAAGGTGAAACACACAAAACTAATTGAGAAGCAAGGCTTGTTTCTTTAAAGGTAGCAACAAAAGATACTTTAATTAATAGTCTACAATCTGTTAAAGAAAAACAAAATCCAGTAGTTGCTTGAACAGATTTAAGAGATTGATGTAAAGGTATTATTGATAATTCAAATAAAGGCGGAAAAGAACTTCAAAATATAGAGAATTACTGTACTTTCTCTATTAAAGAAAAATTAACTAATCCTATCTCTGAAATTCCTAGTGGTAATGGTGATAATCAGTGAGCTGTAGGACATACAAAATTACAAGGGATTGACGACAAAAAATTAGACAGTGTATTAAAGACTACTAAAGATAAAATAAAAGGGGCTGAGGCAAATGCCGCCGTTAAAGGTTGATGTACTTCTGTATTTTCAAAACCCTTTAAAGGAGAAAAAGATCAAACCTTCGAAAATGCCTCAAAAGTTTGTGTAACTGGTTAATTGTTTATTTTCCTTTAATAGAACAATAAGTTGTTGCAACAGTTAAGAAAGAATTAAATCCTCCTGAAGTAGTAGGAGCTGTTTTTAAATCTCTACAAGAAGCCTTGATCATATCTACTTTCTTACTAGAATCATTTTCCTTTTTCATAGATTCATTAGCTTTGCCCGATCCAAACAATAACTCTACTTTTTCCCCTCAATGAGTATCATCCCCGTTGCCATCAACGTCTAAAAATCTAATTCCTTGTTTCTTTAATGTTTCTTCTACGGTTACTGGAACAACACAAAATCTACGACCAGTATCTTTATTAACTGAAGAAACTCCACTTACAGCTATTCTTCTGCAACCACCTTTAATTTGTTCTCCTATTTCTTCATCTGTCTTACCATCAACTTCAACTTCCTCCATTTTTTCAAATTTCTTACCACTCTTTAAGGCTTCTTTGTAAGCCTTTACAATTTTCATTAAGTCTTCAGTAGAAGCTTTTTCTATACCTTCAAAACCAGCTCTATTCAATACCTCTCCAACATTTTGTGGTTCTGCAGAGGGTATTAATAGATAAATATATACCCCAGCTCCTAACGAAGCACAACTACCAAGAGTTGAACAAACCTTTTTTTCAAGGCAAACTACCTAGAAGCATCTAAACACCAAGTCTGAATATTTTCTTCTGATTTATGATCAGTAACTTCATAAATCCTTAATTCCAAAGTCCCCACACATCATTCCTTTAATTTTGCTCCACCTTCTGCTGTTGTTTTCTCGAGAGTAACTCTGGGAAAAGCATTCTTTAAAGCATCTAAAAATTTAGTGCCCTTTGAGGTATCACCTGCAAAGCCAGTATATTTCCCTTGTCATTCAGTATCTCTATGTAAAGCTCCTTTAAGTTTTTGTCTTAGAGTTCTTTTGGTTGGCTCAACACATCATGCTTTAACTTTCTCATAAATACTGTTATCCTTATCACTTGATGCTCAAGCTTTAAGCTTTTCTTTGCATCAATTATCTAAAGCATCTATATGTGTAGAGTCATTATGATCAACAGTCTTTTTTCCAATAGCATCTTTAAATTCTTGTTTAGCTTTATTATCAAAAAGAATAAATTTGTAGTCTTCTTTATTACTTATTAATTTAAGTGCTGTGCCTGCTAACTTATCAGCTATAGTAGTCCCAGTATTGAAATATATTGCAGTCCCTACTCCTGAAGCAGTAGCTAATGCACCAACTGCTACGGCCCCTTTAACTAAAGCTGTTGCCATCTTTAACTTTTACTAGTATTTAAATGAACCTATAGGCTCCATTACCTAGTCTGCCTCTATGTACTCAGTTCTACTACTTTCCACAGAACAATAATTCTTAACTTGTTCAAAGAGTGTATCCTCCACACTCCTAATGTTTGATTTTCTTTTATTCTTACAGTTGTCTCAAAACTTCTCTGGAATTGATTCTGGTGTTTTTTTCTTTAAATGTCATTGATCTACTTTTCACTCATCTTCTCCATTATCTTTATTTTCATTTTTCTTAATATATTTCTGTCATATTTCTCTAGCTAATGCATTTGCTGTTCCGTCACTGCTTGGAGTTAATTTACTTAAGTCAATCATTTTTCTTCCAGATTCTTTAACTAAATCTTCAGCATGAATATCATCAGAACAATAACTAACAGCATCTTGATAATTTGCATCACCTACATTCTCTACAGTTTTCTCAGATAACGCAGTACACTTACTAATAAAGTCTTCAAGAATTTGTGCATTATTCTCTAATTTATTTGCTGGATCTGGATTATTTACTCAACCAGAAACCTTCAAAACATCTTGCTCTCTATTTTTGTTAGATGTTAAATATCTCTTAAATAATGGTTTTCAACCAGAGTCTTCTTTTGTTTTTGAATCAAATTTATTAAGTATTCTCTTACCTGAATCTCTTATTAAATCCTTAATACTTACTTTGGAGTCACTAGTACATCAATCTAATACTTGTTTGTAAAGAGGATTTAAGTGACTAGATACAGATACTCGTGAATTTCTCTCACAAGCATCTACAAAAGAAGTAGGAGCAACAATATCGTCTTTTTTTACAAATGTCTTATCCCAATCTCCAATCTCTCATACATCTTTCTCTTTATTCTGGTTATCCTTCCTATAGTTAAACCAAGCCTTTTTTCACCTTTCACTATAGCTTGGTGAAGCTGAAGTTAATAATTGTTTTTCAGTATTATGAACCTTAAGAAGATCAGCAATCTTATCACCAAATATATATGGTCTTCCAATATATCCTGCTCCTAGTAATACTCCAGTACCTAATAAACCATAAGCAGTCTTAGCTAAATTAGTATTTGCCATATTCTTAGCTCTTAATACTAATATAAGAAGAAATAACTTTAAATGTCTAAATTAGTACCTGTTATTGCAGGAATAACTGGAACAACAATAATTGGTACTGGTGGTACCTATTTACTACTAACACAAAACACAACAACCATTAAAGGCAAATTTGAAAAAGCATTAATAGACTTCACTAAAGATACTACCTTAATAACTGCAAAATTAAACAAACTTAAAGACGGAACTGTAAATTCAGATATTCAAAAATTAAAGAATGCTCAAACTAAAGCAAAAACCGATGTTAATAGTGCAAAAGAAGATTTTCAAAAAGCGTGTGAAGAAATATACAAAAGTACTTTTGATAAGAAAGAATCTCCACTATTTAAGGACTTTAAAGAATACTGCTCTTGAAACGTTAAAGATAAAGTAGGTGATACGAGTTGAGCAGATGGATCAGCTACTTGAAATACTAGATTTAATAAATTAAACCAAAACGGAACTAAACCACTTTCTTCATCCTTGAAAAAAGTAGCCAAGGGTTCAAATACCAATGGCACTGAATTGCAAAAATGATGTAACGATATAGCTGTTGAAGTATTCGGTGGCGACGATGATTTGGAATTTAAAGATGCTAAAGAGCACTGCAAAAGAACAAACTAATGAATTTATTAACTAAAGTAGGTTTAGGTGTTGGATCTTTAGCCAGTGTTGGGGGGTTGGGTTACGGTATTTATCACAACATAACAACATCAACCTACTCTAAATTATTTAAAGATACTTTACTGACTACTACGAGTGAAACACACAAAACTAATTGAGAAGCGAGACTAGTTTCTTTAAAGGTTGCCGACAAAAACACTTTAGTAGATGAATTAGGTGCCTTGAAGGATAAGAATACTAACGCTACTTGAATAGAATTAAGAGATTGATGTAATAGCAATATTAATAATGTTGTTAATAAAGAAGATTCAAAAGAGTATCAAAATATACAAAATTACTGCACTTTCTCTATTAAAGAACAAATAACTAATGCTATTGATGAAGGTAAGGATGAAAAATGAGAAGTTGCTTTGCAAAACTTGAAGAAAATAAATGAAAACACGGAATTAGATCAAGAATTAATTACTGCTAAAGGAAAAGAGTTAAATAGCGGAGGTAAAGAAGCAGTTAAAGATTGATGTTCTAAAGCCTACAAAAAACCTTACAAAGGGCCAAAAGACCAAGATTTTAAAAACGCTTTAAGAATTTGCGTAGCACCAGCTTAATATCTTGTTTAAAGTTTCATCGCCTTCATAAGTGTAGTTAGTATTTGCTTGAGTATCTCTACATCAGTCCTTTAATTTTTCTTCAGTAACACCCTTATTTGGAGTAATAAATTTATCTGTATTTGTGTCAGCACTGTAAGCGGTAAATTTTTGTGTTCAGCCTTCTGGATCTAATTCCTTTAATCTTCTTCCGACCAACACATTTTTGATTGTCTTTGTAACAGTACATCAAACAGAAAAATTTCTGTAACTAATGTCAGTGTTGCCTAAAAAATATTTATCTTTCTTCTTTTTGCATCAACCCTCTAACAATGTTGCAATCTCTCTTTCTTGTTTGCTCTTATCAATTGAAGGTATTAAGTTATTGTTGCCATCTTTTTTGTATTCTTGTGCTTTTTCACCTCATTCCGTACTAACTAATTCTAAATTTAAATTCTTAAGCTTGCTTTCTAAAGAAGGAGGGGTTAATGCATTAACTGTGAAATAACTTCCCACAGTTAAACCACCTAACAAAAAGATACCAGCAATATGATGAGGTAATATTGTCATATTATCTAGAAGCTGAATCAGAAGAAAGAGCAGATGGTTCTATTGCGGAATCTGAAGGAGGAGTTTCTTGTTGTGGTTTATTTGCTAATTCTCATTCTTCTTTACTTCAATAGCAATAAGACCTTACCTTATGCTCTGCATCATCGCCTAGATATTTGTATCTTCCCTTCTTATTCTCTTCACATCAACTCCTTAATTTATTAGCATCTGCAGGTTCTTGTTTTGGATTAGTTCCTTTATTCAACAATGTTTGCAATGCAGTTTTATTCTTCTCAAATTTCTTATCTCATCCTTCATCTTTTCACTCAAGTCCCTGTCTAATTAATGCTGTATCTAAATCAATCTCCTTTAAACATCAAAGCATATAAGAACGATAAGTCTTATCTGTTGGCCCTAAATAATAAGTGTTACCTTTAGTTTCGCATCATTTCTTAATTTTGTCCTGAAGCTTTGAAGCTTCTTTTGGAATGCCCTCTATTAAATTTGTATTCTTTTCATTTTTGTAATTTGATTCAATAGTATCTCAATCTTTAATTAAATCTCTTCCAGACGCAAGACTCATTCCAGACAAAGTACCAGAACTACCACCTGTTAAAGCAAAATACCCACCACCTATACCTCCAGCAATTATTGTTACTGCTGCTACTTTTTGCACTACCTCTACAGACATATCCTTCTTAAGAATTAAAGAATATTAATTTTTAAGATTTATTTTTCAAAACACCAATCCTCTATATTCTTTTCTGTCTTATGTTTTGTATCTACTTCATATATTTTCTGTTCCAAAGCAGAATCACATCATTTACTTAATTCTGTACCTCCATCTTTTGATTCTTTAGCCAAGGGATTTTTTGATCTAGATTCATTTAAAGCTGCCAACAATTTATTGTCTTTATCTGGATTGCTAGCAAAAGTTGTAAATTTACTTTGTCAAGCGTTTTCTTTATGTAATTTTCCAGTTAATTTATCTTTAAGAGTCTTAATTTTTGGAACAATACATCATGCTTTAACTTGCTTTAATAATGTATCATTTGGCGCTCATTCTTTAAGACTTTTTTCACATCACTTCTTTACCTCAAATCCTTGTGCTTGAAAATCTAAAGAATCTTTATTTATTGCTACCTTTAATTCTGAACTATCTTTATGTATAAATAGAACAAATTTGTAATCCTCTTCATTACTTATTAATTTAAGTCCTTCTTTTGAAATTTGTTGTTCAATAGTAGTTCAAGTAGATAAATAAATAGCAGAACTTAAACCAGATACAGCAGCAACACCACCAATAACTATACTAGTCTTTTGTGCTACAGAAATCATTATCTAATAAGGCAATAATCTTTTACTTTTCTCCCAAGAAAGTAATAATTAATTAAATTGTTTATTGTTTCTTTGAATTAATTAACCTACCTATCAATTTCCCCATTGGTGTTTCGGCTAATCTTCTTTTTGTAGCAGATGGTTGTTTCTTTTGTTCAGACTTTTCCTCTTTTTTCTCATCACTATCTGATTTTTGTTGATTTTCAGAGTCTTTTTTATCCTGTTCTTCATTTTCTTTAGGTTCTTGAGCATCATCAGATTGAACTTGTGGTGGTTCTTCTTGAGGAGGATTTTCTTCTTTTGGCTGTGGCTCAGGTTCGGGCTCTGGAGGAATCTCTAACTTATCTTCGTAATTAGTCTCTAAGATGTCTTCTTCTGCAGAAACTTTAATTAACTCTGTCGCAGTTGGGGCACCCTCTGTCAATAACTTAATAGTTATTGCTACAGAGGCGCCAACAACTATTACTGGAAATAATGATTTCAGCTTGCTTAAGCTTGCTGGTAGTTTCATTAATTATTTAAATCAATTAATCCTTCAAGTTCTGATGAAAATTTGGATAATTCACTTTTCAAATCTTCCAATTTTCTTATTTCTTCGTCTGAATATTG